>NZ_JAKUHE010000005.1:0-340678 GCF_022664315.1 Bacillus cereus group sp. BfR-BA-01309
GTCTTAACTCCTGTCACTGCCACTACATCTTTCACGCCTGCTTTATTATTCACTACTGTGATTGCCCCTGCCACTGGCGCTTTTGTTACTGTTTCAGATGCATATTTCACTGCCACACGAGCACTTTCTTCTTTATTCGTTTTTGTCACTGTTACGTACACTGTTCCACCTGTTGCCACGAATAAATCTTTTTTCGTAATTACGGCTTCTGCTTCCTTCTCTTTCACTGTTGCTTTTCCTAGTTCTTTTCCTTCTTTGGCTGCGTCATATACCTTGACTACATCACCAGCTTCTAACTTGCTTACTGTAATTGTGTCTTCTTCTCCTGTTGCGTTGTTCGCTGTTTTAATTACTGACGCCGCTGGCGTTACTGTGATTTCTGCATCATATGCTTTCACTGTACGCGTACTTTCTAACTCACCTTTGCTTTGTACACTTACGTATACATTTCCTTTTGTTTTTGCGTCTTTTGCGATTTGATCAATTTCTATTTTTGCTTCTTCCGCATTTTCTGCCACTGTTGCTTTTCCTAGTTCTTTTCCTTCTTTGGCTGCGTCGTATACTTTAACTACGTCGCCTGTCTTAACTCCTGTCACTGCCACTACATCTTTCACGCCTGCTTTATTATTCACTACTGTGATTGCCCCTGCCACTGGCGCTTTTGTTACTGGCTCAGCTGCATACTTTACCGCTACACGTGTGCTTTCTTCTTTTCCTGCCTTAGTAACTGTTACATATACTGTGCCACCTGTTGCTGTTAATAAATCTGTTTTCGCAATTGTTCCTTCTTTACCATTCTCTCCAACTGTTGTTGTAGCCAATGCCTTCTCTTCTTTAATCGCATTATATATTTTTACAATATCTCCAGCTTCTAAATTACCAACTGAAATCGTATCTGTATCACCCGTTTTTTTATTTTCAACCTTAATGGCTGAAGTCGCTGGAGCTATCGATGGATTACCTGCCGCTAAAGCTGTGATAGATGGGGCTGTAGCAGAAAACATCAAAGCTGAACTCACACAAATACCCGTTAAAATTTTAGAATTTTTATTTTTTTTCATTATAATTCCTCCTGTTTTAATAGAACAATAATTAGATATTTTAATATTAACAGATTATATTATCTTACTTTTTTAAAAAATATGCTAGTAGATTTTTTATTATTAAGTACTTTTTCATCATAAAAATATATATTTAAAAGCAGTTATACTTAATTTAAAATATATAAACCAAACAAATAAGGTAATCAATCATATATATGAATTGACTACCTTACATTAATAGGAATCCTAAGTAATTACATATCTTTTTTTATAAAACTAACTTATCGACAAGACCAATTAACTCTTGAATATCTGGCTTACTCACTTGGGCATTCGCACCAACAGCCTCACCTTTATGGAATAACTCATTCGTAATTAATGAAGAGAAAATAATGACCGGTAAACGATTCATTACTTCACTATCCTTAACTACTTTCGTTAAATGATGTCCATCCATTTTCGGCATTTCAATATCCGTAATTAGCAGGTGAATATGTTCAAACATTTTTTCCCCTTGCTCTTTCGCTAGTTTTTCAATTTGTGCTAATGCTTCTGCACCATTGCTGAAGAAATTCATTTTCGTATATCCAGCTGATGATAATGTTTCTTCTAATATTTGGCGAAGCATTGCTGAATCTTCTGCAATATAAATAACCTTTTCAGCTCGATCTGTTTTTTGCTCTAAACCTGCAAGTGATTTATTGTCATAGCCAGTACCGCTAATTTCACATACAATTTTCTCGTAATCTAATAGTAAGATGATTTTTCCATCTAGTTTTACAATACCAGATGTCGTTTCTTCTAGTCCCATAGACAATGAAGCTGGTTCATCAATTTGTTCCCACGAAATACGTTGAATACGATGCACTTCATCAACGCGGAAAATTACTTTCATTTGATTTAATTCTGAAATAATAAATTTCGTTTGATCAAGTGGCTTTGTCGATTTTAAATTAAGAGCTGTCGCTAAGTTAATAACAGGTAAAATTTCACCACGTACTTGGACAACACCTTCAACTGCATGATGAGATTCTGGCACAGTTGTAACAGGGAATGGATTAATGATTTCACGTACTTTCATTACATTAATACTAAACAGATTTTCACCAACAGTATATGTGACAATCTCTAATTCATTTGTTCCGCTTTCTAATAAAATACTTTGTGCTTGTGACATAAAAGTGTCGCTCCCCTTCCATTAATTCCGTATATCTAATTATTAAGCTTTATCAAACCGAAAAAGTCAACTACCTACATGAAAAATATAGATAGTTGAACGATTCATTTATCCCGCTATTTGCAGGCAGTAAAACTCCCATCTCAAAAATCAGCTAGAGAAAAGAAGTTAGGTAGGAGATCACATTCCCGTAAATGCCCGATTGGTTCACCTCATAATTAGTGGGGGATGCCCCCCCACTAATTAAAGTTTCACTTTATTTAAAAAGCCGCTTAATCTTGTATAAATGAAGCAAGTGCCTCTAATAACACTTCTTGTGCTCCTACAATTTCTGTCGGCATTGCTTCCCACTTTTTTGAAAGCTCCGTTTCGACTCGTATTCTTAGCTCCGAATCCATTTCTTCTAGCACATATTCTTTCGTCGCTATATCAACATCAAGTAGCGCAAGCGCATATAATTCTGGATCATTTATTTTTTTAAATAATTGTTTCAATATAGATGGTGCTATATGTTTTAATTTTTCAATATGAATTTCTTTATCAGAAAATAGTAACTCATATTGAATAAACGTAACATTTTCTTTAATCACTTTAAAATAGCAATTATTTTTTTTATCATTTACAAAGTAACCGTTCGGATCTGCAATAATACTCTCTACTTTACGAATTAAATCCGGCAAACTACTCGCCGCCATAACAGTCCGCTGCTCAACCTCACTTGGCGAAATGAATGTAACGCGATACTTATTCTGCGCCATCCTCCTCACCTCTCCTTTTATAGAAATCTATCGTCACAAATAAACTTATTAGTCCATCTAACACGCTAAGACCACAGGTATTATTCATACTACACTTCGCTTAAATCTTAAACTAGCCTAGTAAATCTTCATATCTCTGGTCTTAAACAACGGTCGAGCACCCACATAAGCACTAACCGCCACCACACACCGCCAGGTCCTCTCTCAAAACCTAAAAAAGGGCTTTTAAAAGCTTTTTAAGAGCTTTTCAATAACTCGATGTTATTGAACCAAAATGCAATCTGCTGATCCGTTATCCCTGATAGTGTAATAAAAAACTCACGGCACTTCATCTCGTCCTTAAACAGTTGATACTTCCATTCTCCTTCGCTACCAACACTTACGAAATAAAACTCATGAATACGGCCAATAATTGATTGCTTTTCACCAAATGAATATGCAGGTACTTGCTTAATTTCAAATTGATCAGGTAAATATATATGCTCTTCTCGTTCCATGTTTAACACTTGCTCGGCAAGTTCACGTTTATTTCCAAAAAAAGGCAATTGTAAAATTCGCTCTTGTCTTGTCGTCATACGAATAAAAAACCCTTTCTACTACATTACAATTTTACTTTATGATATATTATCGAATTAAGTTCACAACTTCATTTAATACTTCATCTGAAACTTTAATTACTTTCGCATTTCCTTGGAATCCACGTTGATAAAGCATTAAATCAACAAATTCTACAGATAAATCTACGTTTGAACTTTCTTTTGCTGACCCTCGTACATTCCCTGCACCATTCTCACCAGCAACACCTACCCCTGGAATACCCGCTGATGGTGTCGCAACGTAATTTCCATTCCCTGTTTTCATTAATCCACCTGAATTCGGGAATGTAGCTACAGCTAGTTGTCCTACAACTTTCATACTACCATCTGAATATTTCATCATAACGAAACCACCATCAGAAATAGAATAGTCATTTGCAATTGCAGCTGGACGCCCCGTTACTTCTGTTGTAGAAATAGTTTTCCCTGTCGGATAATTTGTTAATCCGCTTAAATCAAGTGTTAGACCACCACCAAAAGGAATTTGAACAGATCCACCTTTAGTAATTTCACCAGTTACTGGATCTTTTTGTACAGCCTCATCTGTCTCCTTTAAATTTCCTAATGTATCAAATTTAAGATTTTTTTCGCCCGTCATGCCTTCAACAGGCTTAAATTCTTTTTCGTTTTTAGAATCATTCCTTACAGAAACTGTATATGTATATTCACCTGGCACTGGCTTTTCAACTTCTTTACCATCTACAGTCTCTTTTGTAGTCTTTTGTTTAATATTTACACGTAACGTTAACGAGTTCCCTTCCGCATCAAAAACTGTGAATTCGTGTGATAATGCATTTTGGTTTCTAGGAAGGTTTCCGCCTATTGTCGCTTTATCTGTTTGAATCCCACCAACAGCTGATCCCATTGGAATATGAATTGGGCTTGGTCGTGAAGAAAAATCTACTTCTTGTGTTCCTGTTTTTACACCATAACCTAGTACATACTGTCCACCTGTATTTGTAACATAGCTATCTTTCGATACACCAAAAGACCCTTTTCTCGTATACTCTACATTTCCACCGTTACGATCACCAACTAAAAACAAACCGTTTCCTTCTATCGCTGTCTCCATCTTATCACTAGTTAAAGTAATAGAGCCATCACTAAAATCAGTAGATGTCCCACTGAACTTTACACCGTTACCAATACTCTTTGGATTCGTACCAGCATAGGCACCATCACCACGTGAACCAACCGTATTATTATATAGTAAATCATCAAAAATAGCCTTTTGCTTTTTATATCCAACTGTTTGTGCATTTGCAATATTATTTGAAGTAACACTTAATGCATTTTGTGCTGCATTCATCCCTGTAATACTTGTATATAACGCTTTAATCATAACCTTTGTACACTCCTTTTATTAATCTTGCTTAACCTCTTCATTTTTTTCTATATCATCTTTCTTCTCATCTTCCGGATTAGTTTCTGTTATCGGTTTATCAGAAACCCTCTCTATGAAACGAAGTGAGACAACTTGATTATCAACAATAAGTTGCACATCGTTATTTTCAGCAAGTCGAACTGTTTCCACTTGACCAGTCACTTGCTTTCCATTATTGCTTACACCTCTAACGTACTTTCCTAAAAACTTCATCCCTCCATCAAGAGCAGTCGAATACATCGTTGATTGCAGTTTATCTACTGCTTTCGTCATATTCTGTACTTGCTCCATAAGCGATAGCTGTGCTGTTTGGTTCATCATTTGGTTCATATCCATCGCATTAAACGGGTCTTGATGTTGAAAGCTTGCTAAGAAAAGTTTCAGGAAATCATCTTTATCCATAATACCGGGTGTTTTTTGAGTACTTGCTGATACTCCGTTTGCTTGTTGAGCTGTCGACTGTGCACCAGTAACAGATGCGTTTTTTGTTTGTGCTCCTGCTTGTAACGGAATATGATTTGTACTCGTTGTATTTAATCCAACTGTTGGCACACTTTATTCCTCCAATAATCCCGCAAATTCTTTTGCATGTTGTTTTTCATGTTTCGTACTTGCTAATTTTTGTTTTTGTCTTTGCTCTTGTTCTCGCTGTTCTTTTCGATTTTCATCTTTATCTGAATAGCTAATTTGAATATTGATTTCTTTTTCTTTTAACTTCAGTCTCAATTCATCAAAAATGATTTCAACACGTTTTTTCGCATCATGTTTTTCCATTTCTACGTGAACATCAATTTGATCTCCATGTTTTTTCATAAACACCGTTAATGTGCCAAGTTTTTCTGGATTTAACTGAAATAAAACACGCTCTTGTTTCACTACAAATTTTTGCAACGCTTCTACTTGTGCTTCCATTTTCTTTCCTAAGTCAGGTAACGTAACTTTCTCAGCGCCATTATTTGATTTTCCTATTTGATCCGTACCCGTTGCTTTATTTAGTAACTCCGCACCCGTTGAACTCGAATCGTTTAACACATCACCTTCCGGCAACTCTATCTTTACATCATCGCCCTCAGCTTTTGGAAGATCTACATCTAAGTCTTTGGAATCTTCTTGTTTTTTTGCGATATTACAAGTTTCTGTTTCTACAACTTTCAATACTTGCATCGTTTGCTCTGGCATCGTCACTTTATCTAATACCATTTGCATTGTATCTTCTAAACATATAGCATTTTTAATATTCATATTTGAAAGGAGCTCTTGTAACTGTTGTAATTCATTGGCGGGTAATTCGTTAAGTTTTATATTCCCATATTCTTTATATAGCTCTTGTATTTTTTGTATGTATTGATATAACAATTCCGGTTGCACACGTAATTGCTCAATTGCAACCATTTGCTCAGATACAGCTAATAACAACTGTTCTGTTTCTTTTTTTTCTTTTTTCTTTACAATTGGCTCTTCTTTCGTTACTGATTGTTTAGAAAGAATGTATTCTTTTTTTTCTTCTTTTGGTGCTTCTTCTCGTTTCATTTTCTCCGTTTTCGGCTGCTTTTTATTTTCCATTCTCATCGTACGATCGAATGAAGAATCTTCACTTTTTGATTGTACTTCTAGCCCTTTTTCTTTTTGCGGAGGTAAACTTTGTTGCACCGGTAATACAGACTGTATCACTATATTCACCTCATCCATTCATACACATTTTCAAATCAAGAAGCATTTTTTCTTCCTGCTTTTCTCGTACTTTAGCAAGCTTCCTACAACCTTCTTGATACATCTCATCAATGACACGTTCTTTTTCTTTTGCCTGTTCTAAAAGGCTTTCATTTTTTTGAATAAAATCTTCCGTTTTTTTAATTTTCCGATTCCATTCTTCTATTCTTTCAGGTGAAAACGTATGTGACGAAAGCATGCCAGCCATTATACGCTGCCCAGTTTGTACGACTTTACTACGCGATTTTACAACATATAAATCATATTCTTTTTTTTGTTCTATTTTTCTTTTTTCAGCTGTTAATTCATACACTTCTTTCAAAATCTGTTCTTTTTCTTGATTTATTTGCAATTTTATCGTGTCGTACTGCTGTTTATCCACCTGTTTTCATAACCCCTTCCTATTATAACGTTCTCTTTTTCTATTATATAGTTTTTTCCCAAAAAAATCTGTGAAATATTAAAAAACAAAAAAATAAGACCTCTTGGGCAGAGGTCTTATACTGTATGGTGCATCGCTTCAACAATATCATCAAATTGGAAACTATCAGATCGACCTTGTTTTAAAAACGTATTTATACCTTCTACTTTGTTTTTACATTCAAAAATATAAGCATTTTCTGCATTTTCTTGAATCGTCCCTAATTTAAAATACAATTCATTTTCTTTATAAACAGATAAGATTTTCCTCATTTCATTTGCAAGTTGCCAATGAGTTGGCGAAACGATTTCTTCCATAATCCTACTCACTGAGTCTAGCACTGAAATAGCAGGGTAATGACTAAGTGTTGCAAGCTCACGTTTTAATACAATATGTCCATCTAAAATACCACGCGCTAAATCTGGTACAGGGCCGTTTAAATCGTCTCCATCGACGAGTACGGTATATATACCTGTTATGGATCCCTTTTGTGTTTTCCCAGAGCGCTCTAACAGCTTCTTCATATAACTTTCCATTAAGAGTGTCTTACCACCAATTGGCAACTCTTTAACGGCAATATCAACGCTTCTGCGAGCATCCGCAAAACGAGTAACAGAATCCATCATAAGTAGTACGTTATTGCCTTGATCACGGAAGTATTCAGCAATAGACGTTGCAAGCTTCGCTGCACGAAGTTGCATTAGGTGACTTTCATCTGACGTCGCTACAACAACGACGCTTTTTCGCATTCCTTCTTCACCTAATTCTTTTCGAATAAAGTCTTTTACTTCTCGGCCACGTTCTCCTACTAAACTAATAACATTAATGTCAGCTTTTGCGTTTTTCGCAATCATTCCGAGTAAAGTAGATTTACCAACACCAGAACCAGCAAAAATACCAATTTTTTGACCGATGCCAATTGTTAGCATAGAATCAATTGATTTGATTCCCGTTTCAAATACATCGGTAATTTCTTCACGTTCAAATGCATGAATAGGCGGGGCATCTAGTTTTATTTTTTGTAATGGAATATTCTCTGCATCCTCATTTAGTACTTCGCCATTTGCACTTAACACTTTTCCGAGTAAATAATTACCACGTGGTACGACAACATCTTCTGCAATTAGTGTAACTGAATCTCCGTAACATACTTTTTCTGTTTGTTCAAACGGAAGTAACATGTTGTTCTCTTTTTCGATTGCAATTACTTCACATAAGACGCTATGTTCTCCAACGAGACAAACATCACCGATTTTCGCCTTTGGCCCTTTCGCTACAAAAAACTGTTCTTGTACACTATGAACTTTACCGACTTTCGTATAAAACGGCGTTTCAATAAATGTATTCCATTTTTGGTTTTCATTCATTAATAGTCGATTCATACATTTTGCTCCTCAAATACCTTCTCTTCTTTCCATTTCTGGCGAAGTTTCGCAAATATAGGTGCAAATTTAAATTCAAAGAACTCTTTCTCTTCTTCTAGAACAAATTCACCGAACTGTAAGGAGAAATCATATTTCCATTCTACTAATTGTAGTAACCAATACTCTTTCGTATTTTCCTTCTCTTCTTGAATACGTTCAAATGTTTCTGGGTGTACGGTAATGATTAATTTTTCAAACGAAGTAGGCAACGTTTGAACGATGCCAGTTAAAATAGGTAACACATCAAGCAATCGTGAATCTACTGCTTGATTCACGATTTTTTCTGCTAAATGAAAAGATTGATTCCATAATAACTCTGTCCATTCATATGCTGTTTCTTGTTGTTCTTTTTGAAACTGCATACGTGCTACTTCCATCTGTTCCATTTGTTCATGAATATGCATTTGAAATTGTTCTTTATCTTGCAATAGCTGTTGACGCTCTCTTTCTAGCGTTTGCTGTTCTTGCCTTAGCTGATTCATCTCCATATGTAACGATTCTTGTTGCGCACGAAGTTCTGCATGATCAACTTGTAATTCTTCCTCTTCTATATGAACTGCGGCTGGCTTTGGGAATTGTAATTCATACGTTTCTTCAGAAAAAGAAACAGAATTCTTCGGAATTCTGTTTTTAAATAAGGACATCATCTTCACCTCTTTGAACGATAATTCTTCCTTCCTTCTCTAGCTTTTTCACTGTACCTGTAATCGTTTGCTGTGCCTTTTCAGCATCCGTCATCTTAAGCGGTCCTAAGCCATCTAATTCTTCTAGAATCATCTCTTTACGGTTTGAAGACATACATGTAAATAATTTCTCTTTAATTTCTTCTTTTGCAATTTTAAGTGCTTTCGCAATAACACCGTTATCTGTAATTTCTTCTAATACACGACGAAGTGCAAGAGCTTCAAGTCCGAGTAAGTCTTCAAATACAAACATGTTTTCTTTAATTTTCTCAGATAACTCATAATCCATTTCATCCAGCTTTTGAAAGACTGTTTTTTCAACACCTCGTGAAACATTATTTAAAATGTTTACTATTGTTTTCAAGCCATCCGTTTTATTAATTGCATTAAATGCCATATTATTTAATTTTGATTTTAATAAATCACCAATTTGATTTATTAATTCACCATCAACTTGCTCTAGCTTCGCAATACCCATTACCGTTTCTACTCGCTTATGATCTGGTAATCTCTCAATTAATTGAGAAGCGAGCTGCGGTTTAATATAAGAAGCGATAATCGCAATCGTTTGTGGCGATTCATCATTAAGTACCGTAAGAAGCGGTTCTAAATCCGCAAGTGAATTTAAGAATTCAAACGGATTATCTTTGTTATACCAAAGATCTTCTAATAATTTTTCTAGTTCGTCTTCTGGCATATTTTTAAATATGCGACGAATATATTCTTTATCCGGAGTCACTAGGTTTAATTCTTTTACATTTAATTCATACAAGAACTCTCCTAGTACATTTTCTAACGTTTCCGGTTTATATACACGAAATTTCGCGATTTCACGAAGTAATACTTCTTTTTCCTCAGCCGTCATATATTCAATGACTTTTGCTGCCACCCCTTCTTCTAATGTACGAATAAGGATGGCAGCTTTTTCTTTGGAGGAGATTTCATCTAACATCGTTGTTCCTCCCTTACTGTCCATTTAACCATTTTTTAATTACTTTTGCAGTACCTTCTACATGTTCTTTCGTAGCATCCTGCACTTGTTCATCTAACGTCGGTTCTTTCGGTTCTTCTGGTTCTGGTTTTGGCTCTGGTACTATTTTTTCTTCGGGAATTTCCATAATACTTTCATTACTTGCAGCACTTTCCTCTTCTGCTAAGTATTCTTCATATTCCTCTTCTTCTTTCTTTCTCTTACGTCTTGCTAAGAAGAACCATACTAGACCACCAATTGCTAATAAACCAGCTGGAATTCCACCGAATAACCACCAGTTTATACCGCTTTCTTCTGGTTCTTTCTTCTTCTCTTCTTTCGGCTGATCAAACTGAACAGTTACAACGTTAACTTGACCGTTTGTAAAGTTTCCATTCGGATCAGCTTGAAGCCCAGCAGCTGTGCCGATTGCTTCTTTGAAAGTAGTCATATCTATTTTTCGTTTTACTAACGTATCATTGTCTACCCATACTACAACATTTGTTTTCGTTAATTCTGGGTGTTTCTTAATTGTTTCAACTGTTTTATCTATTTCATAGTTTTCAATTTTGTTACCATTTTTATTATCATAGACGATTTTACCATTTTGATTATTGTTCGTACCGTAGTTTGGTACTTCACCGTTCGCTGTAATACCAGCGCCTTGTTTCGTCTCTGCTCCTTCTTGTGCAGTAGAGCTTTCTTCTTGCTCTTGTTTACTACGAAGTACACCTTTATCACCATATTTTTCTGACTGGCGTGTAACTTCATCATAGTTTACAGACACTTTCGTATTCACTTTATATTCATTCGGTTTAAACATCGTCATTAACGTTGCATCAATATCTTGCTTTAATTTACCTTCAATTTGTTGTTGCATCTCTACCTCTTTTTCATAAGAAGAGGAACTAGTAGAATGCGCTTCATCTGCTCCTTTTGAGATAATACCTTTTTTGCTATCAATCACACTTACTTCTTCTGCTTTTACACCTGGAACTGCTGCACTAATCATTTGCTGTATACCTGCAACTTGATCTGCCGTTAATAATTGGCCACGCTTCACTCCAACCGTAATCGCAGCTGTTCCTTTTGCTTTTTCTTCATCAAAAATTGTCTCTTTTTCAGGTAATGTAATTTGAACATTTGCCGTTTCAACTGTCGCAAAGTTCCTTACGATATCTTGCTCCAATTGCTTTTTCGTACCGACAATTTGCTTCATTTTTTTATCTTGCTCACTTGAACCGAGCGAGCTTTCTAATAAAATTTCCTCACCGCTTTTAGAATTAAACGGTAAGCCCATTCCATTCATTTCTTTTCGAACCCATGGAGCATCATTTTTTTGCACACGAATCGATCCATCGGCCGCTAATTGATAATCGACACCTAACTTTGATAATTCTGCTGTAATCTCTTGCTTATCTGTATCATTTAAATTTTGATATACAACAACATATTTATCTGGCAAGGTGAAGTATAAAAGTGCTCCTGTTACAATCGCTAAAAGCGCAGCACCGATTACTAATTTATGCCACGTTTTTAACGATTGGATAACATTTTTCATCTTTTCCATTTAAACACACCCGTCCACTTTCCTAAATTTGCATATTAATTAGTGACTTATAATTTTCAATAAGATTATCACGTACGAGAGCAGCCGTTTTCATTTGAGACTCAGCCTTCTTCTGCTGAATTAAAACGTCATGTGTTTCTCCCACCCCTTTAGTTAGTAAATCATATACTGCTGTTTGCGCATTGTTTTGCGTTTGATTCATATCTTCCAATAAATCAATAAACTTTTTCCCCTCAACTACAGATGTTTGAGTAGTTTTCGGTGCACCAATTGACTGAATTGCTCCAAATGGTTGCGTATTTAGCATTGGTTGGATTTTCATATTACTATACTCCCCCTTATCCTCGACCGATTTCTAAATCTTTATCCAGCATTTTTTTATTCGCATTTAATACACTTGTATTCGCTTCGTACATTTTTTGGGCAACCATTACATTCGTCATTTCAGCAGTCACATCAACATTCGGATAACGTACATATCCTTCTTCATTTGCATGTGGATGTGTTGGGTCATACACTAAGTTTTCAGTTTTATCTGCTTCAATACTTTTTATTTTTACCCCATTAGTAGGAGACCCCTCTAACATATTTGCAAAACTATTGTTTGATTCTAGCACTACACTACGACGCTCATATAAATTTGCCCCCGGAGCAGCCGTTGTATTTGCATTTACAATATTGTTAGAAGTAACTTCCATCCACTTTCTCGCTGTCGTTAGTCCTGAGCCACTTGCATTAATTGCCTGAAACATCATTGTCTCTCCTTCTACTTTTAACGTCCGCGTGCCGCTTGGTTAATTGCATATTGTGTATTAATTGCGTTAATTGAAATACCGTATAACTGATTTGCTTTCATTAAATCTAGCATTTCTGTCGTTACATCCACACTATTTCCATCTTTATTCGTTTGCATTGATTTTGTTTGAATCTTTGCATATGTATTTTTCGTATTTACTGTCGGTAAGTGCATTTCATTCGTTTGATATAAATCTGGATTGCTCTTTAAGTCTGCAACATTGTTCTTATATAATGCACTACTTTTATTCATTTGCTCAGCAAATGTTACATCTTGTGCTTTATAGCCGGGTGTATTCGCATTTGCAATATTACTAGAAACAGTATTTCGTTTCGTCACTAAATAATTCATATAATGGCCTACATCACTCACTAAATCTGGCATATTCCACACCCTTTCTTTTCTAATTTCATGATCCACTGATGGAAGTTTCATTTCATTATTTATTTTCTTATATGTGTTTATTAAAATATTAACAATCATGTACCCTTACATATTTTATTCCATTTTTCCATTGTTGTCTTTAGAAAAATACAAAAATATAAAAAAGAATACAAAAAAACTGTATACACGTAATAATCTATGCAACATTTCAATATATAATCTACAAACTAAAGTTCATTTTCACATTATTTAGATTACTACTTTTTTTCATTACAGTCATAAAATGAAACCTCAATCAGCGGAAGTCTTTACTTAAACAAAGTAATGGATCCCCTCCTAAAAGGGGAATCCGTTTCTAAACTCTATCATTAAAATTTACCGTAAAATGAATTAGCTTTCATGCGCCCATCATTTGTCATAATCATTTCTTCTAAAATCTTTTGCTTATCTCGAATATGCTGCGCCGCCTTAATAATGAATGGACTTACTTCTGCCGCAACTTGTGCGCGCATTTCTTCATCCAATGTCATCATCCAACGATTTAACATTTCACTCTTCTCAGCAAACTCTCCATCTGACACTTGCAATTCACCGATTTCATTAAAACAGCCGACAAACGTCCGATAAATATCATTGTTCATTTTCAAGTGCTCCGCGGTAACCTTCTATTAAATCTTGTAACACTTTCACAATCGCATCAATGTCTTTTGCTTCACGTGTTACTTTCATCGTTTGAATTTGAATGCTAATCCAATCGTATAAACCGTACAAACTATCATATAAATCTTTCGTAATTTCAGGATTTAATTGAAGCTTTAATTCTTCAAAAATGCGTTCTAACTTTTCAAGAAGTGTGTCCCCTTCTTGCAATTTAAAAGTATTTAAAACACCTTCTAAATTGCGAAACTCTACAATACACCTTTCATAAATGAAAATTGTATTTTTAATTGGATTACTCGTCATAATATCATTTTGCATATAGCGTTGCCATGCTTGCATACGATCACTTCCTCAACTTTCATTAGTCATCACTTTTTGTTTTAGTCATTGCTTTAATCGTCTTCAACTGGCTATCAAGTAAAGCTAACTGACTTTCTAACTTTGCATATTTATCAATAATTGTTGTTTGTTTTTCCTTATTAACCTTATCAATATCTTGAATTTTTTTCTCTAAATCAGTTACTTGCTTTTCGATACTTTTAGAACGTTTTCCAATGATCCCTTCATCCCCAAATATACCATCCAACCTTTTTTCTGTATCGTGACCTAAGCCATTGAAACCAAAGAAAAATTGTTTCGTGGATTCTGGATTTTCTTTAAAAGCTGTTTTCAGTTTTTCTTCATCAAGAGTTATATTTCCTGTTTTATCAATTTGAATACCAAAAGAAAATAAATACTTATCATCTTGGGAAAATTTAAAAATACCTGTCATTGCATTATTGATAGCAAATGACACGTTATTCCCTTGCATCACTCCATTTTTACCAGTAAATAAATCTAAATTTTTAACAGCTTTATTATACTCATCTTTCATTTTTTTTATTAAATCTATCGAATTCTTTATATCAGAATCTTCAATAGTTAATTTAATTGGCTCTGTAGTTACCTTTTCTAAGTTAATAGTTAATCCTGGAATTGCATCGATCTTATTTGTTTTACTAGTTCCTTTCATTCCATTTATTGTATATTCAGCATTTATTGCTCCTGTCACTTGATGCGCAATAGCATTCGTTCCATTTGTATTTTTAGTAGAAGTAACCAATCCTATACTTTGTAAAAAACCATTGGCACCATCAGTTAATTTCAGCTCTCCAGCTTCTCCCGCAGTAGTCGATGTGAAAAATAGTTGATCCCCTAATGTATATACTGATGCACCATAATTTCCATTATTTATCTTATTGACAAGATCTTTATAAGTCATATCTTTCGAAACTTTAACTTCTTTTCCATTTATCTGGAATACATCATCCACTCCAAGTTTTAAGTCTAAACTAAATTTTTGCTCCATGCCTTCTGGAGTTTTCGGAGGAGTAAGTGGAGCTGTAGTTATTTGATGTCTTTCGGCTACTCGTTCTACTGTAATCGTATATGTTCCAGGAATAGCAGCAGCGTCCGCCTGTGCTGTCATAAAACCATCTTTGGACAAAGTTGTTTTCTTTTCATCACCTTTAAATGCGTTTAAATCTTTAAATACTTGTACAAGACTTCCAAATTCTTTTTTCATACTTGCATACACATTTTTTTCATTTGTTAACGTTTGTTTTTGTGTAGTATATGGAGACTTTTTCATTTCCAATGCTTGTAGCTCTAAATCTACTAACTTTGATGTATCTATCATGTTATTTCCTAAATTCCATATTTGCTGCCTGCCACCATAATCAGATATTGTTCCTGCCATAATTCTTCACTCCTTATTTGTTTACATATAATCTAAAATGCTCGTTTTACTCATCGTACTAACTGCTTTAAGCGTTGCTTCGTACGTCGCATTAATATAAGCTAAGTCAGAAATTGCTATTGCTAAATCGACATCTTCAATTTCTTTACGGTTTTCTTGAAGTGCTAAGTTTTGTTCGCTTAAAATTGTTTTAAATGTCTCCATTGTGTTCATTGTTGAACCGACTTCAGTTGTCCGATTAATGATGCCATCTAAATTCTCCTTATTTTCTCCTAATAACGGCTGTAACGCTTTTTGGTCACCTTTTTGCATCGCTTCGCTCATCTGTTTTAACGTTTTTATAACAGGGGATAATAACGCTTCGCTGTTACGAAACGCTTTGAATTCATAACCATCATTTAGTCGCCAGTTCACATCATTTTCTCCACCTTGATACGTACCATCTTCTGTAAATGGTGGCTTCTCTGTACTATCACCACCGAAAATATAACGACCTTGCTCTTCCGTATTCGCTAAATATACAACTTGTTTTAAAATTTGATCAATCTCTGCACCAATAGCCTTCAACTCTTTTTCACCATTTGGTCCATTTAATGCCTGCACTGTTAATTGATCCACTCTTGTTAAAGATTTTAGAACACCTTGTAAAGTATTTTCAGTTTGTGTTAATACATTTTTAGAGTCAGCTAAATCTTTTTGCATTTGTTCAATATTCGCCAATGAATGTTGAATCGCAAATGATTTACTTGCCGCAAGTGGATCTTCACTCATAAGAAGGTTTTTCTTCCCTGAAGTTACTTGATTTCGGTGGTATTGTTGTTGCACATTTAAATCCATTAACTGATTCTTTGCCCAGCTTGCATTTTGAAATGTAGATACTCTCATTTCTATCTCCTCCTTTATCTATTTCAAATTAATTTGAAGAAGAAACCAGAATTATTTCCGGCTCTCCGCTTACCTAACTTATTCCTCTACCGCACCGTATCTCTGGTCTCACACCGATAGGTCCTCTATTAGGCACTGACCGCTTCTATCCTCTGCTGGCCCTCTCTTCAAACATAAAAGAAAAGACCTTCATTTTTATCCCTCATTATCTAATAATCGAAAATAGACTATCAAACACTTCATTCATCGTAGTAATAGCTTTAGAGTTTGCAACGAAATATTTTTGGAAGGCCATTAAATTAACCATTTCCTCTTCCATATTAACGCCTTCGACACCCATCTTTTCTTCCTGAATCCCCTCTAATAAATCCCCATGAATTTTTTGATATGCATTCACTGCACTTTTATCAGATGCAACACCAACTACGAATTGGTCTAATGCTTGTTTATAAGAAAGACCTTCTTTATACTTTCCATCTGTAATTGCTGCTAGTTTATTTGCTGTTTCAGCTGATATTTTCATTTTCGAAACATCTTTTGCAAATTCCGGGTTTAATTTCATATCTTTCGCTTGATCTCCAACGAAGAACTCTTTCCCCATTACTGTGTTTACTTCATTCTTTACAGAACTCATTAGTTCTTCAAGGTTTTTCTTATAACTAGCAATCTTCGCTTTCGTATCGATTGCTGATTGGATTGCTCCACTAGTTAAAGGAATTTCCGAACCGTAAATTTCAGCAGTCATTGGTTCTTTTTCTTTATTTAATTGAAGTGGATATGTATCTTGTCCATTTACTGTTAAAACACCATTCATTCTAACACTCGCGATATTAGGATTCATAGATTCATAAGACACTTCTATATTTGCATACTTAGACATTTCTGTAATGATACGATCACGTTCATCCAAAAGTTGATTTGGCACTTGTGTACCTGCTTGTCCAATTTTTTTATTCGCTTCCGCTAAACTAGCAGCAAGACGATTAAATTCATTGACATGCGCTTCAATATCTTCTCTCGTTTGTGCTTCTGCTGTATCTAAGCCTTTCGCCAGACGATTTACTTGACTTGTAAACTTCCCAGTTTCAGAAATTAATGTATCGTAGTAATTTGGTTGTTCTGGATTTTTTGCAACTTCACGAAAGGCATTAAAGAAGCCATCCATTAAACTAGATAACGAATTCTTTCCTGTCGTTCCAACCATAGATTCTACACGTGATAAAGTCGAATTCATGTAGTTATAGTAAGAGAGTTGAGATAATTGATCGTTAAACTGTTTCGTCTTCACTTCATCTGTAATACGGTCAACGCCTAACGTTTGTACACCGTAACCTATTTTTTGTTCTGGTGAATAGCCCTGACTTGCTCCAGCCGATCCGTAATTCACCATTTGACGCACATAACCAGGCGTATGAATGTTAGATAAATTTTGTTTCGTCGTTTGTAATCCCATTTGTGCCGCTAACAAACCCGATAGCGGCGTATTATAATCAGATAGTCTCATTATGTTTCACTTCCCCTTTACAATAGTTCGTTCATAAAGATTTGTGAATTATTGTTTCGCTCTAAATTATATTCAGAAACGGAATCCACAATACTTTCTGTAGTTTTTAATAGTACGTTTAAGTAATATTGATTTTTCAAAAGAATCATTTTTACATTCTCTTCTAATTCAGCTACATTTTTTTGTAATTCTTCCATTTTTTCAATTTCTTCGTTAGAAAAATGCGAAAATAATGCACTTACGCGAAATGATTCCACGTCCTTTTCTTTACAAAACTGAACAACCATTTCTTCAAATGACCTTGATAACTTTTTTAAACCATCAATGTACTGCAATTGCTCTACTTGTAACTTTTGAACTGCATTTACATTTTTATGTTTTAAATTCTCATATATTTGTTCTCCAAGCGCTTGAATGTTTTCATATGCTTTTTGAATAATAACGAGCTTTTCATATAATTGTATGTACATATAGCTTCCTTCCCTTTTACAAGACTAAATTTACAATTAAACCGTGGATTTCTCCAATCTGATTTAACATTTCTAAATGTCCCGTTTTCGTATTAATTAAATTCATAACATCTTCTAGCTCATTTAATCCCATTTCCGCCTGTTTTACAATCGTCATTTTCTGTGAATATCCGTAACGCGGATGACGAGACATGACATCTTTATATTGCAATACATTGTCTACGTAAAAATTCAAAAATGATTTTACTGTATTTTTGTATTCCATTACATTATCAAGCGTTAATTCCATTTCAATTTTCTCTTTAATTTCTCCAATGTTATCGACAAATGCTTCCATTTGTTCTAACAATTTATCTTTTTTCGGATCTGCATGCAAATTATCCGAAAATGCAAGTCCTGTCCTGACATTTGCTTCTTTCGGCATTTGAGTAGCAGGGGGTATATGCGATAAAATTGGATTATGCGAGATCGAACGCAGCATATATATCACCTATTTATTTTTTTATTTCTTCCTAAACTTAATCGTAAAATCCAGTTATTTATAATTATACTCTGAACACTAATATTTTGCAGTTATTTTTTATAAAAGATATGTTACAATTTAGCATGAGGTGGCACAAATCTATGAATATTTTTCTTTGTGGTTCAAATCAATTAACAGCATTAGATCAAGAAGAAATAAAAAAATTTTTAACTGACTATGCTCACAAACATAAAATTTACATATTATGTTATAAATCTATCGAAAATGAGATTCTTCGTTTTTTCATCGAAAACGAAAGACTCGCTCAAAATTTATGCCTTTACACGCTACAGCCGTTACCAGCATTAACAGATGAATTTCAAGAGGTCCTTGATTACTTAAAAAAACACGGAGCCGAGTATGTCGCTTTTGATCATCCTTCCGACTCTATTTACCGATCAGATTATATGTTTTTTATAAAACAAATAATCGAAGATACCGATTTAGTGCTCTGTTTTTATAATGGGGACAAGCATACTTCTGTCATTCCCGTTGACGTTGCAAAAGAAGCAGGAATTGATGCTGTTATTTATGATTTACCAGGTTTACATGAAAAACAGATGAAAAAAAACTTTGAACAAAAAATCCGTATGATGTAAAGGGGGAGGCACAATATCGTTATTGTGCCTATTATAAATATGATAATTGAACAAGATTATGATCATTTTATCGCGAGTTTTAAACAACAATTTAATATGGATATCGCTTCATATAAACAAGATAGAATGCGTCGTAGAATCGATGCTTTTATTTCGAGAAAAGGTTTTGAGAACTACACTAATTTTTTAAGTAATTTACGTACCGATCAAAATTTATTTTTAAGTTTTATTGATTATATTACAATTAACGTTTCAGAATTTTTCAGAAATAAAGAACGTTGGCAAACGTTAGAAACGAAAGCACTACCAAAATTACTTGAACAAAATAACGGAAAATTAAAAGTATGGAGTGCCGCTTGCGCTGCCGGTGAAGAACCATACACACTCTCTTTAATTTTATCGAAGCATCTAGCTCCATTTCGTTTTGAAATACAAGCAACAGATCTTGATTTCCACATTTTAGAAACTGCAAAACGTGGTCAATATACAGAACGTTCTTTAAAAGAATTACCTATCGATTTGAAAGAGCGTCATTTCACAAAAGAGAATGATATATATTCATTACATCAAAACATTAAGCAAAACGTTACGTTCAAACAACATGACCTGTTAATGCAGTCGTTCGATACAAATTACGATTTAATCATTTGTCGCAACGTAATGATATACTTTACTGAAGAAGCAAGGGTAAAACTTTACGAAAAGTTTAGTCGTGCTTTACGAAAAGGCGGCGTACTATTTGTTGGTAGTACCGAACAAATTTTAACACCTGAACGTTATAATCTTCAGAGATTTGATACATTCTTCTACGAAAAAATATAAAAGAGGTCGTCACAATGTAAAGTGACGACCTTTTTATATAACTCGAATTAAAATAATAGCAACAATCCATACAAAGAGAAAAAGAAATGTCATAGACCATTTATGTTCTTGCATCGTTTGTTGCAGGGCCTGTGATAATTGTGTCATATTCATTTCCGCAAGCGCTCTCCATACACTTACATCCCGCTCTTTAGCAGTGCGATCTGTAACGCTAATTAAAATAGTTTCGTTAGACAATTTCGTTATGTAAGCAGTAATAACTGTTACCATTAAATTTATATTTCCTTCTGACGAATCGCTTTCCACTCTAGAAAGGAGTGCACTTACATCTAATAACGGAATATGTACCTTTCTACCAAATGATAGTTGTACTTCTGCGAAATCATACGTTCCATCTAACAAAGGAAGTTCTTTTATATGCGCCTGTTTAACAAGCCCTTGTAAACTTCTCATTACTTGTTCAAATACTTTTTCTGTTTGCTTCCCTTCTCCAGATAACGTATGTAACTTTTTAAAGAGTTGTAATACTGTATCCATCTCTTTAGAAAGCATTTCCTTCATAACCTTTCCATCACCTAAACTCGCAAGTAAAATCCCTATTTCATTATTTCTCGAAATAATCTTAGACTGTCCAGTAAACACTAGATTACTATGCTTTCGTTCTTTCTGGATTTCATGTTCCGAAATAGCTGCAGGCTGTTTTAATGGTTGTAGCGTCTTATTTTCAATTGTCGTACGTTTAATCTCCATCTAAGCGCCTCCACTACTATGAAATTATTAGCCCCATTCTTTATTACTTTTTAAAACTAAAAACAATACGAATAAACCTGACATGATGGCAAATACATTAGAAGCTTGTATTCCCTGTTCACTTTTAGCTTCTTTCTTATCATCTGGCTTTTCTTTTTTCTCTTTCTTTTTCGAAATGACTTGATTGTTATTATCTTTATCTATTTGTGCCTTCGCTTTATTTACTTCCTTGTTGTCTGTGAAAGGCTCTTTTATAACATAAGTAATTTTTTCTTTCTCTTTCAATGGTTCTTTTATAAGACCGTTTACATTCTCTTCTTTTTTCGGAATTTGAACAACTGGCGGTTTTTCTTCTGGAAGCGGGATTTCTACTTTCGAGTCTTCCTGCTTCTCAGTTTCTTTCTTATCTTCTAATTTCTCTTCTTTCTCTCGTTCTTCTACCTTTTTATCCTCTTCTGTTTTTTGCTCCAAAACAGAAACGATATACTCACTTGCCTCAACCAGTTTATTGCCGGCCGCATCCACTATCTCTACAACTAGTTCGTATGTGCCAATTGGCAACGTATCCGTTATTTCAAATACTTTTTGCCAATCCATATCACGCCTATTGTAATCTAATAAAAAGGTAATCTCTTTATTTTCTTTCCCCTTTAATATCACACGGACTTCTTTCACAACTGATTCTACGTCTGTCGCCTTCACTCGCACACGTATAGAATCGCCTTGTTTTCGTTCAATTACGTTTCCCTTCGTCTCATCAATCGTAACTTTATGCAACTTCGGTAACTCTTTATCTAGAGTTGGCACTTCATTATTTATACGAATGAGCGGGACTTTCACTTCATTTTCTACAAGCTCTTCTTTCTCGTTTTCTTTGTAACTTTGAATGAGCTGAAGGTTCCAATCACCTTGCAAATCAAAAGTCTCGACCTTGTAGTTAGCAATCCATCGCTTCGTTTCCTCTTCATACTTAAACGATAGAATTCTTTCTTGTTCATACTGATCGCCTTTTTTTGGCAAGCGCAAAATACCTTTTATACTTTGAACATTTTGCTCTTTCGGTTCTACAATAAGCCGCACTTCTTCGCCAACTTTTAATTCTGGCTTATTTACTGTAATAACCCCTTGATCCGTCTCTATCTTTTTTTCGATTTCTTGTTCATTTGCTACTTCTTGTTGTTTCTCATTATCTTGCTTCATTTCTTCTTGCTCTGGCTGCTCTTGAACTTCTTTATTTTCTTCTTGCACATTCATTTCATTTAATTTTTGTTCTGGCACATTTTGCTCTTCCGCCTGACTTTGCAGCGGGAAGAGCAAGCATACATGTATGCATAGCCAGCAAATTAGAAAGACCTTTACGCTTTTCATCTACTATTTCAACGCCTTATAGTGATTTCGTCACTTTTACTCCGAAAAATCCATCTACATTTACAAGTTCACCATACGCCACCAATACATCATTTACATAAATACGAATTGGCTCGTCAATATCCTCATCTAGTACAACCGCTTCATTCTCTTGTAAACTTAAAATATCTTGAATTGTTTTCACTGTGCTTCCAAATACAAATTTTACATTCATTTCTACATTTTGTAAGATGGATGTGTCCATGTATACTGGTTCCATTTGTTTTACTTCTTTAAATTCAATAGGTTGCACAACAGGTTCTACAATTTTTTCTTCTTCAATTTCTTCCGTAACAATCTCTTCTTCCTCTTCCATCATTGGATATAGAAGTCTTTTAACCATTTCTTTCGCTTCTGAAATCGGTAAAATTTGATACATTTTCGATTGAAGCAGGTCGCCAATTTCAAGGTTGAACGTAATTTGGACGAGTTCGTCCACTTTCATTGACTCTCCCAAATATTCCATTTCTTCTTTTAACGTTACGAATTTAACATTTGGTGGTGTCATGTCCATTTTTTCTTGAAACATTTCTGACATCGCCGTCGCAGCATGCCCCATCATTTGGTTCATGATCTCTTTAATACCGCTCAATTCTAATTCACTAAGTTCTTTCTCTGGATCAACTTCTCCTGTTCCCATCATCATTAAATCTACCATTGTTAAAGCGACATCTTTCGTAAATACGAATACATTCTCATTCTTTAGTCCTTCAACAAAATCAACATTTAAAATAACAAATGGGACTGGTACTCCGTCATAATGACGAACATTGATTGATTCTACATTCGGCGTACTAATTGTAACTGGCTGATTTAAAAGTGTTGACAATACTGTTGAAGCGGAACCAATTGAAATATTTGCAATTTCACCAAGGACATCCTTCTCTTCTTGTGTTAAATGCTCTTTTTCAACTTCTTCTACAATCTCAGTTTCCACTACTTCTGCTGGCTCGTCTTGCTCTTCTACGTCACCAGATAATTGCATTAATTTATTTACCATTCGTTTCGCATGTTCAACTGAAACAATTTGCACAAGTTTAGAGCTTACAAGATTATCTATCTTTAAATCAAACGATACTTTAACAATCGTATGATTCCCATCGATTTCAGAGATTTTCTCCATTTCTTCTGATAACTTTACAACTTTAATTGTCGGCGGAGACATATCTACTGTATCTTGGAAGAATTCAGACATAGATGTAGCTGCGAACCCCATCATTTGATTCATCGCTTCTTGTACAGCACTTAGCTCTAATTCACCAAGTTCTTTTCCGTCTTCCACTTCACCTGTTCCCATCATCATTAAATCAGCAATGGATAATGCAACATCTTGCTTAAGGACAAGAAGGTTTTCCATATCTAATCCTTTTGTAAAATGAATGTTTAATACAACGTGTGGAACTTCGACGTCGCTTGAATCATATAAATCTACCAATTCTATACGAGGAGCAGTAATGCTTACTTGCCTATTTAAGATTGTTGATAATACAGTCGAAGCTGAACCAAATGATATATTTGCAATTTCGCCAAGAATATCGCATTCTTGAGGCGTTAAATGCTCATTTTCTTTTTCTAGCACAATTGTGCTCGTATCCCCTTTTGTGTGTTGCTCAGGCATTTTCTCTGCCTCCTCATTTCTGTTTTTCTATCAAATGATATAAACTCTCATTTTATTTTAACAAACTTATTATATAAAACGTTAATATGTATTTATTCCCATTTTTAGATTAGTAACGATTAACCAAAAAGCTCCCCAATTGTATACAAGTGGGGAGCTTTCCTTCATTCCTATTATAAACCTTCTGGGTTTAAAATGAGGACCACTCGTCCATCACCGAGAATCGTCGCACCAGAGAAATAGTTAGAACTCTCTGCAAAGAAGTCACCTAATGACTTTAGGACTATTTCTCTTTGACCGATAATTGTGTTTACAATAAGTCCATAGCTGCGATGTGTATTACGAACAATTAACACAGGAACCATTTGACCATCATATGACGCAAACGCCTCATCTACTGTTTTCTCACCAAATACAGTACTTAAATGCTTCACTTCAATAATTTGATTACGGTAATTTAACACATCTTTTCCTTGTAAGGATTGGATGTCTTCTCTCTTAATCCGAATTGCTTCAACAATATTACCAAGAGGGAAAGCATAACGTTTATCATTCGTTTGAACAAGCATAGATTGAATAATGGACAACGTTAATGGCAGTTCAATTCTAAATGTACTACCTTTTCCTTCTTCAGAATCAATAATTAAATGTCCACCTAAACTATGAATCGTATGTTTCACAACATCTAATCCAACGCCACGCCCAGAAAGGTCTGATACAACTTCAGCTGTACTAAATCCTGGTTGGAAGATTAAATCAAATACTTCACGGTCCGTTAATTTATTTGCCTCAGATTCTGTTACAACACCATTTTTAATCGCTTTTTCTAATACTTTCCCTTTATGAATACCATTTCCATCATCCGTAATTTGAATAACGACATGATTTCCACTATGAAACGCTTCTAATTTAATCGTACCTGTCTCATTTTTACCTGCATCACGACGTTGTTCAACTGTTTCAACACCGTGATCAATTGCATTACGAATTAAATGAACGAGTGGGTCACCGATTTCATCAATAACAATTTTATCAACTTCGGTGTCTTCACCTGTAATTTGTAAATCGATTTTCTTCCCTAAATCTTTCGCTAACATACGTACCATACGCGGGAAACGATTGAATACCGTTTCAATTGGTACCATACGCATGTTTAGTAGTACATTTTGAATATCTTTTGAAATATCGCCTAATCGATTTAAATGCTCAATTAATTCCTTGTTTTGAATTGCTTGTGCCAATTCATCTATACGGCCACGCTCAATTACACTTTCTTCAAACATGTTCATTAATCTTTCAATTTTTTCTAATTGAACACGTATGGAACGATTTTCCACTTTACCATTTTTCGTTTTTGCAGCGCTTTTAGCAGGTGTAGCATTAGCAGATTGCTTCGATACTTCTTTAGTTGATTCCACATGCGTAGCCGCTTGTAAATCTTCCTGCATAGCTTCTTGTGTACCCAATTCTTTCGAGACTACTTCTTTTAATGTATGTCCTTGCTTCACTTCTACTTTCTCAATTTCAGAAACATGAAGCACTACTTGTTTTAATTCTTCTTCACTTTGATCAGTATCCATAAATACTGTGAACTCAAACCCGAAAGCATCTGCTTCAATTTCCTCAATACTTGGAACTGTTTTTTGTACATTACCTACATTTTGCAGTGCTTCAATACACATAATTGCACGTACTGCTTTTAAAATAGCTTGTTGCTCAACAGTTATATGCACTTCATGTGAAACTGCATCATTATTTATAGGTTCTTGCTCAATATATTCCGCAGGAGTTTCTACATTGCCATTCAATAATGCTTCTAATTTCTGCTTAGTTGTAATTACATCAATATTGCCCATTCCGCCTTGTTGCACATCTGCAACCATCTTCTCCAAATTATCAATGCACTCAAAAATCACATCAATAATCTCTGCATTTACAACTATATTCCCATGACGAATTTCATCTAAAACGTTTTCCATCTTATGCGTTAAATCCGCCATTTCCGTAAATTCCATACTCGCTGACATACCTTTAAATGTATGGGCTGAGCGGAATATTTCTCCCACAACATCCATATCAGTAGGATTTTGTTCTAAAGTTAGCACATTTTCATTTAGCGATTGTAAATGTTCTTCTGATTCCTCAAAAAATATATTTAATAGATCTGTTTGCATTTTAATCCCCTACCTGTCTAACAAACATTTCATTCATGTATAACAATTTAGTGTTTTAAAGCAAGAAAAAAGGGGGCCACACGCATATCCGCTATCAATGTTTAGATTCCTTGTGGCACCCCTTCTATATTAGCTGTTTGCTACTTTTGTTAAAGCTTCGATTACGCGATCTGCTTGGAATGGCTTTACAATAAAGTCTTTTGCCCCACCCTTAATTGCATCTAATACCATACCTTGTTGTCCCATTGCTGAACAAATAACAACTTTTGCACTTGAATCAATTTTAATAATTTCTTTTAATGCTTCAAGTCCGTCCATTTCTGGCATAGTAATATCTAATGTTACAATATCCGGTTGAAGTTCTTTAAACTTCTGAATTGCTTCTACTCCATTCTCTGCTTCACCAATAATTTCAAATTCAGAATTACTTTTTAATAAGTTTTTAATCATCGTTCGCATAAACATCGCATCGTCTACAACTAAAATTTTATGTGCCATTCTTTTTAATTCTCTCCTTCTATGTATAAATATATCTTAATATTTCACCTTATCATTCTCACTCATTATACAAAATAAAATGATAAAATTTAATATTTTTTTAAAAGAATTTTCGTATTTTCATTATTTTATTATTAAAATGATAATATACTATTCTTTTATGTAAATGACAACGCGACGGTTTTTCTCCCAATTTTGCGGTGAATCATTTGGTACTACTGGCTTTGTGTCTGCATATCCTACCGCAGCTAACCTTTTATCATCCACATTATACACTTCAATTAAGTGATGAATCATATTTGCTGCTCTTGCTGAAGACAGCTCCCAGTTAGAAGGGAATTTGTCATTATGAATAGGTCTACTATCTGTATGCCCTTCAACAACAATCGGATTTGGTACTGATTGGAAAAACCCAACTAATTGACTTATTATCTCTTTCGCTTCTGGTTTAACGTTCGCGTCACCCGTATCAAATATTAAATTATCTACTATAACGACGCTTACTCCCGTATCCTCTCGATATACATTCACTTGACTAATACCGTTATTATCTACATATGCTTTTAACTTTTTATATAATTCGTCCATTCTCTTTTTCGAGATCATTTTTTCATCATTTTTTTCATGTGAAATATCTGGTATTGTATTTTCCATTACTTTTGCATCTACTTGCTCCACGTCACTAAACTTTTCAAGCATCTGTGACAATTTTACTGCATCCTGCTTTGATGTAGCAACTAGTAATACAAAGAAAGTTAATAATAACATCGTTAAATCTGTAAAAGTCGTCATCCAACGAGGCGATCCCTTTTGCGGTCGTTGCATCATAACCATACCACTCCTTGAAATATTAGGCTGCTCGTTTTACCTTTTTTATCTTTGTTTCGTATACATATGTATCGAGTTTCAACTTTAATTTAGAAGGAATTTGACCACGATATAATTCTGAAATCGCTTCAATAACAAACTTCTTCTCTGTATATAAATCTTCAATACCACGATACACTTTTTCAGCAAGAGGGATTGCAATCATATTCGCAAGTACTGACCCATACAATGTCGTTAACATCGCAACTGCCATCCCTGTACCAATTTGCGATGTGTCTTGCAAGTTTTGAAGCATAATGATAAGACCGATTAAAGTCCCTATCATGCCCCAAGCTGGAGCGAAATCGCCAATTTTATCTAGTAATGCTGCCCCTTTTCTTAACTCATACACTTCCGTTTCAACATCTTTCATTAACACTTCTTTTAATTCATCTTCATCGTAACCACTTAACATTAATCGAATTCCTTTTTGAATAAAAGGATTGTCTACTTGCTCTCCATCAACTTCTAAAGAAAGCAAACCGTGTTTTTTAGACTTTTTCGAAAAATCGACAAACAAATCCGTTAACTGTTCTAAATCTTCTTCTTTTCTATGTAAAACAGTAAAAATACTTTTCGTATATTTTTTTATTTCTCCAAATCGATATGCCACAACAATTGTCGCAGTTGTTCCCCCTATTACAATTAAAATAGATGAAACATCTAAAAAGTTTTTAAAAGCTTTTACTCCGCCGCCGCCAATCATAATTGCCGCTATTACAATAGCAAAACCTACTATTATGCCCACTGGGCTAGAAATATCAAACTTCCTTTTTTTTCTTTCTGGTCTAGCAAACACTTGATTTTCGTCTCCCATATTCCGGCCCTTCCCTTTTCATTTTTATAAAACATTTTTTTATTTTAATAATGCGTTTTCACATATATTAAGTATTATACGCTCATCATCTATTTATCGCAATATACTCATAGAATTGACACATTTCATTTCCATATTAGAATTATAGTATGGAAATATGAGGAGGATCACGATGGAACATAACATTTTACAAGTCATTGCACTAGCAGAAAAACTAAAATATGAAATGCGACACAGCTGGCTTTCTAACGGACGTCAAGAAAGTGTTGCTGAACATACGTGGCGCATGTCTCTAATGGCCATTTTAGTTGAGCCTTATTTAGATCAAAAAGTAAACATTGAAAAATTACTTAAAATGGTTATCATTCACGACCTAGTCGAAGCTGAAGCTGGTGATATTCCTGCTTTTGATACAATGAATAGTCATGAATTACAATTACAAAAACAAATAAATGAGCAAGAAGCCATTTTGAATATTAAACGAACATTAAAAGGTTCTCTCGGTCAGGAATTATATGATTTATGGATGGAGTTTGAAGCGAAAGAAACGTACGAAGCAAAAGTTGCCAACGCACTTGATAAGCTTGAGGTGAAAATCCAGCATAACGAAGCTGATATTGATACGTGGCTACCAATTGAGCATAAAATGACATTCCAAGTAGCAAAGCATACAAACTTTGATTCTTTCCTATCTAAATTACAAAAAATGATTGAACAAGATGGAGAAAAGAAATTATTAGCTGCCGGCATTGACGTGGAAGCTTGCAAACGATAATGAAAAGACACTCAAATTGAGTGTCTTATTTCATTATCGTTGATACAGCCTGCTTGTAAATCAGTTGTTGTTTTCCATCAACTAACATTAAAACGGTAAATTTATCTATCGCAACAATTTCTCCTACTATTCTAACGCCACTCTTTAAAAAAACTGTAACAATACCTTTTTCTTCTTTTATTTGTTTATATAACTCTTCTTGTAAATGTTCCAAATAATTTCCTCTCCTTTTTCGCAAAATATCCTAATATAAAAAACTACAAATTATTTATGTAATTTATCTTTTACATTCATAAACTTATTAATAAGTATATCTAAATCTCGGCTAAATAACAAAACTTTATCATGTTCCAATCCATGTCTAGCAACAAGTTGGATTAGCTCTTTCTTTTTGTTTTCTATTTTATTGTGTAATTTTCCCATCTCCATCTCTTTACTAAAACTCCCTTTTCCCATAATATTACTTGTAAAATTATAGTACAAATCCTCTCATAAAAAAATATAAAAATGGTTTTTTTTACAATTTTTATATTTTTTATGAACAAATCGCAAATTATATAACAATTCATTCACATATCACTAGCCCAACATACAATCAAAATAACCATACAGGCGTTTGTCTAATTCAAAAAGAGACTGGCTCCTTTTCCATACAAAAAACATATTGTATATAGTAGTCCATGAATTATATAGATTAACTTACTCAAAAGGAGGAAAACATATGAGCTATGGTGGAAGTTGCGCTGGTTTCGGCGGTGGATTTGCTTTGCTTATCGTACTATTCATCCTTCTAATCATCATCGGATGTAGCTGTTGGGGTGGCGGCGGATTCGGATACTAATATATCCTATCCTTAACAATTGAACGAAAAACTATACGAAAACAGCTCATATTTGAGCTGTTTTTTCATACTTTCGTATGAATGAATATCCCTCTTTTTTGCGATTTCAACTAATAAAAAAACGTTTACTATGAAATTAAGAAATACTTTACTAAGGAGGATTACAATGATTAAAGGTCTTTACGAAGCACATTTACCTGTCCGTAACCTAGAGATATCAATACCTTTTTATGAATCACTTGGACTGAAATTATATAAAAGAGGAGATGATATTGCTTTCTTTTGGATTAAAGAAAATGAAAGTTGGCTCGGCCTTTGGGAAGGCACTGAATATAAAGTTAATTATCATCCCTCTTTACGACACATCGCCTTTCAAGTAAGCTTACATGATTTAGAAAATGCGATTCATTGGCTAAATCAAAAAGGCATTTCAGCACGAAAAGATTTCGGAATGGAACCAATTGAACCGATTGTTTTTCCTGAATTAGCGCATGCCGCCGTATACTTTAACGATCCTGACGGAAATAGTTTAGAATTGATTGCACAATTACCTGTTGGACTTCCTACAGCCGAGAAAGTGTATTTAAGCGAGTGGAAAAAACAAGTTCCAGCATCCTTATTACATAAAGATTAATCTTGTTATGTCAGTTTCTTATTCTACACTTCTAAAAACAAATAATAACTTCAAAAAACTATTTTACGGTCAAACGTTAAGTGTACTTGGAGATTGGTTTCATACTGTAGCTTTAGTAACATTCGTCTATAGCATAACGAAATCTCCGTTTATGATCGCACTAACTTTTATAAGTAAAGGTTTACCTCAACTTCTTCTTAGCCCTTTCATTGGCGGCGTTGTAGATCGTTTTTCTAAAAAGAAGATTCTGATTTTTACCGATATTTTACGAGGCATAATCGTCCTCACTTATTTATTTGCACTATATAAAATTGAGATTATTTTCATTTCTAATATATGTTTAGCTGTACTTTCTTGTTTATTTGAGCCGGCTAAACAAGCAACCTTAAAAAATATCGTACACCAAGATCATTTCGTAACTGCTAACTCTCTTTCTAGTATAATGAATGGTTTTATGTCTATTATGGGGGCTTCTTTAGGCGGAATCCTTGCACAATCTTTACATATTGAGTTCGCTTTTTTAGTAAATAGCCTGTCATACTTTATTTCAGCCTATTTTATTTATAATATGAGTGTCCCTTCTCATGATACTTGTAATAAGAAAAAAGCATTTTTTACTGATATAAAAGATGGTTATACATACATATTACAAACTAAAATTATTTTAACCTTAATTCTTGTCGGCATTTCATGGGGCATGATTGGAGGTGCTTATCAGCTACTTCTAACGATCTATGCCGAAAAAATTTTTCACACGAATATCGGAATTTTATATACGGTTCAAGGGGCTGGGCTTATGATGGGTAGTCTCCTCGTTAATCTTTATATATCTCATAATAAAGAAAGAATGAAAAAAGCATTTGGCTGGGCCTACTTCCTACAAGGAATTTTCTTTCTCGCATTCATTTTATCCGATCAGCTTATTGTCGGTATTATTACATTGCTCTGTATGCGCATAGCAGGAGGAATCATCGTTCCACTTGATACGACATTACTTCAAACTTACACGAAGGAAAATATGATGGGTAAAGTTTTTTCATTCCATTATTCCATTTATGGATCTCTTATTCAGTTATCTATGTTTTTTACAGGAGCGCTTCTAGAGGTTCTTTCTCCGCAAGTTATCGGTACCTTGTTGGCTATATGCTGTATTTTTGTTAGTTTTATATGGCTTTACTTATTCTATCGCGGGAAACTGAGTAAAGAATCCACTATCACTTAATAGCATGTTTATGTACATGCTATTTTTATTTATGTCGAAATTCAAAGGAAAAAGGCGATTTATTTTCCTTACGTTCTAATTTTTTAGAATGTACAATAAATTTAGATTGTAAGAAAGGAGATTTCGTAATGTTTGACGATAGACTTACTATTTCAGCTGAGCAGCAGAAGCTCATTTCCAACGCAACTCGCATTCAAATTCTTCACCTTTTAAAAGACGAAGCACTCACTGCAAAACAAGTAGCTACTAAACTAAATAAATCTGCTGGTAGCGTACATTATCACGTTCAAATTTTATATGATGGAGGGTTACTTGAATTAGTAGAAACGAAAGAAAAACGGGGAATTATTGAAAAATATTACAAGGCAAAATCTGCTCATTTCTATATTGAAGAAAGCGGCACAGAAGGAACAAATACAGGTAGTCATATTGTGTCTCATTTATTTTTAACTCCCGAGGAATTACAACAGCTTACTTGGGAAGTTTCACAAGTTTTATTACGCTGGGAAAACAAAACCGCTCGTCAATCAAACTCCGAAGAGGAATACGCTATTTCCTGCAAAATTAAAAAACAATGAAAGAAAGGTCCAGCTGCTCATGAAAAATAAATTATTATTATTGTCAGGAACAGGAATTTCTCGTTTAGGTGATTTTATGTATCTCATCGCCCTAAACGTAATGGTGTTAAATAGCACAAACTCCCCTGCTGCTGTAGCAGGATTATGGATTGTAGGTCCAATTGCGACCGTTGTTACAAAAATATGGTCTGGTAGCATAGTAGATCGATTAAACAAACGGTCCATTATGCTCATCACAGATATAATTCGGGCAGCTCTCATTGGCTGTATTCCACTATTTGATTCTATTTGGGCCATTTATATTTTTATCTTTTTAACTCGCATCGCTACATCATTTTTCGATCCAGCATCATTTTCTTATAGAACAATGCTCATACGAGCTGAAGAACGCGCTCAATTCAACGCTTGGAATAACTTTTGTACAAGCGGGGCTTTTATTATCGGTCCAGCCCTTGCTGGAATACTTCTCACCACGTACTCAGCATCCTTTGTAATTTACTGCAACTCACTTTCCTTTCTACTTTCTACTATTCTCATTTATTTCTTACCAAACATTACACTACAAACAAAGCAAAACGAAGAAGTTGCAAATACTTTCGTACAAACATTACGAAGTGATTGGAAACAAGTTTTTTCATTCGCTCGAACGGAAACTTACATCATTCTCATATTCGTTTTATTTCAAGCCACTATGCTTGTTTCTATGGCGCTCGATTCACAAGAAGTTGTATTCACAAAACAAGTACTGTTTTTATCCGACATGGAATATAGCATGCTTGTTAGTATAACTGGTGCTGCATATATTTTTGGTTCATTTCTTGTTTCTCTCTTTGCTAAACGATTACCGATTCAACATTGTATCGGATTCGGTATGATTTTTACAGCAATAGGTTATGTAATTTTCGCCTTTTCAAATTCATTTATAGTCGCGGCAGGCGGTTTCATTTTACTGGGCATTTCTTCATCATTTGCTGGTACTGGCTTTATCACATTTTATCAAAATAACATCCCTGTAGACATGATAGGACGGATTGATAGCGTATTTGATTCTATAAAAAATTTCATCCAAATCTTTTTCATTTTAGCAATTGGGGCATCCGCACAATTTCTTTCCGTTCAAATTACTGTAATCATTAGCTCGTTACTCATTCTTCTCCTTTCCTGTTTATTAGCAATCCGGGTAATGACGCCTTCACGAGAAAAATATTTTAAGGCTACAGGATCATCATTGGAATATTAAATGCATCATAAAAAGCGGCTATTTAGCCGCTTTTTTCCCGTTTTAAAGGACAGTAAGCCCCACTGATTTAAGTTTCACTTTATGTTAAAATATGTATTGGATTTGATTATGTAGGAGGGTTATTTTGGAGATTATATTCACTTTCATATGTATTATATTAGTAGCTTCTATTTTACAAACAAGTACAGGTTTTGGCTTTTCTATTATGGCAACACCTTTCTTACTCATGCTATTTCTACCACAAGAAGCTATTCAAATAAATATTATTTTATCATTAATTATTTCCATATCACTCATTTGGAAAATAAGAACAGACATTGATTTTATTCTACTGAAAAGATTAATTTTCGGAAGCATAGTTGGTGTTCCGTTTGGTATTATCATTTTCACTTCCATTAACATCAACACATTTAAATTAGCAATTAGCATCCTGCTCTTACTATTAACGTTGATGCTAATATGCAACTTTAAAATTCAATCAACAAAATCTAGAGATTTCATAGTTGGCGGATTATCTGGTCTTTTAACGACAAGTATCGGTATGCCAGGTCCTCCCCTGTTACTTTATTTTACAGGAACTGATACGAAAAAGGAGAAGTTACGAGCAACTACATTAGCCTTTTATCTGTTTATATATTTCATTAGTCTACTAACTCAAATACTCTTCACTGGGACAAACAAAACAATTTGGGAATCCAGTTTTTATGCTATTCCAATCGTATTTCTAGGTTTGTATATAGGTCAAATTATTTTCAAATGGCTTAATCAACGGATTTTCAAAATATTTACATATATCCTTTTGAGTTGTACGGGTATGTATCTTCTTATTGAAAGTTTACATTTGTTATAAGTAAGCTTTTCAATATAAAAGATGCTTTATATTATTACGTGTGGTGGAGTATTTTACATCATAAATAAAAAACATATTTTAGAGATACAAAATCATAAATAAAATACTAACTAAACGATAAAAAGCGGCTATTATGCCGCTTTTTATCTTCACTTAAACTAACGTTTCATCACAAACCGCTGTTACATTTTTAAAGTATTGCAAGTTCTCCTTCACTTCAGCTTCATTAAATAAATTGAGCTGCTTCATTATTTCAGCAGCAAATTCAACGTACGCAGATCCTACCGCTGTTATAATTTTTCCATCAACGGTTATATCTTTATTTTGTTTATATTCCCATTCATGTAAATGCGCTAATTGTTTTTCATCTGGTGTTAATGATGTTGAGAATTTCTTCTTATTAAGTACTCCTGCTGCATGTAGTAAAGATGTCCCTGCACAAATACCCGCTATCCATTTATTTTGCTTATGTAATTCGTTCACGATAGATAACAACTTTTCATTTTCTAAATGGTCAAAAATATGTCCTCCTGGTACGATAAGCACTTCATAGTCCGCTACTTCAATAAGCTCGATAGAAACATGTGGTTGACACAAAAAACCACCTTCTCCTATAACTGTTTTGCCGTCTATTGTTGCTGTTATTATTTCGAATTCCTTACTTATTAAAAATAAACTCGCTATATTCACTTCAAATTCTGCAAATCCATCAAATAAAAAGATTAATGCTTTTTTCATATTATCTCCTCCCCCTATACTTATTCGAAGACAATCATATTTCTCCTCCAAAAAAGGCAGACCTGCATACAGGACTGCCTTTTTACTCATTTCTTGTTAAATCCTTTTTCACTTAAAAATTCTTTCATATGCATTCTTTTTTCTTTAGCCATAAACGAACTCATTGATTCCGTCCATGTTACGTTCTTCTTATTTGATGATCTTTCTTTGTAATACGAGCTCATCGTTTCATCGTACTCGTTTAATAATTCATCATATTTCTTTTCATCATATCCATTCTCATGGAGAATTGCTGCTACTGGTAAACGTGGCTTCACTCCATGATCTTCATCTGGTACACCAACTGTCATTCCGAATACAGGATATACTTTATCTGGTAAATGAAGCAATTCACTTACTTCTCTCGGATTATTACGAATACCACCAATATAACAAATACCGTATCCTAAAGATTCCGCTGCTAGCGCTAAGTTTTGCGCGAAAAGTGAAGCATCTACCGTTGCAACGATAAATTCTTCTACTCCTTCATGCTTTATCTCTGTACCGTGTTTTTCACATGCCATTTCTAGTCGCTTTAAATCTGCACAACAAACAAAGAATGCTGCGCAGTTTTTCACATGACGATTTCCGGATAACTCTGCTAGTTTAGCCTTTAGGTCTTGATCTGTTACATATATAACTGAATACGCCTGTACAAAATGTGAGGAAGCGGCATGCTGCGCAGCTTGTACCATTCTGTCTACTACATCTTTCGGAATTGATTCTTCTTTATATTTACGAACTGAAACGTGTTGCTCCATTTTATGTATAATCTCATTCATGAAAAACACTCCTTTTTTCTCTTCATAATGAAAAATTAACATATCTTTTTCAATATTCACAACTTATAAGCACAAAAAGAGCAATTCTTTTTGAATTGCTCTTTTTAAAACGTCTATTAATACGGTAAATGAAATTATATCAGCGATAATTTAAATATATCGGCGATTCCTTGCACTATATCAACGATTTTTCGAATATATCGACGATTCGACAAGAGATATCGACTTACCGACAAATAACGACAAACTCACATCGAATTATTCCTTATTTTACTACGCTGTTTTCAAAACTTTAATACCTTTTACGATATTCCAAATGAAGTAATAAATCCCTACAAGAATGAACACCGCATATGTGATCATCATTCCAATTCCAGCACCATCAGATTGATTGAAGCTTAAGCCATATATGCCGGATACTGCTAAGCCACCAAATAAAATCGCATACGGGAAAATATGTGACCAAAATGCTTTTTTCGCGTGGTATTTCACTTCATCCTCCGCAACGAAGTACACGATAATTGGCAGTAAAAATGGTGCAAAAAAGATACTAAAGTAACATAGTGAAGATAATATATTATTTCCTTTCATCCGATTCACCTCTAAATAGTTTTTGTTATCTTCATTATGTCAGGAATCCATTGTAGAAACTATCGCTTTACCTTTCACAAACATGACATATTTGTAAGATTTCCATCAAAAATAATCCCGCCTAGATTTCCAGGCGGGATTATTTTCTCTATATTCGATTCATAAACCAATATTGCGTAATGGCTAAATACTCTCGTATATTCGATGGAATGACAATTCGCTTCGGTGTTTCAGCCGGAAGGCCTTCTAATTGTAAACCTTGTTTTGCTGCTATTTTTTTCGCTCTAAACATATGGAAATCGTTTGTTACGATCATTCCTTTTTTCATATCGCTCGAAATTAACGGTTTTGAGAATTTAATATTCTCATCTGTACTCGTTGATTTATCTTCCATTATAATGCGGTCTTCTGCAATTTTTAGTTTCATTAATCCATTTTTCATTGCTAATGCTTCTGAAATATCTTCCCCTTTTCCTTTCCCTCCAGATACAATCGCAATTGTCTTCTCATGTGATTGTAAATATTCAGCTGCTTTATCAATACGATATTGCAATGAGTATGATGGTTTCGTTCCGTTGACTTTCGATCCTAATACAATTATATAATCCGCATCGTAGGTGGCATTCATTTGCCCATGCTTATAAATGTTATATTGTAAAAATCCCGCATAAACGGCGCAAACCATTATAATTCCTATCATATACTTAATTATTTTCTTCTTTTTCATATCCATATTCTCCTAAGTTCTTTGCTTCTTTCATGATAATATCCATTTATTTGTTTGTATACAGACAAATTCCAGTTCACCCTAATTTATCCTCTGGGAAGTAATATTTATATTCCTTTCGGGAAAAGTAAGTACAACTTTGCACGAAGGAGTGTCTCTATTGCTTCTCTTTTTATGTAACGTATCGTTCTTTTTTATCTTATTTTTACTATCACTTAAGATGCTCGGTAAATCAGCTTTAGCCCAACTAACTCCTCATGATTTTGGTGCTATTATCTTTTTATCTTATTTAGCTTTTCAGGCCATACCAGTCTCTGGTGCTTTGCAAGCCTTTCTCGGTATGGTCGTTATTACATGTTTGCATTTGCTTCTTACAAAATTAAGCTTACTAAACAAACTAAATCGTTTCATTCTCGGACATCCTATCATTTTAATTAAACATGGTGACATTATTTTTGAGAACTTACAAAAAAGTAGATATCCAATTGCTGAACTACTTTCTAACCTTCGCGTCGCAGGATACCCCAGTGTTCATGAAATTGAATACGCTATTTTAGAAGCGAATGGAGCCATTAGTATTTTACCTAAGCGTGAGCTTGTACCATTAACTCCAAAAGATTTGAACATAGATGTTACGTATGCCGGATTACCAATTGCCCTTATCGTTGATTCGCAAATTCAATACGATAACTTAAAGTTAATTCATAAGGACGAAAAATGGTTATATAAAGAATTAAAAGAAAAAGGAATTACAAATATTAAAAACGTTGCTTTCGCGTCTGTTCAAGAAACAGATGGATCTTTTGCGATTAGTTTAAAAGCATAAAAGAATCCCCTTACTTGTTCAAGGGGATTCTCTTCATTATATTGCTTCTTTCTCTCCCGCCATATTTAATGGAACAGGATGTTTCATACGATTCATCGTAAATACGATAATTGCTGTCAATACTTCAGCTACTGGCATAACAAGCCAAATTCCATTTATCCCAAATAATTTTGGCATAATCCATAATAATGGAATAATAAATAGTAACCCTCGGCTCATTATAATAAGCACTGATTTTGTAGTTTGTCGCACTGATTGGAAGTACTCTCCATACACAATGTTGTAGCCTAAAAATACATATTGGATAAAGAACAAGCTAATACCCGTTAATGTTAACTCCAATAACTCTGGAGATTGGACATCAAATAGACCAATAATATATTTCCCGAAGAATAATCCGACAATTATTGCAATACCACCAAGTACTACCGCAATTTTTACAGCGAACTTTAATCCTTCACGCAATCTTTCTGATAAATTTGCACCGTAATGGAAACTAGCGATTGGTTGCAATGCAGCACCGACACCGAAGAATAATAGTAATGTCATAGCGTGAATACTATTCACCATCGCATAAGAAGCGACTCCTACTTCTCCTGCATATTGAACGAATGCAATATTAAAGCCAATCGTTACAATCGCTACGGTACTTTCTGCTGTAAAGCTCGGGAAACCTATGATCATAATTTGTTTAACTGTATCCCATTCAAAATGGAATTTCGTCCACTTTAAAATACTACTTTTTCTAAAGAAGTGCGTTAATAATACAAGGAAACCGATCGTTGCCGAAAGAATAGTCGCTGAAGCAGCACCTGTTACGCCCCATCCAAAGATAAAAATAAAGATATAGTCAAACACTATATTTAATACAGCCGTTACAACTAGACCTGCCATCGCTAAATTAGGATTTCCATCATTTCGTATAAATGTACTTAAAATATTTTCTAACACGTATATCATTCCAAACGTTAATAATACGTGTAAATAGTCTAACGCATACGGTAAAATCACTTCGTTTGCACCGAATAAGTATGCTATATCTTCTATTCTCCATAAGCAAATCGCTGCTAACACACCTACGATCATTACTGCTACCGTCATAGATTGCGTAAAAATAGACCTTGCTCTTTCTACTTTATTTTCACCTAGTGCAATGGAATATAACGTTGCCCCGCCCATTCCAATCCATAATGAAATAGAGAAGAAAATTGAAAACGCTGGAATAGCCACGTTTACTCCTGCTAATCCATTTGCTCCAACTCCTCTACTAATCATAACCGCATCAATCACAATATTAACTGACATTAATACCATTCCAAGAACAGCTGGTATTAAATATGAAATAAATAAACTTTTTATCGGTTTTTCTCTTAACTTTTCTGTTGTTTCCATCATATAAATGCTCCTTTTTTCAATGCTCTGTTCACAGTTTAAACCTTAAAGTTACTTGAAGGTCAATAGAGAATTAAAAAATAGGTAACTTAATTATTGTGTTTGATGCCAATTTGTTATGATACGAGCCCTACAACTTATTGCTTTGTTTTTTCATGATAGGAATTTGAATTTCTGTTACTTGCTCCTCTGGATTTTCTGTTACAGACCAATCAATTAATGCAATCTCAATCGCATCTCCACTTACTTCGTATCCTTCTTGATCAATATATTTCATTACCTTCTTATATGTTTCATCCGTTTCTTCATATGGTCCATGGTGATATACACAGGCAAATATACCTTCTTTAATTTCATCTGAACTATGCATTTGAAAAGGCATGTAATCCAGCAGAATAAAAACACTGCTATACGCTTGAAACTCATTTTGCATTAATCCTTTCTTTGCCACCGTTACACCGATATCTCCAGAAAATAAACTATCATCCATTTGTTTCATATTTTTTTGCAGCGAATGAATATAGTACTCAAACATATCATCCGTCGTATTCGGGGCAACAGCAATGGCTGTTATCTTTCGCTGCGGGATCTCTTTAATTACCATTTGTTCAGCTTTTACTTTTGTTGCTTCCTTAATTAAATGAATTCTATGCTCCATTTTCGCCAAAGCATACTCAATTTCTCTTTGTTTTTTCAACATCATTTCTTGTTGTTTTTCCAGTAAATTGAGTGCGTATGCTGGATTTCTTTCATCAATATATTTCTTAATTTCCTTTAATGGAATATTTAATTGGCGTAAAAATTTAATCGTATCTAATAGTGAAAATTGATCGATTGTATAGTAGCGATAATTTGTTTTCGGGTCCACAATGGACGGATGAAAAATCCCCTTTTCATCATAATAGCGTAGAGTAGATTCCGCTATATTTTGCATTTTTGCCATTTCTCCAATTGTAAAACGTTTATTTAATAACATATACCCTTCTCCAATTCATAAAAAATATATCCTTATTTCTTCTTATTATATAGTGATTCTCTCCATACCTAAATCGAATCCTATCATGAAAATCTGCTATTTTTTCATTGATTTTTCATACATTTTATTATATATTAATTACAGGTTCAAATTACAAGTTCAAAAGAACTTGTAATCAGACCCTTTGTTTAATGGGTTTTACATATTTTCATTAGGCAAATTCCGAGAAATCGTATGATAAAAATAAAAATGATGAGGAGAGGATCCGATGGATTTCGAATTTTTCTTTCAAATTGCACTTATTTTATTAAGTACAAAGCTCGCTGGTGATCTTAGTGTTAGATTAGGTCAACCTTCTGTACTAGGTAAATTAATTGTCGGTATCGTTATCGGTCCAGCTATATTAGGTTGGATTGAAAATTCAGAGCTTCTAACACAATTAAGTAATGTCGGTGTTATTCTTTTAATGTTTATGGCAGGACTTGAAACAGACTTAGAGGAATTAAACGCAAATCGTAATTCTTCTTTAGCAGTTGCACTTGGAGGTATCCTTCTTCCATTCATAGGTGGTTACGTTTCTGGTCTTGTTATCGGAATGGAACAAGGAAATGCTGTATTTTTAGGATTACTTCTATGTGCGACAAGTGTTAGTATTTCCGTACAAACACTTCGCGATTTAGGAAAGATGAAAACACGTGAAAGTACAACTATGCTAGGCGCAGCTGTATTTGATGACATTCTTGTCGTTATTCTATTAGCATTTGCAATGAGCTTCTTAGGTACAGATGATGTTAACTTAACAATGATTATCTTGAAGAAAGTTGTATTCTTCGCTTCTATTATTTTAATCGGATGGAAAGGTGTTCCTGCGATTATGCGCTGGTTATCACCACTACGCGTATCTGAGTCTATCGTGAGCGCGGCTCTTATCATCTGTTTCTCATTCGCATATTTCGGCGAATTATTAGGAATTGCTGGTATTATCGGTGCTTTCGCAGCTGGTATCGCGATTTCTCAAACGAACTACAAACATGAAGTAGAAAAGAAAGTAGAACCAATCGCTTACGCTATGTTCGTTCCAGTGTTCTTCGTTAGTATCGGTATGAATATTACATTTGACGGTATTGGCAATCAAATTTGGTTCATCCTAGCATTAACAGTAATCGCTGTATTAACGAAACTAATTGGTTGTGGATTGGGTGCACGAATGACTGGATTTGACGCTAAGTCTTCTGCCATTATCGGTTCTGGAATGGTTTCTCGTGGTGAAGTTGCACTTATCATCGCTGGAACAGGACTTTCTTCAGGTCTACTAGCACAAGATTACTTTACAGCTATCGTTATTGTCGTTATTTTAACTACAATGATTACACCACCAATGTTAAAATACACTTTTGGTGCAAAAGATAAAGCAATGAAAGCAAGTAAATAAGCTTTCTACAATAAAAAGGAGATTGCTATCTTATAAGATAGCAATCTCCTTTTCATTTTATCTTTACACAATCTCGTTCTTTTTTAACCATTTTTCAAACATAATTCGTGCTTCTTCCTCGTCAATATCATCACTAAATGAATACACCATAATGCCGTAATCATCCGTATATTCACCCAGTTTCATTTTCTCCACTTTCTTATAAAAATCGTCTACCTCATAATGCGGAATATAAGCATCCCAAACTGGTTCATTTATTCTTTTGTACGCCGTCACTTCTAAATCATATCCATCTTCATAATATCCGATGTGATAATGTTGACTCAGATCATGCTTCTCCATAAAAAGTCCCTCCTACTAAACAAAAGCGAGCTGTAATCTACAAGCTCGCTTCATTCATTAAATGCGTTCCATCGCTGTCTTCAACGTTCCAACAACAAAAGCGATTTCTTCACTCGAAATAACAAGTGGTGGTGCTAATGTTAAGACGTTATTATATCCTGCTGTTGTCATACCGTTTCGCCCTATAATTAACCCTTTTTCTTTACAAGCATTTACAACGCTTGCAATTTTGTCGTTATCAATTGGCTCTTTCGTCTCTTTATCATTTACTAGTTCGATTCCAACTAGTAGACCTTTCCCTCTAATATTCCCAACAAGTGGATGTTCTCCAATTTCTTCTTTTAATTGCGCTAATAAAAGCGAGCCCATTTGTGCAGAACGCTCAATTAAATTTTCATTTTCCATAATCTCTAAGTTTTTAAGTGCTAATGCACAAGCTGCAGGATTTCCACCAAATGTATTAATATGACGGAAGAATTCATATTCTCCCTTTCCTTTAAATGCTTCATATATTTCTTTTTTCACAGCTGTCGCTGATAATGGTAAATATGCGCTCGTAATCCCTTTTGCCATCGTAATAATATCTGGCTTCACATCATAATTCATAAATCCAAATGCCTTCCCTGTACGTCCGAAACCGCAAATTACTTCATCGCTAATGAGCAAGGCACCGTGTTTTTGACACGTCTCATGAATGGCTTTCATATAGTCTTGTGGTGGCATTAATATGCCTCCGCCCGTAATAATTGGTTCCATAATAAAAGCTGCAATCGTTTCACTTAATTCCCATGTCATAACGCGATCTACTTCTTTTACACATTCTACATCATAAATGTCCTCTGCTTCTATTCCAGGCATACGATAACAATCTGGCGGTGTTACATGTAAAAATCCTGAAGCAAATGGCTCATATTGATATCTACGCTGCGCTTGTCCCGTCGCTGCCATCGTAGCCATTGTATTTCCATGATACCCACGGTAACGTGACATAAATTTATAACGATGCGGTTCACCTTTTTGCGCATAGTATTGCCTTGCTATTTTAAAAGCTGTTTCGTTCGCTTCCGAACCACTATTAGAGAAGAAAATAACATACTCTCCTCCCAGCCACTCATTTAATTTTTCAGCAAGCTTTATAGCAGGTTCATGCGATTGTGACATCGGAAAGTATGATAATGTTTGTAATTGCTTATAAGCCGCCTCTGCGAGCTCTTTTCTGCCATATCCACTATTCACACACCAAAGACCACTCATACCATCTAAATATCTTTTTCCTTGTATATCTTCAACCCAGCACCCTTCTGCTTTTGCCCCTACCATTGTACTACTTGGACTAAAGGGACGCATTCCGTGCCAAACATATTGCTCATCTTTTGCTAACAATTCATCTGTCTGTTTCGTTTTCATCATTTCTTCCACCTTCCATAACAACTTATTTTTCACAAAAGCTGCGCTGGTGCCATGATGATTTAATTTTCTCCCTGCTTATTTTCATTCCACAAAATTAAGACAAAATCCTACTTACACTACAGTAATATTTACAAGAAAAAAAGAGCTTTTCTTATATATCGAAAAGCCCTTCTCTTTTTAATGGGAAGATGCATCACTAATACCATGACCAGTATTAGATTTCACAAGAATCTCATCAAATTTCGCTGCATCTTCTTTCTTACTAGATAACACGGTTCCTAAATATGCTGCAAGGAATCCAAGCGGAATTGAAATAATTCCAGGTGTCGTATATGGGAAAATCGCTTCCCCTACAAATATAGCTTTTCCAGCTACAGGGTTCCAAACATTTGGACTTAATGCTACGAGAACAATTGCTGATACAAGACCAACAACCATACCGGAGATAGCACCTGTTGTATTGAAGCGCTTCCAATATATTGTGAATAATATTACTGGTAGATTCGCACTCGCTGCAACTGCAAATGCTAATGAGACTAAAAATGCTACATTTAATGTTTGAGCAAATAACGCTAGTATAATGGATAATACCGCTACTCCAATAGACGCATAGCGGGCCATTGAAACTTGCTCTTTTTCCGTTGATTTCCCTTTGCGAATAATTTCATTATAAAAATCATGTGCAAATGCTGATGCGGCTGTTAATACAAGTCCCGCCACTACAGCTAAAATCGTTGCAAAGGCAATGGCTGATACGAATGCAAATAAGAAATCTCCACCTAACGCTTTCGCTAATAAAGGTGCCGCCATATTACCAGCAGGATTCGCTTTCATAATCGCCTCATTTCCTACAAATGCCGCTGCTCCAAAACCTAAGAAAATCGTCATAATATAAAATGCGCCAATTAACCACGTAGCGTATACAACAGATTGACGTGCTGTTTTTGCATCACGTACTGTAAAAAAGCGAACAAGAATATGTGGTAATCCAGCAGTACCAAGGACTAGTCCTAAATTTAAAGATAGCGTATCAAGACCATCTTTATACTTTACTCCTGGATTTAAAAATGAATCTTTTAATGGTGTAGCTGTTTTCATTTGAGCGAACATTTCAGTCACACTAAAATTAAATTTTGAGAAAACGATAACAGAAATAATAAATGTACCAGCCATAAGTAATACAGCCTTAACAATTTGTACCCAGCTCGTCGCAGTCATTCCGCCAAATATAACGTACACTGTCATTAATGTACCAACGATTAAAACGGATGTCGTATATTCGATCCCTAATAATAATTTAATAAGTGCACCAGCCCCAACTAATTGTGCAATCATATAAAAAATTGAAATCGTCATCGTATTAAGCGCTGCAACGCCGCGAACTTTTTTCGCATCAAAACGCGCCGCAATCATATCTGCTAACGTGTACTTCCCTAAATTTCGAAGTGGCTCTGCAACTAAGTATAATACAACTAAGTAAGCAACTAAGAAACCGATACTATAAAAGAACCCATCAAACCCAGTTAATGCGATCGCTCCGGCTATACCAAGAAAAGACGCAGCAGACATATAATCTCCCGCAATGGCCAGACCATTTTGCCAACCAGTTAATCCTCCTCCAGCTGTATAAAACTCACTCGCATTTTTCGTTTTCTTCGATGCAAAATAAGTTATAACGAGTGTACCAAGAACGATGATTAAAAATAGTGCAAATGCGGTTACATTCAAAGTCAGCCCCTCCCTTTTTGCATATCTTGCAGAATTTTTTGCGAGAGTTTATCAAAGGATTCTGCTTTTTTGCTATAAATCATACATAATGACCACGTCATGATAAATTGTGCAAATGCAAACACCCATGCCCACGTAACATCCCCAAATGCTGGTGTATTGAGCACCTTTGAATACGATGTTAAAATAGGTAATGCAATAAAAAAGCTTAAAAAGAAAATACTCATTGGAACGATAAACTTCTTTTTCGTATTTAATAGCAATTGAAATTCTTCTGACTGAACGACCTCTGTATAATTCACCTCATTTTGTAACTTACGTGCTGACGTATCATCTCGTTTCATTATCCAATCCCCTCTCTTACTAAAAATACAATTCCCCCTTGCATACCTAAAGACTAAATTTTATAAATATTCAGAAACTTATTTTCATTTTAGACAATCCATACATTCCTGCAAAGATTTTTCGATAGACATTTTTCGGCATTTTCCCCTAAATTTTTAATATACTTTTTCAGCATAAAATTTACGTACCGCAATCTCATACTAGTCAAAATTTGAGGCTCATTAAAACAAAAGACAGAAGTAGTGCTTATCGCACTACTTCTGTCTTTTTCTCTTTTTCTAAATTACGAGCTGTTTCGCTTAATTCAACGTCTTTTCCATCTTTAAGCGTTCCAAATATGAAATCGAATACTGGATTTGAAACACCAAACCAAAACTTTTCATTTTTATAATGGTGTAATATGTGCTGTTTTTTTAGCCAGCGCCCAAACTTTGTGAACGGACGAATTGGCTTATGTGCGATATAATGTTTCCATTCATAAACGAGAAGCATGATAATCATTCCGATTCCAAATGAAAGTGTAATAGTAACACTTTTTGTTATAACGTATGATATAAGTAAATATATAGTAAAGCTAGGTATACTAAACCATACAGGCAAGAATAATAGTTTTAAATCATCTGGATATACGTGATGATCATAATGTAATCTTCTTAACATTTTTAATAAAAATACGTTTTTTGGTGGCTTTAAGTGAAATAAAAATCGATGTGTCATATATTCGTTAAGCATATAAAAAACAATCCCAAACAAACACGCTAACATACCGATCCATGCGAATAATTGCATTTTTAAAATAATGATGAAAATAAATAAAATACTATACATAATAACGATATCATGTTGTAAAAAGAACTCTTTCCCCACTCTCTTCATTTTCCTTCCCCCTTTTCCAAAAAAACAGCCGCAACATATCGTTACGACTATTTCTATTATTTTATTCTTATTCGATTCACTTTACAAATTTGCCTGTTGCTCTATTGTCGAGAAAAAATTATTCGATCCAAATATATTTTGCTTCGGAATAATGTGTTCCACCGCAAACACTGTTACTTCTCCTCTTTGAACCTCTCCAATAATGAGCCCAAATATTTCATGATTCACTGCAAACGTCGGTTGCTTTGTTTGTAGTAATCTTGCTGCATTATGAAATACCGCTTCATATAGTGGATTCCTATCAGTAATTTCTTTTCGGATTTTTGGTGCTAGCGTAATAATAATTTCTTTTCCGTCAATAGTGGTTCGATACATAAAAATCTCCCCTTCAATCTTATGTGAACAACTGTAAAGCTTTGTATGCAAAATGGATAGAATATCCTACTAAAATAATACCTGCTCCGGCTGTTATATAGCCAAGTGCTTTTTGCTTTAATAACGTCCTGCCAAAATGGACAGAAAAAGCGATATTTAAATTCCATAAAATAATGCCAACGATAATACAAAGACTGTACAAAAAGGCTTCTTGTTTCGTTACCTTCGTAAGCAATGAGCTAAGTGTACTTCCGTATATTCCAAACCAAAAAACAAGATTTAATGGATTGGATATCGCAATTAAAAAACCTGCCATAAACGATTGTTTAAGGCCACCTACCTCTTCCTTTTTATATTCCATATTCGTGTGGGAAATTCCTTGTTTTACACTTTGAAATCCTAAATAAAATAATAAGAAAAAACCTGTGCAATACATAAAAGCTTGTACATATGTATACATAAACACAGAAGATAAACCGAAATAAATGAGAAGCATAAACAAAATATCTGCAGTCATTCCACCAATTCCAACAACCCACGCATGCCAAAAACCTCGTTCAATTCCTCGTTTTAACATTTCAATATTAATCGGACCTACCGGCGCAGCTAATGAAATACCTAATACAATTTGTTGTATAATCGCTCCAAACATCGCTCTATCCTTTCTACTTCCTTTACTATTAAGTAATGATGTAATGATTAAAAATAGACTAGCTTTCATCAAAATATTTACTACTAAAATACCCTTTTTTATCCAAAATATACAAAAGAGCCATCCGGATGATGGCTCTTATTTTTCTAACTTATGAAGAAAAGGACATTTTCCTTTTATCGGCTCTACATCGTCTCCTATGAAGTATTGTTTCCATTCCCGATGATCTGGATCACCATAATGACTAATGTTAGGATGCTTCGGCAGCTGATCCCACTTTTCAACTCGATCTCGGACCGTTTGTCTTGAATATGCTCCTTTAGGACGATCCCCTTCTAATCCATCAAAGATGGTGCGTGGTTGAAACCCAATAACGAGAGAATTTCCTAAATGCCTAGTTTTTCTTTGTTTATAAGCTGGCGCATTTCCAAATGCGAATATCGGTTCACCACCAAATGAAAATTCCCATAAGTAATGGTCTGGGTCTTCAGGAATTTGCTTCGGCCATGTTTGATCATCGTTTTCATGTAAATATTGTAGTACTTTCCAAAAGTAATCACGATAATATTCCAGTGATTGTTCCTCACATTCCGGTTCCACAAAAAGAAAAAATCCTCTTCTTACAATTGGTCGCTCTTTCATTAACTCTAAAAAAGATAACATTGTATGTGGCAAATGACTCCAATCATTATGAGAGAGAAATGAATAACGAAGTTCATTCTTTTTCAAAGCTGTTAAGCCGAAATAGCACGGGAAAGTTGGTTCTAGCACGACGCTCGAAAATTTTTGAAATTCTTTTGTGACCCAATTTGGTATGTCCGTTCTCGTTCGCATTCCTTCATTATCTAATAAATAAGACTCATTCATTCTTTCTTTCACCTCATTATGTATAGCATTCAATTAAGAATATTACATACTCGGCCTGTCCTATACCTATTTAAAAATCTGGTTGAAAAATTATTTAAAAATACAAAAAAATAAAATCGCTTACTTGACTAAATTCTACCAATTCGTGTATATTTAAATTAATCATTTAGCAGAATATTCAAGATTATAGCATTTTTAGTTTATATTATCTTTCAAATGAATTTCACTAAATGAAAAAAGCAAATGTTTTTAGGAGGAATTGTAACATGCAAGGAAAAGTAAAATGGTTTAACAACGAAAAAGGTTTTGGATTTATCGAAATGGAAGGCGCTGACGATGTATTCGTACATTTCTCTGCTATTCAAGGTGACGGCTACAAAGCTTTAGAAGAAGGTCAAGAAGTATCTTTCGACATTACTGAAGGAAACCGCGGACCTCAAGCTGCTAACGTAGTAAAACTTTAATCCAACATATAACAGGAGGTTACCTTACTTGGTAACCTCCTTTGTTATTCCTTTGTATATTTCCGTTTTACAGAGCAAAAACTATGTGAAATGCGCAATATACAAAGGAGGAAGTAATAATGGGATCAGAAGTAAATGATTTTGAAGAAGTAAAATTCCGTGTAGAAACAGCACAAAAAATGGTAGGATCAGCGACAATTTCAATGGATCCAGATACATTAGAGCATGCTACTACTGCAGTAGAAGCCGCTCGTTCTCAGCTTGAGATTATGAAATCTGTAGCAACAGATTTAGATGAGCCATTTTTAATGAATGAAGAAAAGAAATTAAGTAAATGCGAGCATCAATTAAATGAAGCAAGACACTAAAAAACATCCAGAGAACTTTCTCTGGATGTTTTTTCATGACAACTGTTCCCCATACTTTTTTAATGTTTCTCCCACTGTACATTGCCTGATACAAAAGGAATGAGCATAATACTTACTATTTGTCTTTCGATTATGTTCTCGCAGAAAACACCCTTCACAATACGTTTCTAATAAGTCATTTACCTCTGTAATGAGTTGCTTTTTATCCACCTTTGCACCTCTCTATTCGGTTATTTCTTTATGACTATCAATGACGGTTCCTTCTAATGCTTGCGTAGCTAATTGATGCGCTTCTTTATTTTGTTTTCTAGATATCGGCTCACATACAAGTTTTAATTTCATTTGCCTCGCTTTTTGTTCAATTTGATCTAAGTAATGATTTAAATGCTCATCATAACAAGGCCATTCTCCAGCCAATTGCTGCAGTACAACTTGCGAATCACCACGAAGCGTAACTGCTTCATACTTAATTCCTAATTCCTCGAGTATATTCATACCATATAGTAATGATGCATATTCCGCTTCATTATTATCATATATACCTTCAATATATGCATTACGGCGAATTCGGTATTGTTTATTCCCTTTTTTGTAGTATACACATATACCTACCCCAGCTTCTTTCGTTTGTACATCATACCCGCCATCAAAATAAACGAGTATTTCTTGTAGCTCTTCCTCCACTTGCTTACTCAGCTTTTTCATTTCCTTTAATGACCATTCTGCATCCATTTCATCATAAAATGATAGTTCTTTCACTCTTCCTGTTTTCTCGAAATCCTCTGCAAATTGCAGTACATCTTCTATGTTCATATAATCTGTCGTTAATTCCGTCTGCAAACCGTGCTTCGTTTTATACAACCAATGAATTTTATATTTCATACTAGATTCCCCTTATATAAGACTTCTTTTATGTAACCAGCTAATGAAAGCCTCACTTTATTTTATTATATTTTATCAAGAGTCACAGTATTATATTCAATGTGATTACACATAAAAAGAGCTATCCCTTTAGGAATAGCTCTTTCATCTATTACATAAATCTTTCAAATTGTACTCGTTTATTAATCCAGTACATTACAGGCATACCAATTGCCATGACAACAAATTCACCGATGGCACACGTTAACCAAGTCAACATAAATGGTAAATCAAATGCAAGATGAAGCTCAATTGCAATCATAAACATTGTAATTGTAAAAATAACTGTATTAAAGATCATACGAGCCCAAACACCTTTAATAAATCGCATAGAAATAATCGTTGCAACTAATGCAAGAATAGATTGCCCTACTCCAAATACTAAATCGTAAGCGATCATTGGTGAGAAAAAGAGATTTGTTAAAAATACACCTAATACAATTCCGTAAATTGCTTTCTTATTAAATACAACAAGATGATTAAACATCTCTGAAATACGAAACTGTACATTCGTAAAGCCAAATGGCTGAATAAGCATAGAAACAGCAATATATAATGCCGCTAAAATACCATTACCGACTAATGTTCTAATATTCATGACAAAATCTCCTTAGTTTTTTTACGTGGGATGGTTTCGAACCACGTTATTCGTTTTTTAAGCAACAAGATTATATTCTACGCAATACACTCCCTTTCGTCAATAGATTCCTATCATTAACTACCTTTTTTCTTTTAGACAACGTATAATAAAACATATGAAAGTTTTAGGAGGTTTCACTTCATGACAGCAACAATTCAAAATGAAAAAGTGATCGTTTCCATTTCTGACAAAGGTGCAGAATTACAAAGCGTTCGCTTAAAAGAAGATAACACTGAATATTTATGGCAAGGCGATTCTACTTATTGGGGGCGCCGCGCACCAATTTTATTCCCAATTGTCGGCCGATTAGTAGATAATACATACTACGTAGATGGTGAACCATATTCTTTAACACAACACGGCTTTGCTCGTGATCTTACATTCTCTGTAAAAGAACAAAGTGAAACGAAAATCACTTATATTGTAACTAGTAATGAAGAAACATTAAAAAAATACCCATACGAATTCGAATTACTCGTTTCTTATGAGCTGGACGGACAAATCGTTCATGTAACATATGAAGTAAATAACCCTACTTCAAAAGAGATGTTCTTCTCAATCGGAGCACATCCTGGTTTCAACTTCCCCTTATTAGAGGGCGAATCATTTACAGATTATCATTTATCATTTAATGGTTCTGAACGCTTAGAAACAAGCGTACTAGAAGGACCTTACCTTTCAAGTAAAAAGCAATTAATCACTGAAAATACGAATGAATTACCACTTACATACGATTTATTCAAAAATGATGCGCTTATTTTTGAAAATATGAATACGGATGAAATCTCTATTCGTTCTCATAAACATAATAAATTTGTAAAAGTAGAATTTGACGGGTTCCCATTTGTCGGCGTATGGACACCAGGGGAAAACGCACCTTTCTTATGTATTGAACCTTGGTACGGGATTGCTGATGAAGTAAATCCAGCAAAAGATTTCAAGGAAAAAAAAGGAATCCAATCTTTACAAGCGAATGAAACATTTACATGTCGTTATAGTATTACAATCGGCTAAGTTACTCTATCCCCTACTTAAAAGGAAACATATAAGTAGGGGATCATCTTATCATTTGGAGGTTTCTCATTTTGATTGAAGTATATATTGATGGTGCATCAAAAGGAAATCCTGGTCCTTCTGGTGCAGGCGTATTTATTAAAGGGGTGCAACCAGCTGTACAATTATCATTGCCCCTTGGGACAATGTCCAATCATGAAGCAGAATACCACGCTTTACTTGCGGCATTAAAATATTGCACGGAGCATAATTATAACATTGTCTCTTTTCGTACAGATTCGCAACTTGTCGAGCGAGCTGTTGAAAAAGAATACGCAAAAAATAAAATGTTTGCACCACTATTAGAGGAGGCACTGCAGTACATAAAAAGTTTCGATCTCTTTTTTATTAAGTGGATTCCAAGTAGTCAAAATAAAGTAGCTGATGAATTAGCTAGAAAAGCTATCTTACAAAATTAACGGGGGTATGAGTGTGAAAAAAGATTGGATTGCTCCTCTTGCTTTATTATTTGTCTCTTTTATTTGGGGAGCTACATTTGTCGTCGTTCAAAATGCTATGTCTTTCGTTGGTCCATTTACCTTTAATGGTATTCGCTTTTTATTCGCTGGAATTATTTTATTATTCGTTCAAATGATTTTCGCAAAAAAAACTACAAAACAAGATATAAAACAGAGTAGCCTCGCTGGATTAATCGTTGGATTCTTTTTATGTGTTGGCTATGTATTACAAACATTTGGCTTACTTTATACAACCTCTTCAAAAGCAGGTTTCTTAACAGGGCTTAGTATCGTTATGGTGCCTATTTTGTCTTTTATCTTTTTAAAACAAAAAGCTACCATTTTTATCGTACTTGGTATTGCTGTAGCAACAGCAGGTTTATACTTATTAACGGCTGGTGATTCTTTTCAATTAAACATTGGAGATATACTCGTTCTCGGTTGTGCAGTTGCTTTTGCTGCTCATATTCTCGTTAACGGCTTCTTTTCTAAGAAAATATCACCTTTATTGTTAAGCACGTCGCAAGTATTAGCTGTCGGCATGTTTTCTTCTATTTGCGCCTTTTTGTTTGAAGATTGGGAAAAATTATTTTCAGTAGCACTATGGACGAACTCTTCCTTTTTATTTGCTCTATTTTTAACTTCCCTATTTGCGACATCCATTGCTTTTTTCATTCAAACATCAGCACAAAAACATACGTCTCCAACGAGAGTAGCAATCATTTTTGCAATGGAGCCCGTTTTTGCTGCCTTAACAGGCGTACTCGTGGCAAACGAACAACTTTCTATTTCTGCTATTATCGGATGCTTATGTATTTTTCTAGGCATGATTTTTGTTGAATTACCTTCCAAAACAAAAAAAGAAGCGCAGGCTGCGTGAAGTTACGCTTGTAACTTCCGCATAAAAGCCTTAGCGCTTTTTTTATCTGTAATTTCTTCTTCTTTCAATCGTTCTAATAACGCAACAAAATAACTCCCATCAAACTGTAATTGATGTTTAATTGTCGCTTCTATTGCCACGTTCACAATCCCATCAGATGCGCCAGTATATCCTTGTCCGAACATAATAAACCCTTGCGCTTCCTCTGATAGTTTAAATCCTTTCGTATGTAAGAATGAAAGATAATCTTCTACTGTTTGCATGTTATTCCCACCTACTCAAAAATTCTCCACTTCTTATCATACATGTTTTTACACGCTATGAGAATGAAATTTCTTTGACAACTTTGTAAATCTATCGTCTACTTCGTAGACAATAGAGGATTCCTCTACAATCTGAATGAATATATATAGTGGCACTTATTTCATATTAAAGGAGAGACACGATGAAACAAGCACTATTAATTATCGATGCGCAGCAAGAATTAATGGATGGAAATGAACAAGAAAATGAAGTTTTTCGTAAAACCGAGTTATTATCTACACTAAATACAGCCGTACAGAAAGCGATAGATTCAAATGCCCTTATTGTTTTCGTAAGAGATATCGATGTTGCTTCTGGCAGCGGAGAAGGATTTGAAGTACATAATGAAATTAAAGTACCTCAGTCTGCAATCCTTATTAATAAAGCAGCAACAAACGCATTCTATGGCACTTCTTTACTCGAACTTTTGAAAGAAGAAAAAATTAACCATATCGTTATCGGTGGATGTAAAACAGAACATTGCATCGACACCGCTGTTAGAACAGCTACTGTACAAGGATTTGACGTTACATTAATTAAAAACGGTCATTCCACAACTGATTCCGACGTATTATCTGCAGAGCAAATCATCGGTCATCATAATAAAACTCTACATGGACATTATAATGTTGATCATTTTTCAGTTGTTAGAGATGTCGAGGAAGACCTTTTTGAACCTATTCATGATCAATATCGTGATTAAGTTGGCTATAAAAAAGAATCCTTTTCACGAAAGGATTCTTTTTTCACCCAAAAACTTGTGCTGCAATGCTATACAGTTCATTACTCCTTCTTAATAATTTATCGCTATTTTTCATCATAATTGGTGGTGTATTAACCTTTTGAAAACCAGTAATCTCTAATTCTTTCATGAAACCATTCTTTCCTTCTGGTACATCCATTCTTAATTTACCATTATGCTCTCTTGCTAAATGATGAACAATTCGCATTGCCATTTCATCATTTTTAGCAACGACTGGACCTATTATTTTATTTTCTGATGTTTGTATACTTAAACCATAACCTAATACATTTTGTTCCTTGTCCTTTACAACGATGCACTGTTCACCTTGCATCATTCTTTTCGTTAAAAACTCTTCTCTATTTGTTCCAAACGCACACTCATCCAATTTTATTATTTCTTCTAAATCACACTCTTCATAATTCATCATATAATCTTCATTTCCTACACAGTAATCATTCACATTGTACGAGTTACATATGTATTTAGAAACATAGCTTACTGCCCTAAATCCTAGTTTTTCATATAACGGCTTTCCTTCATCCGTAGCAATAAGCATAATGGGAGTTTGAACCGATACGCTCTTAATGCATGAATTCGTTATTGTCTTTCCAATCCCTCTCCCCTTATAATCCGGATGTACAATGACCATTCCTATAGACGCTAATTTCTCCCCATATAATATTATTGCCGCGCTAGCAATCAGTTTCTCCCTCTCATTCCACACACCATATACGATACCTGAATCAAAAATAGTCTCAATTTCTTCTCTGTTATAATCCCACCCAATATAAGAAGATAATTCTACAATATCGCCTATTTGTTCTTCCTTAAGACGTTCCACCCTGATTTCCAATTCAAGCATATTCCATCCCCTTATCTAGACATTTAAATCATTATTACCAAATCAACTTGTACATGTTTCACTTTATCTGTCACACACATATCCTATTTTGACCAAGACTATATTGTAAATGAGGTGACAACATGCCGATTACGAATCGATTTTCTACCACCACTAACGGCGCACTTGCTATTACAGGAAATACTTTAGGCTTAAGTAAAATTAGTAATCTAAACCGTGCTGGTACAATCGGGGCAATTGGTGCATTCGCAACTACGAATACCGCTTTACAAGTAACTACTTTTCCTGCGGGTACAACATTAAACTATACACAAAATAGTTCTACCGCTATTTTAAATATCCCTGCTGGTAGTACTATTCTTTATGCAGAACTTGTTTGGGGTGGAAACTACTTATCTCGTGATCAAAATATTACGAGTGTATTAGGAAACCCTGTTTCTTTTACAACACCTGTGTCAACATACTCAATTACCCCTTCAACCGTTACAGCTTCTAATCAAACCTTCGTTTCTGGATCTGTCACATTTGGATTCTATACGCGTTCCGCAGATGTAACATCCCTCGTTCAAGCTGGAGGATCTGGCTCTTATACAACCGGCTCTGTCCCTGGACTTGTTGATCCTTTAGATGCTTCTAACGGAGCTATCAATTCTTCTGGATGGACGCTCATTGTCGCTTATCAAAACGGTTCCTTACCCGCAAGAAATTTAACAATTTACGTAGCTGGTAACCGTGTATCTGTAGAAACTGGTAGTGCAGATGTATCTGTCTCAGGGTTTTTAACACCTGCTGGAGGACCTGTAAGCGGGAGATTATTTATAAGTTCTACTGAAGGGGATGCTGATTTAACTGGGGATCAAGCATTATTTGGACCCAATTTCAGTTCATTAAATGCATTATCCGGGCCAAATAATGCTGTAAATAATTTCTTCGGTTCTCAAGTAAATAACGCTGCCGGAAATTTAGATACAACAGGGACATTTGGAACACGAAATCAAAGCGCTTCTACAAGTACAAATATCTCCGCTGGAAGGCAAGGCTGGGACATTACTTCTATTGATATTTCTCCTTATTTAACAAATTCCCAAGTCTCCGCCGCAATCCGTTTAACAACTAACGGAGATGCATATATGTTAAATACAGTCGGATTACAAATTAATATAAACTCGCCTAACATACAAGCAACGAAAAGCGTGAATAAAAGCGTAGCTGCAATTGGAGATGTTCTCACTTATACCGTTACTATCCCTAATACCGGGCTTCTTCCCGCCAATAACGTTATTTTTATAGACAGTCTTCCTAACGGTACCTCCTTTATACCTGGCACTGTAACGATAGATAACGTACCTCAAACAAATGCAAATCCCGCTGCTGGTATATCTCTTGGAACAATTAATAATAGCGCTTCTCGTACAGTAACTTTCCAAGCAACTGTCGTTTCTCTTCCAAGCCAAAACCCTATCTCTAACACTGCTAATATTACATTTCAATATACACCAATTGCCGGTGGAACGACTTTTAATGGTCTTGCAACAAGCAACTCTGCAGGAACACAAATTAACCTCGCAGATATTAATGGTACAAAATCAGTTAACAAAATCTTTACCGATATTGGCGAAACGTTAACTTATAGTATCGCCTTAGCTAATATAGGGAATATCGCCGCAACGAACGTTTTATATACAGATCCGATTCCTAGCGGGACTACTTTCATTCCAGGAAGTGTAACTGTTAACGGAGTTACTCAAGCTGGTGCAAATCCCGCTACTGGTATATCAATTGGATCTATTGCTGCTAATTCTACGACTACTGTTTCATTTCAAGTATTCGTTCCTTCTATCCCGCAAACAAATCCAATATTAAATAGTGGTACAACAACTTATCAATACATTCCTGTGCCAAATCAGCCGGCAGTAAGTGGGACTGATACGACCAACATCGTATCTACTCAAGTGAATAACGCTACTGTAACTATGGCAAAAGCAGTAGATAAAAATTTTGCAGATATTGGTGATACATTAACGTACACCGTTTCCTTTACAGGTACAGGTAATACGAATGCGAACAACGTTATTTTTACAGATGTCATTCCTACCGGAACAACTTACGTCCTTAACAGTTTAACAATAGATGGCACGACACAAGTGGGTGCAAATCCCGCTACTGGTGTGAATATAGGATCTATTCCAACTGGCACAACAAAAAATGTTTCATTTCAAGTAGTAGTAAACACAATACCCGCGTCAAATGTCGTATCTAATGGTTCAAGTGCTTCTTATCAATATACCGTCAATCCTAGCCAATCACCCACTACAAAAAACATTTCTTCTAATCTCGTTTCCACTCAAATTAACAATGCGAATTTAACATTAACAAAATCAACAAATAAACAATTTGCTACAATTGGCGAAACAATCAGTTATACAATTCTTATTACAAACAGTGGAAATACAGCTGCAACTAACGTACAACTAACAGACCCACTTCCAAATGGAACGATATTGACTCCTAGTACTGTAACACTAAACGGAGTTTTGCAAAATGTAGATTCTCTCGTCGCTTTACCGATTGGTACAATTCCTGGCGGAGCTACATTTACCCTCTCTTTCCAAGTAACAGTTATCAATCTTACTGCACAAAACCCTATCATTAATAATGCTTTCGCCTCTTATCTTTATACTGTAAATCCAAGTCTGCCACCCACTTCAAAAACAGCAAATTCTAATTCTGTTACATCAACAATTAGACTAGCAAATCTTCACGCTACTAAGTCTGTAGATAAAACATTTGCGGAAGTTGGAGATGTATTAACTTATACCTTTGCTCTTACAAACGATGGAAATGTTACGGCGAACAATGTAGTACTATCCGATTCAATTGCGAATGGTACTGCCTTTGTACCGAACAGTGTCATAGTTAATGGCATTACTCAGCCAGGCATTACACCAACTAGCATTACTATTGGTAGTATTAATGGCGGTACTACAATCACAGCTTCATTCCAAGTATTAATAACTAGCATACCAAATCCAAATCCTATTTCAAATAGCGCTTCTATTGCCTATAACTTTATCGTGGATCCAAATGCATCACCTGTAAGTAAGAACACAACTTCAACCACTACATTTACTCAAGTGAATGACGCAAATGTCATTTCAGACAAAGCAGTGGATCGAGCGTTTGCTACCGTAGGAGATATATTAACTTATACCGTTACTTTGACGAATGCAGGAAGTGTTTCCGCTGATAGTCCTACTTTCGTTGATACGAATCCTGACGGTACTACCTTTAACCCAAACACTTTCCTTATTAATGGTGTACTCCAAAATAACGCCGATCCAAATGTCGGTGTTCCGTTACCTTCCATTCCTGCTAACGGCTCACTTACCGTCTCTTATCAAGTAACTGTCACCTCTTTACCCACACAAAACCCAACAATAAATTCATCTAGTACACAGTATAGCTTTATTTTAAATCCAGGCGACCCACCAACTATAGAAACATCTTTAAGTAACACTGTAAGTACACAAATCAACTTAGCAAATGTAGTTATTGTCAAACAGGTAGATTTAACTATTGCAGATGTTGGGCAACCGATCACATACACAATTGCCCTAGCTAACCCTGGAAATACTCCAGCAAATAATGTAGTCGTTACCGATATACTCCCCCCTGGCACAGCTCTCGTACCAAATAGTACTTTTATAGGCGGCGCTTTACAGCTAGGTGCGGATCCAAGTGTCGGTCTTCAAATTGGTACGATTCCAGCAGGCGGCATTACAACAATTGTTTTCCAAATTAGTGCAAATAGTTTACCTTCACCAAATCCAGTTCAAAACAGTGCTGCACTTCTATATAGTTTTATCGCAGATCCAAATTTACCTGCTGTTGTTAGAAATGCAACTAGCAATATCGTAGCTACACAAATTAATAACGCTAATATTGTTGCTACGAAACTAACGAGCACAAATTTCGCTGATGTTGGCGATGTCATAACTTATGCAACAGTTTTAAGTAATAATGGCAATATCCCCGCCTCTAGTGTAACGTTTACAGATATCATTCCAGCTGGTACTATCTTCCTTCCTAACACTGTAACGATTAACGGTGTCCCTATAGCAAATGCAAATCCTGCTAACGGCATTCTTATTGGTACGATAGGAGCAAATTCATCACGTACTGTTGTATTCCAAGTTTTTGTACCAACTATTCCTGCTTTAAATCCAATTACAAATCAATCAGGCACTACTTTCCAATACACGTACGACCCATCCAAACCAACTGTCATGCAGATGGTGGCATCTAACACTGTACAGACAACTATTAATAATGCCTCTATTACCGCTACAAAATCTGCTGATAAACAGTTTGCGAACGTAAATGATATTATTACGTATACGACTACTTTAACGAATAACGGAAACACACTTGCATCAAATATAGTATTTACCGATGCGATCCCAAGCGGGACATCTTTTATTCCAAATAGTGTAACAGTAAATGGGAATACACTCCTTAATGTAAATCCAGCAAGTGGCATAGCAATCGATCCAATAAACCCGAATGCAAATACAACCATCTCATTCCAAGTGCAAGTAAATTCCATCCCGAATACAAATCCAATACCGAACCAAAGTAACACAACATACCAATATGTCGTAAACCCGAACTTACCTCCAGCATCCGCTAATGCGCTAAGTAATGTAATAACAACTCAAATTAACAACGCTACGATTATCGCTACGAAATCAGTGAACACACTGAACGCTGCAATTGGAGATATCGTTACTTATACGATTGCAGTTACGAACACAGGAAATATCCCTGCTAGTGCAACTGTTTTAACGGATGGACTTGGTGCAGGCGCATCCTTTGTCCAAAATTCCGTAACTATCAATAATGTTCCTCAGCCAGGATTAGACCCATCACTTGGTATTCACTTAGCAGATATTCCGCCCGGAGATACTGTATTCATTACTTTTCAAGCACAAATTTTAGCGATACCACCTAGTGGCACATTAACAAATAATGCTCTTGTAAATTATGAATATACCGTGAATCCAAACCAATCGCCTGCTGTTGGTAATACAATCACAAATACGACGGTTACTCCAATTATTGATGCTACTCTATCTATAAATAAAACTGTCAATTCTACATTCGCTACTATTGGAGATACACTTACTTTCACTTCTACCATTATTAATTCCGGTAACACTACTGCAAACAATGTTATTTTTACAGATTTAATTCCAAATGGTACGACGTTTATTCCAAATAGTTTTACAGTAAATGGAACAACCATCCCTAATGCAAATCCACAAAACGGTATCAATATCGGTAACATAAATTCAAATGCATCAGTTATACTCAGCTTTCAAGTAAACATTACAACAATTCCTAATCCTAATCCAATTCCTAACAAATCATCTCTTCAATATAGCTTTATTGTTGATATAAATGAACCGCCTGTTTCACGCACCGTTAAATCCAATAAGACTTTTACACAAGTAAATACTGCCTCCGTTATCGCAACAAAAACTGCGAGCAGTGCATTTGCCGCTGTTGGAGATACAATTACGTATACAACTACGCTCACTAATAACGGAAATACTACCGCTAACACACCTGTTTTTATCGATATATTACCACCTGAACTTTCATTCGTGCCCGATAGTGTACAAATTAATACGATCCCACAACTTGGATTTAGACCAGATAGCGGAATTTCTTTAGACGCAATTCCAGTTGCTGGAACAACAACAATTAGTTTTCAAGCGATCGTCGGCTCAATACCAGCTACAAATCCAACTTTAAATCAATCTAGCACAACATATTCTATCATCGTGGATCCTACCCAGCCGCCGGTAACAGAAACAGCTACAAGTAATCCAACTTTAGTGCAAATTAACGAAGCAATTATCCAAGCAACAAAAAGCGTGGATCGTCTATTTTCTGATATAGCACCTGGAAATTCATTTTTAACGTATACAGTTTTATTAGATAATATAGGAAACTCAACTGCTACTAATATCATTTTTACAGATTCAATTCCAAATAATACAATATTTATAGCAGATAGCGTTCGAGTAGGTGGGGTTTTATTACCTGGAGTAAATCCAGCGAATGGGATACCCATTGGGGATATTATTGCAGGAGATTTTATAAACGTTACCTTCCGCGTACAAGTAGTTAGTATCCCAAATCCTATTTTTACAATCGGACCTGGAGGACCAAATTCACCAGTTGTAAACGGTGCTTCCATTGATTATCAATTTATGACAGGACCTAATTTACCACTTGTTTCACGAAATACGACATCTAATTCTGTTTCGACACAAATAAATGCTGGGGAAATTGCACTCGTTAAATCTGTAGATAAAACTTTTGCAACGATTGGCGATACCATTTCTTATACGATTACATTAAGTAACCCCGGAAATGTCACTTCACAAAATATAATTTTCACAGATATTTTGCCTGATGGAACGACATTTATATCTGGTACTCTTGTAAATGATTCTGGTGCGCAGCAAATTGGAAATCCCGGGAACGGGATTCAGATTGGAAATATAAACCCTGGTAGTACGGTTGCTATTACGATAAATGTACTTGTAACAAACATTCCAAGCATAAATCCAGTTTCGAATTTTAGTTCTGTACAGTTTGCACATGTGGTCGATCCTAGCCAACCTGCTGTATCACAAACGAATATATCTAATACAGTTTCAACAAAAATTAAGAGTGCTATATTAACAACTACAAAAAGTGCCGATAAATCCATTATTTCTGTCGGAGATACAATTACGTATACAACTACGATTACAAATACCGGTAATACACCAGCAACGAATATAACATTCACAAGTGCTATTCCAGCTAACACTACATTTATACCAAATTCGGTCACAATCAATGGTCTTCAGCAAATTGGTGCACAGCCTGCACTTGGAGTAACTATACCAAATATCGCTCCTGGTGAAACAGTAACTGTTACTTTCCAAGTAAATGTTATTTCAGTGCCACCTTCAAGTTCGATTATGGGTAATGATACGATTTTATACTCTTATACTGTTGATCCAAGCTCAGCTCCTGCTACTACTTCTACTTCAACGAATATCGTTACAAACCCTGTACTAGATGCTATGATAACGATGATAAAATCGGTCGATCAAACACTTGTAACACTGGGTGATACCATTACCTATACAACAATTTTAACGAATAACGGCAATACAAATGCAACGAATATTACGTTCACTGACCTTATTCCAGACGGCACAACGTTCGTTTCCGATAGTGTCACAATAAATGGCATCACACAACTTGGCCTTACTCCTAATACAGGTATAACGATTGGATCAATTGCTCCTAACAGCTCAATATCTATAGCATTTCAAGTTACCGCTACTTCTACACCAGCCCAAAATCCTATTGCCAATTCCGCTACTGCTTCTTACACATTTATCGCCGATCCAAATGCACCAATTGTTTCAAGAACTGCTACTTCAAATACAGTGTTTACTACTATTAATACCGCTACCATTCTTTCATCAAAACAAGTTGATAAGCCATTTGGCCATATCGGAGACATACTCACTTATACTGTTACTTTAACAAACAACGGAAACTCATCCGCACAAAATGTTATATTCACAGATACTGCGCCGAGCGGAACTACATTTATTGCAAACTCATTTTCTATTAATGGCATTCCTCAAAGCGGTGCGGACCCATCGAACGGTGTAAATATCGGCCCTATAACAGCTGGGAATACAGTAAATGTTTCGTTCCAAGTAACTGTTACCTCTTTACCAACACAAAACCCCGCTGTAAATTTCTCATCAACATCGTATCAATTAGTCTCGCCGCCTGATGCAGAAACTTCAATTAGTAATCCTGTTTCAACGCAAATGAAAGAAGCTATATTATCCATGACGAAAAATGAAAATGTATCCTTTGCAGATATCGGGCAAACTGTTTTTTACACTACTTCTATTTCAAATATAGGAAATACGGATGCAATTAATATTGTATTCACAGATGTATTATCAAGTGGACTCACATTTGTTCCTAACACATTAACTGTCGATGGCATTTTACAACCTAATGCGGATCCAAATACAGGTGTATTACTTGCAGCACTTCCACCAAATGAAATATATAGTATCGTCTTTCAAGTTACAGTGAACAGCATCCCACCTAGTAATCCAGCACCAAATATAGCATCCACGACTTATGCGTTTACTGTGGACCCAGGGAATCCGCCAGTATCGAGTGCAGCTACTTCCAACACGACACTTCTTCAAATAAACAACGCAAATATTATTAGTACAAAAACAGCAGATCTTACTTTTGCTGATGTTGGTAATACAATAACATTTACACTTAACCTTCCTAATACCGGGAATACGACCGCTACAGATGTAACCATTATTGATATTCTTAATAGCAATCTCACTTTCGTTCCGAATAGTTTCACAGTTAATGGGCAAACCATCCCAAATGCCGATTTATCTACCGGTGTAAATATCGGTTCCATTCCTGGTGGTAATACGGCCATCGTTACTTTCCAAGCAACAGTTGCTACACTTCCAACACTTGACCCCATTTCTAACGCTGCTTCTACCACATATCATTATGGCGTTGATCCTAGCCAGCCACCTATTACAACCTCCAATCAATCTAATACAACGACAACACAAATTAATAGCGCTATCCTTACCGCACAAAAAAATTCAAATGTGGCAACAGTGGATATCGGGCAAGATATTGTCTACACCGTTACAATAACAAATAGCGGAAATGTTAGTGCGACGAATGTTATTTTTACCGACCTGATTCCAGATGGAACTTCCTTTGAACCGAATAGCTTTACAATTAACGGAACTAGCATCCCAAATGCAAATATCATTACAGGCGTTCCAATTGGCGATATCGCGCCAAACCAATCTGTCATCGTAGCATTTCATATTAATGCCGATGAAATTCCGCCTATAAATCCAATTACCAATCAAGCTAGCGTTAGTTTCCAACATATTGTCAATCCAGCTAATCCTCCTATTTCAAAAAACATTACTTCTACTACCATTTCCACAAAAATCGAAAGCGCAATTTTAAACACGATTAAAATAGGTGATAAAGCTTTTGCAACAATCGGTGATACGATTACGTATACAACTACGATTACAAATACGGGAAATATTTCCGCTAACAATGTTATCTTCTCAGACCCTTTACCGACATGGACACAATTTGTTGCAGGATCAGTTATTGTTGATGGTACTCCATTACCTTCCGCTTCTATTATTAATGGCGTTGGTATAAATACAATCACTCCAAATCAAATGGTAACAATCATATTCCAAGTTCAAATCGTAAGCAATCCAACAACATTCACAACAGAACTCCAAAACTTAGGATTTGTAAACTTCCAATATAACGTAGGAAATGCATTACAAGCTCAGCCTGGCAATGTGGAAACGAACGTCTTCGTTACTTCTATTAATTCAGCAACGCTTTCAGCTGTAAAAACTGCTAATACAGCCTTTGCGAATATCGGAGACACGATCACTTATACAGTTTTACTTCAAAATAGCGGCAATACAAACGCTACGAATGTAAATTTCTCAGATTCGATTCCAGTAGGAACGACTTTTGTTGAAAATAGTTTCACTGTAAATGGAAGTACCATCCCAGGTGCCAATCCAAATAACGGAGTGAATATCGGAACTGTGAATACTGGTAGTTCCTCAACCGTTACGTTCCAAGTCATCGTTACATCTACTCCACCTTCGAACCCAATTACAAACGTTGCATCTATTCAATACGAATTTATAGTTGATCCGACTTCTCCTCCTGTTACAGGTACAATAACTTCTAATAGTGCTTCCACACAAATTAATAACGCGACTGTTACAACTGTTTTAGAAGCAAATCGATCAATTGTATCTATCGGAGATATCATTACGTATACAGCAACATTAACGAATACTGGAAACTTCCCTGCTAATTCTGTATTACTCATTAATGGAGTCCCTGAAGGGGCATTATTTGTTCCAAATAGTGTTACGCTTAACGGGATTTCACTTCCAACTGCAAGTCCAACTCTCGGTATTCCAGTTGGTATTATCGCACCAGGTGATTCTGCTACGATTACATTCCAATTCTTTGCAAGTTCTATTCCGCCGCAAGGAGCGATTATAAATCAAGCACTTACAAGTTACACGTATATTGTTGACCCAAGTCAACCTCCAGTTACAGCAACTTCTTCATCTAATACTGTTAGTACAACTGTCGTTGATGCATCGCTATCTGTAATTAAAAATACAGATTCCCTCGTACAGTCTACTAACGGTACTATCACTTACACTGTAGTCGTTCAAAATAACGGGAATACAACTGCAAATACAGTTACTTTAACAGATTTAGTCCCAGAAGGAACTGCATTTATTCCGAATAGTGTAACCATTAATGGCGTTTCAGCTCCAGGTGCCAATCCAAGCGTAGGGATCTCATTAAATTCCATTGCACCTTCAGAAATCGTCACTGCCACATTCCAAGTGATCGTTCAATCCATTCCAAGTGTGAATCCAATTTCTAATATAGCCCGTATTGACTATACTTTTATCGCCGATCCAACTGCTCCTATCATCTCTCGAACCATTACTTCTAATCCAGCTTTCACACAAATTTCGGATGCAACTATTATTTCTTTAAAAGCAGTAAACACACAGCAAGCAACAACTGGCGATATTTTGACTTACACGATAACACTAGAAAATAGCGGAAATATCCCGACCACGAACCTCTCATTTTTAGATTCCACTTTAGCTGGTACTACATTCGTAGAAAATAGTTTTACACTTAATGGAACAACGATACTTGGTGCAAATCCCAATGCAGGTGTTATTTTGCCTGATCTTGCAGCAAACGCTACTCACCTTATTTCGTTCCAAATTCTTATTAATAATTCATTCTCGCAAGATTCTATTACAAACCAGTCTACTACGACATATGCAATTCAACCAAATCCTGGGCAACCACCAATTACCGAAACCTCTACAAGTAATATAGTCATTACAAATTTCGTGCAAGCACAATTGACAATCACAAAAACATCTAATCCGATAACTGTAGATATTGGCGGAACTATACTTTATATTTCTGAAGTGAAAAATACCGGAAATGTTGACGCAATAAATATTACTTTTACAGATTCTATTCCAGCTGGGACTACATTCGTTCCAGACAGTGTCACAATTAACGGTGTACTTCAGCCTGGTACAAATCCAGAAAACGGAATATCAATTGGAACGATTCCACCAAACAGTTCCAAAACAATACTATTTCAAGTACAAACAAATAATCCACCAACTGAAACCGAAATTGTAAATCAATCATCTGCAAATTACCAATATGTAAGTATTCCTACAGCTCCACCAGTGAATCGCTCTGCAAATTCTAATATCGTTACAACATCACTTCAAAATGCAAATATTATTTCTGTTAAACAGGCGAATGTTACTTTCGTATCCATCGGGCAAAATATCACTTACACAAATACACTACAAAATATAGGAACTATTCCAGCTAACAATACTGTGTTCATTGACAATATTCCAGAGGGTACTATATTCATTGAAGATAGCTTATCAATAAACAATGTAATTCAGCCTGGTGCGAACCCTGAAAACGGAGTAACTCTCGGCACGATACAACCAGATGAAACAGTCACTATTTCATTTCAAGTACAACTTACAAGTATCCCTTCCGGCAACACAGTCATTAACATTTCAGACACTTCGTATGAATACCAAATTGACCCTAGTTCTCCTATTATTCAGCGTAGATCGTTATCAAATGCAGTAAATACTGAAGTGCGGACAGCAAATGTTAGTGCAATTAAATCCGCCAATAGATCCATTACACGCATCGGTCAAATCATCACGTATACAGTCGCCGTTACAAACGCTGGTACAGTACCTATTACAAATACTCTCCTAATTGACGCAATTGCCGCTGGCACCACATTCGTTCCAAATAGCATCCTTGTAGATGGCATACCAAGACCTAATGAAAATCCAAGTACCGGTATCAATCTTGATATCATTCTTCCAAACAATACGATTATTGTTACGTTCCAAGTAAATGTAACTTCTATACCATCACAAAATAATATTAATAATATCGCTGTCATTCACTATGAATATCAACCGGAACAAAGCGCACCACCAATTTCAGAAACGACCTCTTCCAATACTACAAATATACAATTTATTGATGTTATTCTTATCGCTACAAAATCCGCTAATAAAGTATTAGCAAATATTGATGAAACCGTTGAATATACAGTATTCATTCAAAATAACGGATCCACTGCAACTAACTCCATCTTTTTTACAGATACTATAGAAGATGGAACAGTATTTATTCCAGGAAGTGTCACGGTTAACAATACTGTACTTCCTGCAGCAGATCCAAATATCGGATTTTCCATTCCTAATATTGCGTCAGGTCAAGCGACTACAATAATGTTTCAAGTTTCCGTTACGAATTTACCAGCTGTAAATCCAACGCCTAATACTGCAAACATCGTCTACGACTTTATTTTCAATCCTGACTTTGCACCAATTCAAAAATCCACTACTTCCAATACTACTTTCGTTCAAATTAACGACGCTGATATCGTTTCACTGAAAACTGTTGATTTAACTTCTGTAACGATTGGTGACATTTTAACTTATACAACAACTTTAACGAATATAGGAAACACAGATGCTATTGCTGTTGTATTTACAGACAATATACCTGATGGAACAACCTTTATAGACGGTAGCGTTTTAGTAAACAATATTCCTCAACTTAACGCGAACCCAAGTGCCGGTATACTTGTAGGAACGATTGCTCCTAACGCTTCTATCCCAGTCACGTTTTCTGTTACTGTGGTATCTCTTCCAGCTAGCAGTCGTATCCAAAACCAATCAACTTCTCGTTATACAATTAGTGGCGAAGAACAAATATCGACTAGTAATATTACCTTCACTGAAGTTATTTCAGCTCATGTAATTGCAACAAAAACAACGCCTATCCAATATGCCGATCTACAAACGATTATCCCTTACACAATTTCCATCACAAACAATGGGAATATACAAGTAGAAAACATTATTGTTACAGATATCATCCCATCAAATACGAGCTTTATAGAGAATAGTGTTATTGTAAATGGAACTGCTCGCCCAAATGACAATCCACTTAACGGGATACAAATTGATAACATTCCGCCTAATACGACAGCAACTATTCTATTCCAAGTACGAGTTACTTCGATTCCGCAAACAAATCCAATCTCTAACACGAGTACAATTGAATACCAATACACGATACCAAACCAGCCGCCTATTACCGAAACTATTCTTTCATCAGCTGCCGTAACAGCAATTCATCATGCAAATTTAAATAGTAATAAAGCTGTTGACCTTGCATTTGCAACAGTCGGTGACACGTTAACGTATACGATTACACTCAATCAAACTGGTAATGTTGCAGCAAATGATATAATCATTCAAGATATGATTCCTCAAGGTACTACGTTTGTAGAGAATAGCGTTGTTGTAAACGGAGAAACTCTTCCGGGAGTTAATCCAGTAAGTGGTATACCAATTGGTTCTATAACTGTTGGCGGAAATGCTATCGCTTCATTCCAAGTAACCGTGACTTCTATCCCAACTCCAAATGAACTGACCAACCAAGCCATTACTACCTTTAACTATATAGTCAACCCTAATAACGTACCTGTCACAAATACAACTACAACAAATACCGTCACAACAACTGTCCAAAATGATAATGTCGTTGCCATAAAGTCTGTTAATGCTACGAATGCATTACCTAGTCAAACTATAACGTATACAATTACAATTACGAATAATGGTAATGTGACTATTGAAGATATCCTTGCCATAGACACCGCACCAGTAGATACTACCTTCGTTACGGGCAGCGTTACGATTAACGGAATCAATCAGCCTAATGCGAATCCTGAAAATGGTATTACATTAGGAAACCTTGCTCCTAATGCATCTACTATCATTACTTTCCAAGTAACAATATCTCCTACAACTCTTCAACCAGCAATTAATAACGATGCTTCTGTTTCCTATACCGTTACCATTGACCCGAATGAACCACCTATTACAATTACAAAGCAAACCAATGTCGTTACAACAACAGTAGTTGATCCTATGGTTCGTATTAACAAAACAACTGACACATCTATTGCCGTTATAGGTGATATGATTACATTCACATTAGAAGTATTTAATCGTTCCCCAATTCCTACAATCAGTACTTCCGTTTTAGATACTATTCCAGCTGGTACAACATTTATAGAAAACAGCGTAAAAATTAACGGTACTCCAGTTCCAAATGTCCGTCCAGACACTGGTATGAATATCGGTGCTTTACCAGCTGATTCAGTAGCAACGATAACATTTAACGTTCTCGTCTCTTCTATCCCTTCAAACAGCACAATTATCAATTCCGCTACTGTCACAGCCGCCTTCCAATTGACACCAGAGGCTCCAATTATTACTTTCATTGTTAATTCAAATATCATTCGTATACCAGTTCAAGTTATAACTGCAACAGTAGTGAAAGATGCTTCCGTCAGCTCCGCTTATTTAAACCAATATTTTGATTATACGGTGCGTATTACGAATACTTCTGACATTTCACTTTCAAATGTTTCATTACAAGATACCATTCCAGCAGGTTTACAATTTATGAACGGCACTGTCTTTATTAACGGCGAACGCTCTCCACTAGCGAATCCAAATATCGGTTTCCTAGTCGCTGCTAATTTGGAACCAGACGAAACAATTATCGTATTATTCACAGTTCAAGTGAAAAGCCCACCTGTTACTAATGAATTTAAAAACACGGCGAATATTTCATTACAACTTCAAGTTTCACCTACCGACCCACCAATTACAGTAACCGTTACAAGCAATGAAAATATCGTCACCTTTATTTCAGAAAATCCAGATGAAACACTTCCAAATTTAAATTGCTTCTTTGACGGGGAACGTTTTATACGCATTACTCCTCGAAATATACGAAATTACTTTTGGGCTTGGATTTGGTGGAAGTAATAAACAAGAAAAAGCTTGTAGTTTAGATACTATCCAAACTACAAGCTTTTTTCATATACAAAATTATCATACTCAATTACTAGCAACTCTGTATGCCACATGTCGTTTCTCAATTCTTTCTTCAATTTCTTTCATATTTTCTTTATTATTTAATAGTGATTGTTTATTTTCAATTAATAATTGTTTAAAAGATTTTCTCACTTTTTTTCTCATTTTCATTTTCCTCCTTGGGGGATGGTTTATATAAAGTGAAACTTTAATCAGTCGGGATTTTCTTCATCCCCCACTGATTATTAGTTGAACCAATCGGACTTTTATGGGCAGTTGATCCCCACCTAACTTCTTTGCTGTCGCTGAATTTTGAGGTGGGGGTCTTACTGCCCATTAAAGTGGGATAAAAGATAAAGTATTATCTGGTTGCCCTTATAATAATTGATTGTTGTGAATTCTATTTGAACTTCATATGAAAATTCCGTTTATTTTCTGACAACTTTGTGAACACGCAAAAAAAAGAAAGACCGATTCATTTTACTTATAATCGGTCTTTCTAGTATTTATAGCATATTGATTAATATTTCAGGTCTTCCCCAATTCATTTCTTCACAAACGAATCTAAGTTTTTCTTCATCCATTGTGTGTAATCCTTCTTCTAATGAACATGAAATTGGAACTTCACAATGAATTTGCGCTAATTGTAATGAAATATTTAAGTTCTCTAAATCACTTTCAATCTTTGTACGCTGCGCTTTTGTTAATGTTGTTACATTTTCTAGTACAGTTGCTACTGTTCCGTGCTCTTGAATCAGTTTATACGCTGTCTTTTCGCCGATACCTTTTACACCTGGGTAATTATCACTCGTATCTCCCATGAACGCTTTCGCATGCACGATTTGCCACGGTTCTACGCCTTTTTCTTCCATAATCTTCTCTGGTGTGTAGTATTCGTAATTTCCAATTCCTTTTCGTAAGAGCATAACTGTAACGTTCTGATCAACAAGCTGAAGTAAATCCGTATCACCTGTTAATATATAAACTTCCGCTTCATTACAGTATTGTTTTGCAAGCGTACCGATACAATCATCCGCTTCATACCCTTTCATACCGATAACTGGAATAGACAATTTCGCAGTCATTTCTTGAACTAAGTCAAATTGTGGAATTAATTCTTCAGGCGGCGCTGCACGATTCGCTTTATAATTTGAGAACGATTCTGTTCTAAATGTCGTACTACCCATATCCCAGCATGTTACGATATGTGTCGGTTCAATTGCTTGCATAGCTGTTAATAAATGTTTCATATAACCATGAATCCCGTTTGTAGGGGTACCATCTTGTCGTTTCATAAATTGTCCGTAGACACTTGTTGCGTAAAAAGCACGAAATAGTAGTGCCATACCATCAACTAATAATACTTTTTTCATAATCCCTCTCCTACTACAAAAAATAATAACCCCACGTCATCACGTAAGGTTATATAAATAGATTACCATTCTACGTTTTTTCAACTTTGTCTATTATACATTGTTTTTGTATATTTAGCATCATTTACACATTAAGACATTCTACTACAACAAGTATGAAGAATTCCTGAATACGTATTTTTCCCAGTCGAAACAACTACAGCCTTTGCATTTCCGCCAACAATATACGTCCCTTTGAAACATACATTTTCAAGTTCAAGTGGATTATAGTCTTTCATTCGTTTTAAAGGAATAAATCTTTTGCGCTCAAGGTGATAGCAGCTTTCAAATTTCTCAATATTTGTATCTTTTCCTGTTAGCACAGATTCATTTACTAATAAATCATTCGCGTAAATGATACGTACATCTGCTGGTACTATATCACCTTCTGAAAGAAAAATCATATCACCAGGAACAAGCTCTTGTACTGGCAAATTCATCATTTTTAATTCACCGTTTAACCCTGTTACACTAGAACATTCTACTCGAGACACAGTAATTTTCTCACATTGTGATCCATCACGCACATGTTGTTTTGAAAAACCTGGAATCATTCCACTTAGCTTCATCATTACTTCCGCAATACGCGCTCTTTTTGAAGTTAATTCATTTCGGCCGTATACTTGAATACGTTTTTGTGCCTCTTTCATAGATAATCCATCTCTTGTTGTTTTAAAATATGCAAATACAGATTTTACATCTCTCGTTGCGATTTCAATTAATAAATCTTTATTTTTTTGAAGCATTGTTTGTTCTTTCATTGATTTTTTACGTAATTTATATGACGTGTTACCCACAGTTTTGTTTGCATATAACATATTATCGTCTCCTCCTGTACAACATAGGAAGAAACGCTTTGTTTCTCAATTTATCCACTTTACCGTAACAGTGTCTAGCGCTTAAACATGCATATAAACGCTACATTATGATAAATATAGAGGGAGGAACAAGTCGTTTCCTGCCTACATCATATATTTTTGATTTGAAGTATATGGGTAACGGAACCGAGTCAGAATTTGACATGCTCCTCACCTCCTCGTTTAATTTTATAGTTTATACTATGAAATTACTCATAGCTTTGTAACAAAAAGACCCTTACTCCGAAAAGAGTAAAGGTCATGACATACACAAATAAACGATTCCTAATACAATTAGAAATCTACGGACCTCTCCCTCGCCGAGTTTTAGCACTGTATAGCATAGGTACATTACCAGCTACGTTAAGAAAAACCTTAATTCGATCATTCCTGTTGACCCATTGGCGTCTCTCGACATTTTTGGGCAGTAGCATTTCTCTATACAGGAGCCTCACCTAACAGAGACTTATTTTTTATTACATAGAAAATGTTACTCTTATTTAAAATAGATGTCAACAGTAGCCTACAATTTTTTCAAAAGGTATGGCAAACTAACATATATAAAAATTAAAAACTTTACGTTTGAACGTAAAGTTTTTAATAAGTTATACAACCTGCAATTACAATCCCAATGGAAAGCGATAAAAACATAAGAAACAGACCGACTGCTTGATTATCTTCTTCAAGACTTTTGTTTATATTAAAGCTTGGTGTAAGCCATTCAGCTAAATAATAAACAATAATTTGAGCCAAAATACCAACTGCTCCCCACGAAACCATATCAAGAAGTGAAATGGAATTAGCTGCTGTCGAATATAAAACAATAGCTAACCCAAGTAATCGCCCTCCAAGTACATAGCTTACCGCCTTATTTCCTTGAGCCATTAACTTAAATTCTTTTACTTTCGTTGTCACTTCCATAAGGAAAAGACCAATACATAAAAGTCCAAGTGTTACTGCTAAATATAATAAAAAATTAATCATATACTTTCCTCCTTTTTATCCCTACCGGTAAATAGTACGATTCATTCCCCGTAATTTTTTCCCCAGCACGAATGCCGATACTACTCGCTTTTCCAGCAATTAAAAACGAACCAAACACATACGACAGTTGCTCCATCCCTTTCTCTGTTTCCAAGGATACGACTGGAAGTTCTGTATACTTTTGAAATATTGGCAGTGACGCTTTATACGTTTGGTGTACATTTTGCATCATAATATTTTCGTCCTTATCGCGAACGGTAATTGTGTCCCCTTCTCTACCAAATGAAGGTTTTTGAACAAAAGAACTTTTTCCTAAAAATAAATCTGGTTCTAAATATGTAGGTAACATATATTCTTTAATCCACTGTTGTTCCTCATTTGTATAAAAAGCATCTTCTTCTGCTAGCCCCCAAATTAGACACTGAATTGATTTTGGCTGAAGTAAAAATGCCGATATTGGATTAACAATAAAAAGCTTCCCTTCTTTTACAAGTTGCAACAGTTCCACACCTACCAAATCTCCTGTTTCAGGATCTTGGTCCTCAATTAAATCTTCTATCGGATATGTTTGGCGATATAAAACATCAATCTGTACTCCATCGCTATCCACTAAAGCATCTTTTGTAATTCTAAGTTCTGACATTGGCACTACTTTATTTTCAACATGGCATAACTGACTCAAATACATAATCGTATTCCAATCCTCAATATGTTCATGATGTGCTGTAAAAACAACATTTGGGTTATCTATTCCCTTTATTGCTTCCATAACAGCTTTTGTAACACCAGAAGATAGTAACCGTTCTTGCCCCATGTTCGGATCATCATAGCCTATTTTTTCACAAACTTTTCCATTCATTTGAAAGCATTCCATAATAAAAGTTGGTGTATCACTATTAAACTCAAGCATTTTAATTCGGTTATCACCTGATAAAACGAAATCAAAACGCGAAATAACAGATTCAGGATATAATCCTTTCATTCTAATGAAGGATAAGCTCGCTGGAGGAAATCCAAGTTCAAGAAGCTGTTCGTCACTTAAATTACGCAAAAGTCTAGCAGTCTTAAAAAATATTTTCCCCATTCGTTCAGTCGCTACTTGTAATTGTTTCATAGTCTCATTTGTTATAGAGAAAACATGAAACAAACTATACTCACATTCATATAAATCCGACCAGAAATTCGGATATTTCGAATAAAACTCTTTTCGTTCTCTTATGTATTGCGACATATGTTAGCCCCCAAATCCACCCTTTGAACCACTTCCAATTCCACCTTTAAATTCCGCAGACGATTGATACGACTTAAACGCCGATGAATTTTTAAAAGCGGATTTATTTTGATAGTATCTTCCACCATAGAAGTAATGCCCACGATAACCTGAACTACTATCATCACACTGCCATACCCCAAGTTCATCATCCCAATCCCAATCTGAACAACTAGTATCATTCGGTTTTGAGGGAAGATCTTGTGCGCAGCCAAATAAGGTGCCAGTCATTAAAGACGTTACGACACCACCTACTAGCCATTTCGTTTTTGTCACCTTCGCACTCCCCTTTTTAAATTCTATTTCTATTATATAGGATGGCATGATAAAGTAGAAGAAAAAGGAAGAAGAGGGATAAAATGCACTTAGAATATCGACTTAATGATGAAACGAAAGGGTATCCAGCTTTATGGAACTACGCAAATATTTCTAATTCTGAAATCATCGCACGCATGACTTGTGAATATTTTATAAAAGATAAAAATACATATGTTGTTACTGCAACTTCAGTAGATCCAGACGGAACAGCAGTTATATATATTCAGCAAGAAACCTTTTCTAACGATCCTTCAGATCCTACTTACTTCCACATCGGTTTTGAAATTAGAGAGCTAAAGGATACGAATTCAAACTTGATTGAAAGTAAAGATGTATGGAACTATGAAGAAATTTTGCCATCTCTTCATTCAGATATTATATATATTAAGCGTGACTGCACGCATATGGAGTTCACTTTAGATTCAAGAGAGATTGATGAAGACAGAAAGTGCTATATTTATTATGGAAATTTCACAGGTGAATCGAGATAAAGTGAAACTTTAATCAGCCCTCACCAATCGGACTTTAATGGGCAGCCCGACCCCCACCTAACTTCTTTGCTTTCGCTGTATTTTGAGGTGGGGGTCTTACTGCCCATTAAAGCGGGATAACATGAATATATGTATGCAACAAAAAAACCTTACGTATAAAACGTAAGGTTTTTATTTAGCCCCACATATGCCGTTCTCTCTAGATGTCCATAAACCTGCTCTCACAGGTGGATGCTCTCACAAATGTTTGTAACTTCCTTCTTAAAAAGATGGCATGTTAGCTACATTTAAATATTGAACTTCCATATTAAACTTATTGGTTTAAGACATACATAAGCTACGTACACCGTAGGAATTTTATATAATGTTAGTTGAAATAAGACCCCCGCACGTGCCGCTCCTCGTAAATGTCCAAAAACCCGCTACTCGCAGGTGGATGCCCTCACAGTTACCGTACATCTTCCTCCACTAGGAAGGCTTGATGATGGTCGCTAAATATTGAGCTTCCGTATAACTAACATCGGTTTTAGACATAAATAAGTTACGTACACCGCAGGATGTATTATTTACTTGTCGTTATATTATCACATTGTTTCCAATGTGTAAAATACAAAGTTTTTCGAGCAATTTCTTGCTTGTGACCTTATTTTAATACAAATTATTTTTGCATGCAAGTGATTAATCTTCTTCTTTTGCAATTTGATTTTCTGGGTAAGAAATCCAATCACTCCAGCTACCTGCATACAATTTAACATTTTGGAATCCAGCTAATTTCAATGCAAGAATATTTGGACATGCTGTAACGCCAGAACCACAATATACAATTGTTTCCTTATCTTTCGAAAGATTTTGGAATCGTTCTTGTTGCTCAGCTTCATTCTTAAATTGTCCTGATTGGACAATTCCATCCTTCCAAAAATAGTTTACTGCTGTTGGAATATGTCCCGCTTTTGGATCCACAAGTTCCTCTACACCAGCATACCGTTTTGGCTCTCTAGAATCAATTAACGTAACATTTGCACCTGCATGAATATTCTCTCTCACCGTTTCCATCGTTACAAGCATATGATCTTGTACATTTGCTTTGAATGCTTTCCGTTTAGCAACAGGAATTTCCGTTGTTACCGGTAGTCCATTCTCTTTCCAAGCTGGAAATCCGCCATCTAATATATATACTTTCTCATGTCCTACATAGTTTAATAACCACCAGAGACGAGAAGCATTTGCACCTGCTTGACTGTCATATGCAATTACTGTCGTATGTTCATCAATACCAGCTTGCGAAAGCTTGTCTGCAAACTCCTCAATATTCGGCAATGGATGGCGACCACCATGTTCTGTTACAGGACTTGATAAATCTAAATTTAAATCAAAATATAAGGCATGGAGAATATGTTCTTCCTCATACTTTTCTCTACCCCAATTAGGATTCGCTAAATCAAAACGACAATCGATTATACGGACATTCTCATCTTCTATATGCTCACGTAACCATTCGACTGTAACTATCATCTTTAACGACCTTCTTTCTCTTGCAAACGACTTACATACTCCATAACCATTTCTTCTGTAACATATTTACGCTGCAAGGTAACACCATTTTTTGCAAGAGCATTAATTTGCTTTGTTACAACATTAATGACATCAACCGAAAACTCTTTCCCATTTGACGCAAGAGATACGGCTGCTTCAATCGCTGCTTCACGCTGCGCATCTAATTGTAAACATGCTTTTACACTTTCATTTTGTTTACGAGAATGTGCTGTAATTGCTTTATGTACTTCCATCTTCTCTTCCCCCTAAATAAGTTATACGTTCTGATTCAATTCCATTGCAAGCCGAATCATATCACGGCATACAATCCCATTTTCAATAATCTCTTCTTCATAATGCTTCGAAAAGTAATCAAAATCAATAGAAAAAATACGAAATCCACATTTTTGATATAAAGCAAGTTGTGAAACACTAGAATTGCCTGTACCAACTTCAAGTTTTGACATACCATATCCTTTAGCAGTTTCTATGGCATGACTTACTAGCTTCTTCCCAATCCCTTTTCCTTGCAAATGCTCTACAACCGCAATATTCATAATTTCCATTGTCTTCGGCCTTGTTTCCAAAAGAACATATACACCGATAACTCTCTCCTCTTGCTTAGCTACATATGTTAAGCCTCTTTGTACATATGCATCAATTTGCCGCTCACTTGGATCAGCAAGCAATAATAAAGGTTTCGGTATAGCTTCTTTCGAAATATACTCTATTACTACACTCATAAAAAATTCCCCTTTCTCTATTGTTCTAATCCCTCCTTGTCTACCATAAGTAATAGAAAGGAGGGATTCACCATGGACAACAATGAGAAAAAATGCAACGTCATCTCCATTGATGGAAAGAAGAAGAAAAGCGACACGTATTCCTATCCAAAATTAGTAGTAGAAAACAAAACATATGAATTTTCTTCATTCGTCTTATGCGGTGAAACACCAGACGGCAGACGCCTCGTTCTTACTCATATGATTTCTACCGATGAATTTGCTGGGTTTGTCAAATCTTTAGATACAGTACTGCAAAAGAAAATTGAGCGCATCTTTTTCTCATAACGACTAGATCACATAAATTTCTTTTTCAATCTCCACTAACTGCTTTTGCAATTGTTCTTTACTTTGTTCATATAGTGATACATCAATCGTTTCAGCCAATGCAAATAATATACTTTCATAGTAGTTCATCACATCTTGCTGCATCACTTTTTGGAATAAGTTCCATTTCATATCCCATTCTTGCTCATAATGATGAACAAATAAATCTTTTTCATCAGCTACATAGTTTGATACGAAAGGCTCTAATACAACTTTAGCCTCTTCTTGCATGAAAGCTTTATCATTTTTTTCAAAAAAGCTTTTTTCATTTTTAAAATGTGCCAATGCTTTTTTGAAATCTTTTATTTCAACTGATGGGAACGGTTCTTTATGTGTAATATCTTTATATTCATAATCCACTGTTCCACTCATAGAAATTGATTCATTTTCTACTTTACAGTTCACCACAATTTCGTTCTTTGCACGTTTCATCGCTTCATCTATCCATTTTTCAAGACGTAATGATGTCGCACGCATTTCTTGTAATAAATCATGCTGAATAAATGCTACTAATTCCATAACACACTGTTGCAACTGTACTTTCACATTTCCATCCGTTCGAAGAGATGCTGGATTAATAAATTCAGTAAACACATCGTTATAGCGTAGGAATAGACGCTGTTGCACGTAATACAGCAATTCTTTCACTTCATTTTGCATCGCCTGCTCTTCAGCAAGCACACTATATGATGAAATAATATGAAGTAGTTGATCACGCTCTGCTTCATATTTTTTCGTTTGCTTCTCTTTCTCTTCATTCCCCTGCTTTGCACCATTTATCATATTTACTAAAAGCTGATCTGCTCCTTGCAATGCACCATATAAAGCATGAACAGATACGAGCATTAAATCTCTCATCATAAAGGATGTAAATGATTCCTCGAACTTCGCAATCCCAGAGTTTTGTAAAATACCGTACTTTTCTTTTTCAATATTCTTTCCTTGTTTCTCTTCAAGCGCACATAAACTTGAAATTGCGAATAAACGTGGATTTCTAATACCGTATTGCAGTAGCTGATCTGCGATATACCCTTTTACCATTTCAAGTTCTTCTTCAGACTCTGCTAAATCGGCCGCATTAATTAAGAAGAACATTTTATCAAGAGCAAACGTATCCTTTACACGACCAAGCTGGATTAAGAATTCACGGTCAGCACGAGAGAACACATGATTATAATACGTTACAAATAAAATAGCATCCGCGTTTTTAATATACTGGAACGCAACGTCCGTATGGCGGGCGTTAATAGAATCCGCTCCCGGTGTGTCTACAAGCGCTACTCCTTGCCTTGTTAAAGCACAATCATAATACAGCTCCATGTACTCAACAAAACATGATTTTTCTTCATTCGCTACATAATCAGAAAACTCTTCTAATGTAACTTGTACTTGCTCTCCTAAATGAGCAGAAACCGTATCATACCCTTTTTGTACCGCTCGTAAAAAGCTAAATGTTGTTTTTTGCTTCCCAGTTGGTGAAGGGTATTTCATAATTTTATCAATTTGTGCTAACGCTTCATCTAACGTAGTAATCTCATAATGAAAAAGCTTATAAACAGCTTTCATATCTTCTAATAGAGCTTGCTTTGATTTAAATTGAACGATTACTGTTCCATGTGGTTTTTCCTCTGTAACTGGCAAAATTTGATTGATCGTTGCCGTCGTCGGATTTGGTGACACAGGAAGCACCTTCTCACCAAGCAATGCATTGGCAAATGATGATTTCCCAGCACTAAAAGCTCCGAATAACGCTACTGTAAATTGTTTCGTTTCCACACGACGCCTTTTTTCTATTACCTCTTGTTGTACGTGTTTCAGCGCTGGCAATGGCTCTAATATCGTTTCAGCTTTCTTCACTTTCTCTAATATACGCTGAATATTTAAAGCTGCCGTTCCTTTTATCTCTTCCTCACGGGCCATTACGTTACTGTTTACACTTTCCTGTTCTTGTAGTGTGAATTTCTCACTAACGATTTGTGTTTTGCTTTGCAATATCTCCTCTATTTGCAATCCTTCTGGTGTAGCAACATGCTCGTGCCAAACATTTTGTAAATAACTTTCATATGTCTCTAAATTGTTACTGTATTGCAATTTCGTTTCTTTTGCCGTTTGCAACATCGTATATTTTTCTATCTCTTCTTCAATACGAGTAACTTCTTCCTTCACTTTTTGCTTTAAAACAACTGCACTTTTATCAAAAATTTGCTGTGCTTTTGTAAAATAACGTTTCTTCAGTTCATTCGCTACATCCGCTGTATAAAGAAGTAAGTAATCACCTGTGAAACCTGCTCCTTGTTTAATGACTTCAGCTAACATTTCTGGTCCGAAAGCTATTTCTAAAGCATATATGTCTTTCCCAATTTCCTCTGTAAACAATCCTTCTTCTTTTAAGAAGGTAACAATAAATTCTTTCACATGGAAATCAAGTTGCGTTTCAACAATCTTTTGTAAGGCAGAATAAAAAGCATCTAAACGTCTCTGTTTTTCTTGCTCCGTCTTTCCTTTCGCAAATAGCAAACCGACCTTAAACTTAGTTAACTTCGTTTCTAAATACGTATTTGCCAATTCTCTCATTTCAAATGGCATTAAATACGCGTTATCTAATATAGCTTGTAAGCCTTTTATAAATTCGTTTCTCACATGAGATTCTTTACTAGCCTCGCGATGTTTAGTTTCCGTTAGCTCTTCTTTCTTTTCCACTATCTCTGAAATAGAAAGCGGTGATGCTAACTCTTCCTCATATTTCAAAAGAGCTTTTTCATTTTCAGAAAGAATAAACGAGAAATGTTCTCCCATTAAATATTCTGTTTCTCGCTCCATTCCATCTCTTACATACTGCTCTTTTTCTTTCATAATAGAAGTAATTAATGTTTCTAAGCTTCCAATTTCATTATGTGTATGGTTCATCATTCGTAATGAAGTATAATACACTCCATCTACTTCAATATCCCAGTTAGAGAACGATTGTTTTACACTATCTTTATAATCCTCAAATGATAATTCATTTTCTTTATGTTTATCTATTTGATTTACAACGAGATAAACCGTTTTATTACGTTGTTTCAATTCTTTAACAAATTGTAAATTCACTTCTGATTGGACGTGATTATAATCCATCATATAAAAAATTACGTCTGCTAGATGCAGCGTTGATTCTGTCGCTAGTTGGTGGGCATCATCTGTTGAATCAATCCCTGGTGTATCAACTAACATCACACCCTCAGGAATTGGCGCATCATTCCGATAAATGTGAACACCAATTACCTCATCACCGTCTTTACAAATTTGTTTTAATTCTTCAGCTGAATATGCACCGTCATACTCGTACTGTTCTCCAGATTTAACCGTTACGACAACACGATCCATCCCTTTTTCAATTTTGACAACGTTAGCGCTTGTCGGAATTGGACTTGTCGGTAACAACTGCGCTTTATATAGATGATTCATCATCGTTGATTTCCCTGCAGAGAAGTGACCGCAGAACGCTATCATAAGCTGCTCTTGCTTATATTTTTGAATCACCTCAAACAACTTTAAACTATTCTCTGCATCGCCGTGTTTTTGCCACTCTTCATAAAAACAAACAAGTTTTTTCATACCGTTTGTCTGTACTATGTTTGTCATCCCCTTGTTCCCCTTTATCCAAGATGTATATACTTTTCCCCGCTATTTGCGAGCTCGTAATCAGTGAGAGTTACACCTACCCATTGATTACCGTTTCACTTTACTATCATACTAAATTTTCAGCATATTCTCATTAAAAATAAAAAATCCCTTTCATTCTTTTTAGAAATGAAAGGGATTTTATGTCATATCACTCATTTTGCTGTTCCTACTCCATTTAAAACATACTTTGCAATAACTGCATATACAGCGACTGTACCTGCTACTAATGCATATACCATACTCATGCACCAACCTTTTTTGATAATGATTATCACTTTTAAATACATTTTATCATTAAAGAGAATCATTATCAACACTTTTCATAAAGAAAGCCCCTTATAAGAAGGAGCTTTACTGCCTGTTTTGAAGAAGGTTAAAACTTGTTGTGCACTCTTATTATATCTCATCTTACATAACTTAATAGTTAAAAAAAATGGAAATCTACCCTATACCCTCCACCTTACATTTTGTATAATAAAAGGGAATTACTTAACAAGGAGGAAAATAATGACACAAAATATTGGACAAGGCGAGAGGATACACTCCATCGATATTATTAGAGGAATAGCTGTATTAGGTATTTTTCTTGTAAACTGGCCTGTTATCGCCGGGATTGACTCACGTGATATTTCAGGGATTTACGAAGGGATAGACAGCTACATTCGCCTATTTTACGATATGTTTATTCAAACGAAGTTTTATACTATCTTTTCGTTTTTATTCGGCCTAGGCTTTTACATTTTTATGACTCGCGCTGAAGCGAAAACAGATCGACCAAAAACTTTATTTGTTCGTCGCTTACTTATTTTATTATTATTCGGTTTCTTACATTACGTTCTTTTATGGGACGGAGACATTTTACATAGTTATGCAATCGCTGGATTTTTCTTATTTTTATTTTATAAGAGCAACCCACGTACTATTTTAATATGGTCAATTGTACTATTAAGTTTCATGCAATTGTTCACATTATTAGGTTCTCTTCTCATGCTATTAGTGCCGGTAGATGAACTAGGTCTTTCCACCGCAATTATGCCGTTAGAAAATTGGAGCTTACAAATTACAGACAGATTCCATTCTTTCTATTCTGAAGCAATAAGTAACAGCCTTATTATGCTCCCTGAAACACTAGGATTGTTTTTACTAGGATTATATGCTGGTAAAAAAGACATTTTCCGCCGTGCTAAAGAATTAGATCCAAAGCTTAGAAAATGGCAAATCATTATGTTCATTTTAACATTACCGATGTGGTTTATTATGATTTATTTCTTTATGAACAATCAACCATACACACCATTTTCACTTATGGGTATTACGATGATAAGTGGAAAAACATTATTCATCTTCTACATTGTCACGCTTATGCGTTTATTACAAAAAGAAAAATGGCAAACATTATTACGTCCGTTCCAATACGTTGGTCGAATGGCGTTAACAAACTACATTTCACATACAATCGTCACGTTACTTGTATTCGGACTATTGTTCAAAAATGATTATCTTGCTCCATTATGGATAGGACCACTATTCTGCGTCGGTTTCTACACGTTACAAATCTTTATTAGCCGCTGGTGGCTATCACGCTACCAATACGGGCCACTTGAGTACATTTGGCGTCTTGGTACGTACGGGAAAATGATGCCACTTAAAAAGAAAAGCAAGGTCTCATAACGAGACCTTGCTTTTTTACGCTTCTCTTACTGCACTTTGCATCGACACTGGCTCTTCTTTTACTTTCACTTTACGCTGCGGCACCATATTAAATACGATATTTAAAAGTACTGCTGACGCACTTCCAAGTACAATTCCGTTATCTGTTAAAATACGAATACTTTCTGGAAGTTGCGAGAATAATGTAGGAACAACTGTAACTCCAAGTCCAATTCCTACAGAGCATGCAACGATTAATAAATTTTCTTGTCTTCCAAAATCAACACTACTTAACATTTTAATACCATATGCCATTACCATACCAAACATTGCTAACATTGCACCGCCAAGTACTGATTTCGGGATAATAGTTGTAATAGCTGCGATTTTTGGAATGAAACCAAGAACGATTAACATACCACCACAAGTATAAATAATAACGCGATTTCTTACTCCAGTTAATTGAACAAGTCCTACGTTTTGAGAGTATGTTGTATATGGAAACGCGTTGAAAATACCACCTAATACCATCGCTAATCCTTCTGCGCGATAGCCTTTTGTTAATTCTTTTTCACCGATCTTTTTATTGCAAATATCAGATAATGCAAAGTAAACACCTGTTGCTTCTACAATCCCTACGCAAGCAACTAAGATCATCGTAATAATTGGCGTCAATTCAAATGTTGGTGTACCGAAGTAAAATGGCTGAATACCATGGAACCAATCAGCCTCTCCAACCGCTTGCAAGCTTACTTTCCCCATAAATGCTGCAACAATTGTGCCGAACAATAGACCTAGTAGAATAGAGATCGAACGGATAAATCCGTCAAAGAAACGATACATAATGATGATAAATAGTAACACACCAAATGCTAATGCTAAATTTTCAAGACTACCGAAATCCTTGCTTCCCACTCCTCCAGCCATATCATTAATTGCCGCTGGAACAAGTGTAACTCCAATTACGGTAACGACAGACCCTGTTACAACTGGTGGAAACAGTTTTACAAGCTTTCCAAATAATTTCGCAAAAATAACAACGAATAACCCGGCAGCAATAATTGCTCCATAAATAGAAGACACGCCGTATTGTTTTCCGATTGCAATCATCGGCCCAACCGCTGTAAATGTACAACCAAGCACAACTGGAAGTCCAATACCGAAAAAGCGATTTGATAATGCTTGTAAAATTGTCGCAACGCCGCACATTAATAAATCAATTGAGACTAAATATGTTAACTCTTTTTGATTTAAACCAAGTCCACCGCCCACAATAAGCGGAACGATAATTGCACCAGCATACATAGCAAGCATATGCTGCATACCAAGCGATGCGATTTTAAATGGATGTTGCTTCATCGCTTATTTCACCTCCGCAGTTTCATGCTGTACAAATGTAACTGTGCCGTTATCAAGTGATGCAATTTCTGCTAGTGACTCAACACGAACTCCTTGTTCACGCAGCTTCTTTCCTCCATCTTGAAATGCTTTTTCAATAACAATACCAATACCTGCAATACTTGCTCCTGCTTGCTCTACTAAACTCATTAAACCTAAAGCAGCCTGACCGTTTGCTAAAAAGTCATCGATAATTAAAACGCGATCAGTTTCATCGATATGATTTCGAGATAATGAAATTTCATTCGTTTCTTGCTTCGTAAATGAGTATACGTTTGCAACGTACATATTATCTTGTAACGTTAACGATTTACGTTTTCTTGCAAAGATTACTTTTACACCAAGCTCTAATGCAGCCATAACTGCTGGTGCAATGCCTGAAGATTCAATCGTCACGATTTTTGTAATGTTCTCTTCTTTAAAACGTTTAGCAAATTCTTTTCCGATCTCTTGCATAAGTACTGGGTCAATTTGATGATTTAAAAATGCATCTACCTTTAATACGTCACCAGATAAAACCTTTCCTTCGTTCAAAATCTTTTCTTGTAATACTTTCATGTTTGTTCCCCCTCTTATGCAATAAAAAACTCCAAAAGCCGCCACCACTCGTTACAAGTGAGAGACGCGCTTTTGGAGTTTCGCAAAAAAGAATGCTAAACAAGCAATATATTCGTCCTCACTCATAGTCAAAGTATTTACGGTACTTCGGTAGAAACTTGCAGGCCATATCCCCGCGATTATATGAGTGTAGCTAACTATTTATTTTATAGAAGGATTATAACGCACTTTTTACATTTTGGAAAGCATTTATTAAAAAAAACACGTACAAATTTTATAAAAACAATATTTTCGTTCGATTTTTGCAAACTCTTACATTTCTTATTAAAGCTTCGTTAAAATGATTGGACCATCTTTCGTAATCGCAATTGTATGCTCATATTGAGCTGATAATTTACTGTCCATCGTTCTTGCAGTCCATCCATTTAAATCTACTTTAGAATAGCGCATACCTACATTTACAATGGGCTCAATTGTAATTACCATTCCTTCTTGTAGCTCGGGTCCTTGTCCTTGTTTACCAAAATGAAAAATTGCTGGTTCTTCATGAATCTCTTTACCGATCCCATGTCCTGTAAAGTCTCTGGCAACAGAAAAGCCTTCACTTGCTACATAATTTTCAATTGCATAGCCAATGTCCCCTACATGATTACCGATTACTGCCTGGTCAATCCCTTTATACAAAGCATTCTCAGCTACTACTAATAACCTTTCTGCTTCATCAGAAACTTTTCCAACTCTATACGTCCAAGCAGAATCTGAAAGACCACCATTTAAGTTTACTACCATGTCAATTGTTACAACATCACCCTCAGTTAAAGGAATATCGGCCGGAAACCCATGACACATTTCATCGTTTACAGATGCACATATCGCATATGGATACCCGTTGTAACCTTTCTGCTGAGATATTGCACCATGCTTTTCTAAATATGTTTCAACAAACATATCAATTTCTTTGGTCGTAATACCTGGTTTCATCATTTTCGCAATTTCCCTATGACATGAAGCAAGTAATTTCCCAGATTCGTGCATCAAATCTATTTCATTTTTCGTTTTAATTGTAACCACGCTACCTCTCCTTGCTAAACTACTATTTGCTACTAAAGTTCAATCATACACATCCTCTGTCAAAATTTCAAAACTCCCAATTACAACACGTGCAAAAATATGTATCATATATTTTTAAGGCAAAATAAAAAACTGAAAATCCCCTCTGTTTTTTAGTTATTTTTACATATATAACTCATTCTCAAAAACTCAAAACAACTGCCATTCGTCTTCTGAACAAACGTACCAACTGCTTCAAATCCTGCTCTTTTATACACTTTGATTGCTCTCTCATTAAATGTCGCTACTGATAACGTTATATAATTGCATCCGTATTTTTCTTTACTAAAAGCTAGTCCAGCGTTTATGAACTGTAATCCTAATCCATTTCCAGTTATATCAGGTTTCATTCCAAGACCTATATCAACCGCTCCATCATTTATTTTACAAACAGTTAAAAAACCAATTAAAGCGCCATTTTCCTTCACAGAAAATGTATGATCTCCTCTACTCTCATCATGTAAAAACTCAGCTAAATCTTCTTCATCTGCCTCTATATTGTAAAAAGAATATTTCCCTTCATAATGCCAGTTATATGCAATTTCTTCTGCTTCTTCTTGCGTCATTACTGTATATGTATACATCATTCTTCTCCCCCTTTAAAAAAAGAGCTGCAATTAAGCAGCTCTTTTTTATAACTCATAAATTTCTTTATACTTCGCTTCTAAATAATCCGCTAAGTAGTTTGCATTTAACCCTTCACCTGTCACATCTTTTAAAATTTCAAGTGGCTTTTTCGTTTTACCGTATTGGTGAATATTTTCTGTTAACCATTCACGAATTGGCGTTACGTTTCCTTCTTCTAATAATGCATCAAAGTTCGGAATGTCTTTTAACATTCTTTGCTTAAACTGTGCTGCATACATATAACCAAGCGCATAAGATGGGAAGTATCCAAATGAACCACCAGCCCAGTGAACATCTTGCAATACACCTTGCGCATTGTTTTCCGGACGAATGCCTAAATATGCTTCCATCTTATCATTCCAAGCCGCTGGCAAATCCTTCACTTGTAAAGTACCATCAAATAATTCTTTCTCAAGTTCATAACGAACCATAACGTGAAGCGGATACGTAAGCTCATCTGCTTCTATACGAATGAATGATGGCTTCGATTCGTTAATCGCATCATAAAACTCGTCTACTGATATATCATTGAATTGGCCATCACTATACTCTTTTAATAAATCATAATTTTTCTTCCAGAATGATTTATTACGACCGATAAAGTTCTCAAAGAATAATGATTGTGACTCATGAATACCCATAGATGTTCCACTACATAGCGGTGTACCTTCAAATTTTTCTGAAATATTTTGTTCATATACAGCATGACCACATTCATGAATTGTTCCAAACACAGCCATACGGAAATCTTTTTCGTCATAGCGTGTCGTAATACGAACATCCCCTCTATTTAATGTAATCTCGAATGGATGTACCGTTTCATCAAGACGACCTGCTTCAAAGTCATAATTCAATTGCTTTAATAGCTCTAATGTAAAGTTTTTTTGTTTTTCTTTTGAAAAATGTTCTGATAAAGCACTTGTCTTTAGTCTCTTTTGTGACTCCGATATTTCTTTTACGAGCGGAACGATACGCTCACGAAGCTGACCAAATACATGATCTAACACTTCTACTGTAATACCTGGCTCATACATATCTAATAATGTATTATATTTATATGTTTCGTAACCCCAATATGTAATGAATTTCTTTTTATATTCAACTATTTGTTCTAAATACGGACGGAACATTTCGAAATCAGATTTTTCGCGAGCCTCTTCCCACACACTTTCCGCTTTCGCTTCTAATTTCACATACGCTTCATATTCCGCTTGTGGAATTTTTTTATTTCTATCATATTCTTTACGACATTCTTCAACCATTTTCTTCGTCGTTTCAGAAAGTTTATCTTCACGTATTAAAGCTTCAAGTTCTGTTAAATAGTTCCCCATCTCATCTGAAGTCGACATTACAAATACTTCCGATGAAAGCATACCAATTACTTCTGAACGCTGGTCTACACCTTTTTTAGGCGCACCTGTTCTTAAGTCCCAAAACATTAAGCTTAATGCTTCTCCGTAATTTTGTATCTTCTTCACATATGTTAAAAATTGTTTTTCTACTTCATATGTAGCTACTGTCATCGTATAAAACCTCCCTTTTCTACCTCAAACTTAATTCGACATGGAAATCTAAATTCCTTTTATAATAGAAAAAAAGCTTGGCAAGCGCCAAGCTTTCTCCTTATAATTCTTTACCTTCTACTGGTAGTACGTTTTTCACCGCTTCTATCACTTTCTCATCTTCTGTATCAGATAAGAAGATTGATATAGCACCTTTATCGTCGCTTGTACGAATTAAACGTCCAATCCCTTGACGAAGACGTAAAATCATATACGGTACATCTACATCCCAGAATGGATCATTTACATGTTTACGCTTCGCTTCAAACACAGGATCGTTTGGAGGGAATGGTAATGACCAAATGATAACATGTGATAATGATGAACCAGGAATATCTAAACCTTCCCATAAATGAACGGCGCAAAGTACAGTCTCTTCTTCATTTTGGAAACGAGAAACGAGCTGACTAATTTCTTGATCCCCTTCATATAAGAACGGAACGGACATTTGTTCTTTACTTACATATTCTTTAAACGCTGCAAGTTCTTGTGTTGTACGGAATAATACAAGTGTACGTCCATTTGTTTTCTGTATATTTTCAAGTGTATATTGACACTTTCTTTCCCATTCATTTTCTTTCGTATGCGATAGTAAGTTTACTGCCATTTGCTCCTCATAATCAAACGGTGAAGCAACTGAGAATGATAAGTAATCTTTTACCCCTAGGCTATTTGCTGTAAATGCGAATGAATCGTTATTAGATAATGTAGCAGAAGAGAAAATATACGGGATTTTCTTCGAGAATACTTTCTCTTGTAATACTTCTTCAACTGCACGTGGCATAATCACTAACGTGAAGGCTCCATCACCTTCTTCACCCCATGTAATTACATTTTTCTCATGCATGAACAGACGAAGTGAATGTTCTAATACATCTAAATGTTCATCAACGATATTTAGGTCATACGTGTTTACTGTATGCATTTCACTTTCAAATACTAATGCATCGCCGACTTCACCAATTTTCGCATAAAGTCGCTTCGCTTCAGCAGTTACTTTTTCTGTCACAGTAATTTCTAAACGCTCAGAACCGGCAATTTCTTTTTTATTTTCTTGTAACACATCAAAGAATCGCTCTGTTTGCCAAATTGTTTCTTCTACTAAATGTGCAAACTCTTCACGAATATCGTTTTGCAACAATCTCGTTAAAAGTTGCTCCATCATCGTTTGCTTTAAACGATACGTTAAAGCTTTTTGAGCTGCATATTCTACAAGATGTCCTTCATCGAATACAACACAGCTACTTTCTGGTAATAACGGAATTTGCCCTTCACGTTTACGTGCATCGTACGTCCAAATATGATCCATGTAGAAATCTTGAGAACAAATAATTAAATCTGCCGCTTTACGATAATGTTCACGAGAAAGAGTTTGACCACAACGATGACGAGAATCACAAGTGAAGCAATCTTGGAAGTAATCCCAATTTACTTTTGACCATTCCTCATCATTTAAAAGCGGAAATTCTTTTCTGTCACCGTAGTGAGTAAAGTTTTGCATCGTACCATGGTCGAATACAAACTGCGGTAATTCGTAGTATACATCTTCAATTACTTCTGGAGCTCGTCCACTCATAACATCTTCAAGTTTACGTAAACATAAATAATTATCCATTGATTTCGCAAGTCTAACATCAACAGATAGTCCTAATGCTTCAGATAACTTAGCAATGTCCCCTTCTTCTTTCACAAGCTGCTCAATTAAAGTTTCATCAGCACAAGCGATAATAGCTGGTTTTCCAGTATAACGTGCATAGCAAATTGCATATAGAAGATATACAATCGTTTTCCCTGTTCCTACACCCGCTTCTGCGAACATTACCTTCTTTTCTTGGAAAGCACGTTCTAATTGAAACGCCATAAAAATTTGTTCATCACGCTCTTCAAAACCTTTTTCCGGAAGGATGTCGTAAAACACATCTCCAATCCACTCATTCAACTTATCATAAAAATTATCTTGTTTCCCTACTTCAAATGGTAATCTCTTCTCAGTAAACATCCTTAGCCTCCAACCAAAAAGTTTTTCTATAAAAAGATATAGCAACTGCTACTCATATGTGTGCAGCCACTTTCCCCTGTTGCCATACATAGAAATACACGAAAAAAAATTTTCCTTTCGAAAAAGGAAAATTTTCTTCTATATTAATGACTTTAAATACCGTTTATCAATCGCTGTTTCATGTGAAAGAGCTGACAAATATTCTTCTTGTGCTTTTTGTATTTCATCTACAATCACACCTTGACTATCCACTTCTTTTCCGAGCTCGTCATACGTACGGTGAATAGCTTTTTGAATCATTGATAATTGGAAACTATCCATACCACTTCCTCCTTTACGCACTACATAATAGCCAGTATATGCGTGCTGGAGGAGTTTTATACTATGAATTACGCGGTGGACGTTTTCCGAAGTATTGGTAGTAATCTGTACGGATAAATCCGTTAAACAGTTTACGTTTCTTCGATGCATCTTTTCCGTAACACTTTTCAAACGCTTCGTAACTTGTTAACACATACGCTGACCATGTGTCTAATGGGCGGAATACTTGTCCCATTTCTTTGTACAATTGTTCAACGAGTGCTTTTTCACTTAAACGTTCTCCGTATGGAGGATTCGTTACAACATAACCATAATCCTCTTTTGTCGTGAAATCTTTTACTTGCATTTGTTTAAATGTGATTAAATCACCTAAACCTACTTCTTCAGCATTATCTTGAGCAACTCGGATCATACGATGATCGATATCTGATCCAATGATTTGAAGTGGTTGATTGTAATTCGCTAAATCTTCAGCTTCTTGACGAGCTTCACGCCAGTTTTGTTTACCAACCCAGCCCCACTCATCTGATGCGAAACCACGGTTAAATCCTGGTGCGATGTTTTGTCCAATTAATGCTGCTTCAATCGGAATTGTACCTGATCCACAGAAAGGATCCACGAAAGGACGATCTGGCTTCCAATTTGTTAACTTAATTAAAGACGCAGCCAATGTTTCTTTTAATGGCGCTTCCCCTTGATCCATACGGTATCCACGTTTATGAAGTCCAACACCACTTGCATCAATTGTTAATGTTGCAATATCCTTGAGCATTGCGATTTCAATACGGAATAACGGACCATCTTCTTCAAACCAAGTTGTACGTTTATATGTTGTTTTTAATTTTTCAACGACAGCTTTTTTAACGATACGTTGGCAATCCGAAACACTGAACAACTCAGATTTTAATGATTTACCAATTACTGGGAACTCTCCGTTCTCTGGAATATAATCTCCCCAGTTTAATGCTTTCGTTTTTTCAAACAGCTCATCAAATGTTGTCGCTTTGAATTCGCCAACTTTAATTTTCACACGGTCCGCAGTACGTAACCATAAGTTCGTGCGACAAATCGCCTTTTCATCTGCTTCAAATGTTACTTTGCTGTTTTCCACTTGGCATTCATAACCAAGATCACGAACTTCTCGGGCAACTAATGCTTCAATACCCATTGCCGCTGTTGCAATTAAAGTAACTTTTCCCATTTGCATTCACCTCTTATGTATAGTCAAACAATAATTAATAGCAATTTGTCCTATTAATCATTACATTTTACGAAAATTTTTCTCATTAACCATTTTAACTCATAATTTATAACTTCATACAAATAAAAAGCCCTCCTCTAACAAAGGAGAGCTGAGTTATTTCATAGTTGGTTCATAACGTTCTGTAAGCCATGTTCTGTTCCTTTGTACTGCAAACGGCCCACGCCTCGTACTCCGGTGGCAATCATCTATCTACAGGTTATACAACCTGTCCTTTCCCATCGTTCATTTCCTTGGAAAAGATTCCCCTACCATTATTTGGGTTTCTCGCTCGTGGGGTTTACCTCGTTCCACTCCTATCATTTCTTCAAGGACTTCGTCACTGTGGCACTTTAAAGGTAGTCAAACCATATCCGAAAGGACTTAGGTTTTTTCCCTGCCGTTAAACCAGCCTTACAGCCAGAATACCCTAGCTTATGAATTGGCTAGGCACGAACACTACAGCCATCTCAGGCCGTGCGAGCATGGACTTTCCTCTACAACGTTGGCGTTGCAGCGATTACCCAAACGTTATGACATCCATTAGTATAGTGGAAACAAAAAGATTTTGCAATGTTTTTTTCTATGTAAAATGCTTTAACCTTTTTACCACTAGAAATTATTCGTATAACTTACTTCCAAACACAGCTTTTTCTAAATTAGATAGACGTTTTAAAATGTCCGTATTCGTGTTGTTATAAACCGGTTGTGCAACTGGTGTTTGTACAACTGGTTGTTGTGGCACTTGCGTTGCTACTAGTTTTTGTTCCTCTAATTCACGCTTTAAACGAGCATTTTGTTGCTTTAATTGGTCAAACTCCTTGTGGAAAGCTTCATAGTCTTTAATGATCATATCAAGAAACTTGTCTACTTCTTCTTGTTGATAACCTCTCATGCCTGTTTTAAATTCTTTTTCTAAAATATCTTTCGCCGTTAATTTAATTTTATCCGAAATCATTTTCTTCACCTCAAATTTTTGCCAAAACTTTCATTACCTAAATTTTTTCAGAAACAATGCCTTTTGTCAATCATATATACGAGTACTATATTACATATTACTCAGCATTATTCCACTGTTCCTCTTCTATTATATCTTGTAAATCGGAAAAAAGAATAAAATAACTGTGATAATTTTCTATTTCTCCTTTTTTCTTTGCTGCCTCTACAATATATTTAGGACTCCCTGGTTTTTCTTCATCATATACAGCTAAAAGTGCATCACTTTTTTCAATAAAAAACTGATTTTTTAATTTAAATTGCTCTGGGCTTTCGTACTTCCGTTTCGTAATACTATCAATATGGTCTGCTTGAGAGAGAATATATTCGTAATATTCACGGTTATCTTCCTTCCAGCCTTCTTCCTGTTCTAAAAACGGAGTAAATACCGCTAATTTTAAATCTGGATATTCTACTTGAATGTCAAAAACAACTTCAGCAGCCCATAATTCAACCCCTAACTGCCCACTTATTATCACCCATTCCAAACCTTCTTCTACAAAAGTAGTTAATTTTCGGTGCAATGCTTTTTTTATACATTCCACTCCTGGATGATCATTTTTAAATATACCAAGTTCAAATGGCTTATATCCCGTTATAGCAATAACTTTCATATCAACACTCCAATTACAAAAAAAGAACTAGCTTTTCGCTAGTTCTAACATATCATTTACTTTTTAAACATTCCACCAACGTTTGGTCCAATATTTGGACCGAATGGTGATACGTTTGGTCCAATATTCGGTCCGAATGGTGATACGTTCGGTCCAAACGGAGATACATTTGGTCCTGGACCAAATGGAGATACGTGATGTCCATGATGTCCATGACCACATGGTCCACATCCGCCGCCGAATCCTGGATCGATTGGGTCTACAACATTTACATTCGAGTTTGTTTGCGGGAAGAAGTTTTGGTTTTTAATTTGTTGATGGTGTACATGTGTTGTATGCGTCGGGAAAATGTGTGGCACCACCGTTGTTGAAAAAGAATGTGTTACGCATTGTTTCGTCGGATGAATAACAGGAGCAGTTGTACAAATAGGTCCTGTAGGCTTATGCCCTCCAAAGCAAGGATGACAATGATGCATAGTTTTTTCTCTCCTCTCTCATAAAAAAAATCTGATTACACTTTACAATATGAGAAAGGAGGTTAAGCCGCTTGTTATATATACCCATTTATTACAAGGAAATTTGTCTAGTCCCCACTTCCTATACAATGTTTTTTATAGACAATCCTTCAAAATTACTTACCAAAAAAACCTCCAACTTGCTTTACAATACCTGTCACTTGATTCATCGCATTCATCATTTGTCCAGCTGTATTCATCATTTTATTTACATCATAGTTACCATCTGATGTTTTAAATTGAGAAACAAAACTAGAAAATTGACTCGGCTGCTGTTGTTGTTTTTGTTTATTCTGCGTCGGGTACGGCTGTTTTGGTGGATAAAACATCGCTTGCTGATTCGCATAGGGAGATGGTGGCGGCATATAATATTGCGGATCCATATAAGGCTGCTGTTGATTCATATATGGTTGCTGAGGTTGTTGAGCCTGATTTACATAAGACTGCTGTTGTGGTTGTTGCGTTTGATTCACATAGGGCTGCTGTTGTGGTTGTTGAGCTTGATTCACATAGGGCTGCTGTTGTGATTGCGGCGTTTGATTCATAAACGACACTTCAAATGGCTGGTAATAATTTTGATTTCCATAATGAGGCTCGAAAGGATACATATTATACCGTAAATATGTATCCGTATTATATTGGTACATATTTTGCTGTGCATATGGATTAGATTGCTGATATACGTTAGATTGTTGAAACATGCATTCTCTCCTCCTTCACATAAGTTTCTACATATATAATATGTACTTGTAAAATAATTTGTGTGACGGAGTATCTGTCTATTTTTGTCGGAAGTTTAAATTTTTAAAAAATTAAAAAAGAAAACCCTTCCATGCTATGATAATGAAGAAGAAGATTCTCATGGGGGAGGAATCAACATGGTATTAGGGGATTTAAAACAAGCGTTTTCTCAAAAAAAGGGGTATTACACAGAGAATGTAAATGAATTATTAGACTTTGCGAGACATTGGTATCTTGAAGGAAAAATATGCATTTCAGATTACCGAACATTAATAAAAGAATTAGAAATAAACGGTGCAACAAAACCTACAACTATGACAGAAGCATAAAAAAAACAAGAGGGTTTCCCCTCTTGTTACTTACATTGCTCAATTATATTTTGCAAAGTATACGAAATGGCTTGATGTGTTTCAAAGAATCGCTTACCTTTACCTTTATTTACAAAACATTGCAATACATTTGTCTGTAAATTATCGTACACTTGATCAATTTGCTGTACATGTATATACTTCGGTTTTTCTTCCTTAATCCATTTATAAGCTAATTCTTTCCACACCTTTAATTCCTCATCTACCCTATCTACAAATGGTTTCATATCCTTATAAAAATCGTACTCAATCATTTCTCTTTTTTTCACATTCGCTTCATTATTATACTCCATGAGTTTTTCTGAAGATTGTATTAATGCTTCATATTTCATTTTATTCCCACCTTATTATGCACTCACTACGACGTTTTGAAATGCCTTCACCCAATTCCCTTTTTCTTCGTGATGCACTAATTTATTTTCCATATGTTCAATATGCATTTCTGTTATCTCTATCTTATTGCATATTTTTTCACTCTTATCCTTCAATGCATGATTCATTCTAATCCCCATATTCATTTCCAGCAAATCGAGAGAACTTAACATTTGATCCATTGTTTTCATTACATCTTCCTTCTGAACCATCGCCATATACAAAACGCCCCCTTCTTTGCTTTTCCTTTGTCATGTAATTTCGCCGAATGATTCCTCACTCCTGCTCACATGACAAAACTAGTTGTTATTCGTCAAAGAAATCATTTTGTATGTCATTGATAGAAATGGTAACAATACAAAAAGGAGGTGTATGAAAATGGCAAAGAACAAAAAAGAAAAAAAGAAAAAACAAAACAAACAAAATAAACCCGAGACTGGAAATCCAAAGTTAGATGGTCCAAACTTCCCTGCTACATAAAGTGAAACTTTAGCACTTTTACAAAAAGCTAATTTCTGAAACATCCTTAATCTCTTATGTTCATTACGTTTTGAGATTAAATTTTTCGCACACATGGCAGGATTACTTCACATTAAGAAGTCCCGTCTTCATAAATGAAGACGGGACTTCTTTTCTATTATATCACGAACTCACCTATCCTTTTAACAAAACGATTTACAATAGAAGCAACATAGATTTGCTCCCTCTTTCTTTTATACCATTCTGTTATATCAACTTCCCCCTTATACCCTTCCAGTAAAAACAACTCATTTCTTTCCGTATCTCTACAAAACCAATCTCTCATGCTTATTTCCTTATGTGCAACGACAGGATAAACCTCTCTAAGGGCTGGCGTACAAGATTTTCTAATTTCTCTTACAAAACATTCATAGTCTGCTCTTGATCCTGTGTGTATAGTTTGCAATGCAAACCTATGGAATAAACTTTTATAATTCGGATGAAACAGTAAATCCGCTAATTTCTTCCCTAGTTCTATACGCTTTTGTAGCGTTTCAAATTGATACACTGAAAACCCATACATCCCCCCTTCAACGGTTGGAAAAATAACAGCACTTATATGAAGCATTTCTTGCAATTTAAAAAATGCAGTATGAAATACATGTTTTTTAAAATATGTATTCTCAATAACTGGTTTTTGAATTTTATTTTGCTCATTTATAATAAGCGCTGTCATGAGCCTACTTCTATCTTTTTTCTCCCAAAAATAAATCCATTCTTTTTCCATAAAAATTGATACGTTGAAATATTGTAACAAGTGGAATAGCGGTACTTGTCTCCTCTTACTTTCTTCGTATAACAATAGCTGAGGGAATGCATCTAAAAAAATAATCCAATTCGCTTCTTCATAAGTCAGAAACAAATGTTTTTTTACTGTTTGAGGTAAAACAGTAGCATAATACCTCCCTTTTAAATCAGTCATATTCCATCCAGCATTTCTTGAGACCATACTTGCTAAAAAAGCCCACCTAATTTCATCATTTCTTACATAATATTCTTGATAGGACTGTGTTCGAGAAATGTTGTCCATATTAGCTATTTCTATTTCCCTCTTAATGTTGTAAACAATTGCTTTCTCTTCTTCTGTACAAACCATATTTTTACGATATTGTTCAATTTTTTCATAATCATTCCATGTAAACATGAACTAGTCATCATACCTTTCTTCAAAAAGGTCACATCTTTTTTCATTTTTTGTTATAATCACCTTTGTAAGTAATTCTTAACAAGTTGGGAGTGGACACACTATGACCATTCGTTACCCAAATGGAAAACGGTACAATCAAGCTTCACAACCTCATAAAACACCAATTAAAAAACATACTTATAGTAATAGAGGTATGTCCCTTGAAGAGGAATTGAATGAAACAAATGAATATTACTTAACCCATAATATTGCATGCGTACATAAAAAACCTACACCTCTTCAAATTGTAAAAGTAGATTACCCCGCTCGAAGTGCTGCAGTGGTAAAAGAAGCGTATTTTAAACAACCTTCTACAACAGATTACAACGGTGTATATAAAGGGAAATACATCGATTTTGAAGCGAAAGAAACAAAAAATAAAACCAGCTTTCCACTTCAAAACTTCCACCTTCATCAAATTGAACATATGAAGCAAGTAATTGCTCATAATGGGATTGCATTTGTTATTATTAAATTTACACTTTTTGATGAACTTTATTTATTAGATGCAAAACATATTATTGCATTTTGGAATCGTCAAAATACTGGTGGACGAAAATCGATTACGAAAGAAGAAATAGAAGAGCATGGATCTTCATTATCATGCGGTTATCACCCTCGGATTGATTATATCCGTGTACTAGACACGGTTTATTTTTCGTGATAGAGTCATCACTAAGGCTCTTTTTTCGACTTTTGGGGGAGAGAATGAAAGGTAGGAGAAAGTATAATGTCAGATAATTATCGTTCTCGTACAGAACGAAATCATGTAAAAAATCAAAAGCAAGAAACAAATAAAGAGAAAAAACCAAAGAAAAAAGGCTCCTTTTTTAAAAAGTTCCTTATAGGTTGTCTACTTCTTGGTATCGTTGGTCTTGTAGCTAGCGTTTCCGCTTTCTTTGTTATGGTGAAGGACGCTCCAAAATTAGACAAATCAAAACTTGTCAATCCTTTATCAACAAAGTTTCTTGATAAGAATGGGAATTTTTTCTATGAATATGGTGCCGAAAAACGAACCCACGTTACGTATGATCAAATTCCAAAGGTAGTTGAAAGTGCATTCCTTGCAACTGAGGATTCACGTTTCTATGATCATAATGGAATTGATTTTAAACGAACTACAAAAGCAGTTATGGAAAATGTCACTGGAGGATTCGGATCTCAAGGTGGTAGTACGATTACACAACAAGTAGTCAAAAACTATTTTCTAACGATGGACAAAACTGCAAAGAGAAAAGTACAAGAATGGTACCTATCTTACAAATTAGAGCAACAATACTCTAAGCATGAGATTTTAGAAATGTACTTAAATAAGATTAACTTAGGTAACCGTTCGTATGGTATTGCAACAGCAGCCAAAAAATATTATGACAAAGATTTAAAAGACTTACAGTTACATGAAGCTGCAATGCTCGCTGGTTTACCCCAAGGTCCTAATATTTATGATCCAACAAAACCAGATAACGTTGAACGAGCTACACAACGTCGTAACGTCGTATTATCATTAATGAATCGACATGGTTATATAACAAAAGATGAAATGAATAACGCAATGAAAATCTCTGTAACTGAGGGTCTTCAACCATCTTCAGAAGTAACAGAGATGAAGTATCAAGCATTTTTAGATGCTGTTGTAAAAGAAGTTGAAAAAGAATATCCGGATGTAAATATCGGTTCAGATGGTTTAACGATCCACACAACACTTGATCAAGATGCTCAAGATTATGCTGATAAAATTATGGATGGTAATCTTATTAAGTATCCGAACGATCAATTCCAAGGTTCATTCGTATTTATGGATACACAATCTGGAGAAGTTCGCGCAATTGGAGCTGGGCGTAAAGAAAGTAAGTCTACTTTCAAAGGTCACAATATGGCCACTGATTTAAAACGCCAAGTTGGTTCAACAATGAAACCAATTTTCGACTACGGTCCAGCAATTGAGAATTTACAATGGTCTACATACCATCAATTAAATGACTCAGAGTATACGTATTCCGATGGTAAAAAAATACGAAATGCAACAAATAGTTATAAAGGTGACGTTTCACTACGTGAAGCTTTGAAAAAATCATTAAACATTCCGGCTTTAAAGACAGCCCAAGCGGTTGGCCTTCCTAAGTCACAAGCGTTTGCTGAAGGTTTGGGTATGACATTTAAAGACGGCAAAACGTATGAATCAACAGCAATTGGTAGTAACGATAGTTCACCATTACAAGTAGCGGGGGCATATGCAGCCTTTGGTAACGATGGGAACTACAATAAACCGCACTTCGTAAAAGAAGTTATCTTCCCAGATGGGAAAAAGAAAAGTTTTAAACCGAAAGAACAACGTGCGATGCAAGACTATACAGCTTACATGGTGACTGACGTTCTTCGTGACGTAGTAAAACCTGGTTCTGGCGGTACTGGTCCAACAGCATACGTTTCAGGTGTTGATGTTGCCGGTAAAACAGGAACACAAAACTTTGATGCAGACGTTATAAAAGAATATGGTATTCCAGCTGATGCAAACAGAGATAGCTGGTTCGCTGGATATACACCGCAATATACAATGGCAGTATGGACTGGTTACGAAAAAAATGGCCCAGAAAACTACATTAGTGATCGTTATACTAGAATTGCACAACAAATGTTCCAAGTAATGATGAGCAAATTCGCTACAGATAAATCTCGTTTCGAACGCCCTTCTTCTGTACAAGAATTATATGGTGAATTGTACGTAAAAGGTGCTAAGAAAGATGCGGTTAAACAAATTAAAGTAGATGCACCTAGTGGTCTTAATGTCGCTTTCGATGGCGCTAGCACAGTTACACTAAACTGGTCTGGACCAGCAGAAGTTGATGCGTATGCAGCAAGCTATAAAGCGACTGACGGTTCAAGTGGTAGCCTATCAATAAGTGGTACGACAGCTACTCTTGGTGGTATTAAACCAGGCGTTACTTACAGCTTCTCTGTAGTAGCGAAAAAAGATAACGGAACAAGCCCTGCAGTTGGTGCATCCTTCACTGCACCTGGCGGAACTCCAGATCCGAAGAAAGCTGAAGAAGAGGCTAAGAAGAAGGCTGACGAAGAAGCTAAGAAAAAAGCTGATGAGGAAGCTAAGAAAAAAGCTAATGAAGATAAACTAAAACAAGAAGAAGCTCAGAAAAAGACTGCTGAAGAACAGCGTAAACAACAAGAACAACAACGTAAACAACAAGAAGAAGCTCAGAAAAAGGCTACTGAAGAAGAAGCCGCTAGAAAGAAAGCCGAAGAAGAAGCTGCTAGAAAGAAAGCTGAAGAAGAGGCTGCTAGAAAAAAAGCTGAAGAAGAACAACACAAGCAACAAGAACAACAACAAAATACCGGAGGAGATACACCTCACGCAGACGGAAATGTTGTTACAACAGAGTTTTAACACAAAAAAGAAGTCCTTTCTCTTAACGAGAAAAGGACTTCTTTTTTGTTATCATTTTCTTTACATATAGCTTTTCTATTTCAATATACAACTGCGCTAACTGAATATAGGAATGATAATTATTCGGTTTCTTTATAATGAACGAATATCGCTCCATAAAATTAACTGGTTGTACTTCTAAATTATTCGTATAAGCTTCCAGTTCATTCAAACTATGAACAGGTTGCTCATTTAGCCAATATACAATCGATAACAAATGTGCCGCAAAAAGAATCATTGGACCTTCAGCTTCTTGCTTATTTCTGTTTCGAAATAGTGTAGCGATGTCTTCATGCTTACTTTTCCATACGTTCAACAGTACAGGAACACTATTTTCAATTTCATTCCACGGCTCATCTTGTCTTTCCATATCATATATAAAGTAAGTATTTTGTATGATTTCTTCAAAAGATTGTTCTGTATGATACGTAATCGAATCCATACTTTCTTTAAAAAATGGTAAGCACCGAAATTCTTTCGGTATTTCTATCACTCGCTCCATCCTTTATTTCCCCTTCATTCGCTTCTTTCCTTCACGACATACTTCTAGTAAGCGACACTCTTCACATTGTGGTCGCTGTGCTTTACAGTGATAACGTCCAAAGAAAATCATACGGTGATGTGTAACGCTCCATTCATCCATCGGAATTTTCTTCATTAATGTCTTTTCTACTTCTAACACCGAATCTTTCCATCTACAAATCGCTAACCGTTTACTCACTCTCTCTACATGCGTATCAACAGCAATTGCCGGAATGCCATACGCTACCGAAACAACTACATTTGCTGTTTTTCTCCCTACTCCTGGTAACTTCGTCAGCTCGTCACGATCTTCTGGAACTTTTCCATCATAATCATCCAGCAACATTCGGCACAATTTTTGGATGTTTTTTGCTTTATTTCTATACAACCCAATAGAACGTATATCTTGTTGTAACTCTTCTAGGGAAACACTTAAATAATCTTCTGGTGTTTTATATTTTTGAAATAAATTTTTCGTCACTTTATTTACAAGTGCATCTGTACATTGTGCAGATAATGCCACCGCAATTACTAATTCAAACGGATTATCATGAATTAATTCACAATGTGCTTCTGGATACATATCCGCCATTGTGTCTAAACAATAGCGAATTTGCGTTTTATTTAACATATACTTCCTCCTACATTACTGCTCCAACCAATTATAAAAAGGCACTTTCCCAGTAAATTTCGTCTCTTGTTTTGTCGTTTGCTGCGTTCGTTGTTGATTTGATCTAAATTTGCGTCCTTGGTTTTGGGCTTGATCTACTGTTTTAATACCATTCTTTTTCCACTCAAATAAAATACGATCAATATATCGGAAATTAAGCTTACCACTCATTACAGCTTCCCTGAGGGCCGCTTGAATTAAATTCGGATGATGTTGATCTTGATCTTCCCACATACCCAACGTTTCACATTCAAACGGAGAAAGTGGTCTTCCAAATTCTTTTTCAAATACTGTATATAAATTTACTTGCAGTTGTTTTATTTCTTTTTGTTCTTCCTCTACTGATTCATTCATTAAGAAATGCAATATTTTCTCCCATAGCGGTTGTAAAGAATAACTTTCACACATCATTGCTTCTGATTTTTGTCCACCTTCTAGTGATAAAAAACCTTTTTGAATCAATGCCTGAATGACTTCCATACATTTCATTTCTGTAATCGTCATCCGTTCTGAAATCTCTGACGGAGTCGGAAACGAATTGCCCGATTCTAAAAATGTGTGTACATGAAGTACAACCATAAATTCCATTTCATTTAACCCTAATTTTTTATAATGCATCATAAGTAATTTTGGAATTGCAATGCTTCCCTGCTCAAACCACTGTAACATCATTTTCTTTTTCATCACCAAACACCTCGCTCTCTAGTATAACACACCTTTCGCTATTTCTTTTTGCCACAATTCGTCAAAAAAACCTCCCTATTATGTAGGAAGGTTTTTTGTATTGCGTTACTAAAATATACAATTAAGCTTGCACTTTACTTTTCATAAACGTATGAATGCGTTCTAATGCTTTCTCTACTTGTTCAAGAGATGTCGCATATGATAAACGAACGTTATTTGGCGCACCAAATCCTGTACCTGGTACAAGAGCCACTTTTTCCTCTTCTAATAGAGCTTTTGCCCAATCATCAACATTTTCATATCCTGATAAAGCTACAGCTTCTTTTACATTAGGGAATAAGTAAAATGCACCTTGTGGTTTAATGCAAGTAAAGCCAGGGATTTGAATTAATTTATCATAAATAATGTTTAATCTCTCTTCAAATGCTTGACGCATTGTTTCTACAGGTTGTTGTGAGCCTGCATATGCCGCGATTGCGCCGTATTGAGCGATTGAAGTAGGGTTTGACGTACTATGACTCGCTAAGTTCGTCATCGCTTTAATAAGCTGCTTATTTCCTGCTGCATATCCAATACGCCATCCTGTCATAGAATGAGATTTAGATACACCATTAATAATAAGTGTTTGTTCTTTTAATGCATTAGAAAGCTGGGCAATCGAAGTATATTCTGCTCCACCATAAATTAATTTTTCATAAATTTCATCTGAAACGATTAAAATATCATGCTCTAAACATACTTCTCCAAGCTGTTGTAATTCCTCTTTGCTATAAATCATTCCTGTCGGATTGCTCGGTGAATTAATAATAACTGCTTTCGTTTTCTCTGTAATTGCCTCACGCAGCTGCTTCGCTGTGATTTTGTATTCATTGTCTTCCTGACCTTCTACATAAACTGGTTTACCACCAGCAAGCTTTACTTGTTCAGGATAACTTACCCAGTAAGGCGTTGGGATGATAACTTCATCTCCTTCATCAAGTAATACTTGGAATAATGTGTATAATGCATGCTTTGCACCGTTACATACAATAATTTCAGATGGATCATACGCAATTCCTTGATCACGTGTAAACTTTTTCATAATTTCTTGTTTTAACGCTTGTAATCCACCTGTCGGTGTATACTTCGTATGTCCTTCTAACATTGCTTTATGTGCAGCATCCATAATATGTTCTGGCGTATTAAAGTCAGGTTCTCCTGCCCCTAATCCAATTACATCATGACCTTCTGCTTTTAATGCTTGTGCCTTTGCTGTAATTTCTAAAGTTGCAGATGGTGTTAAAGCAGCTACTCGCTTTGCTAATTTCATTTGTAGTTCCCCCTACATCTATTTTTCAATGCTGTAGTGACCAGCATAATCCCCATTTTGAAACTCTAAATAATAATACGTATAACGATCTTCCTGATCAATATATGTAATTTCCCACAACGGAATATCGTTTTGAGCACCTAATTTTACTTTTATAATTTCTTTTGGCTTTGGCTTCGGCTCATCGCCTTTTCCTGTAGCTTGTTCAGCCAACTTTTGCAAAGCTTCTTTTTCAGGAATACCTTCACTCTTTTTCTTCACAAGAACATTCCCTTTTTTATTAGGCACCCAAACAATAATTTGTTCTCCTTTTTCGTCTACACCTTGTACGACTGTATATGAAGAATTTCCATTATAATAATCAACAGATTTTACTTTTGTAAGCTTTGCCTTTTCTTTTGCAATTTCTACAGATTTTTCCTCTTTAGGGATTTTCTTTTCCATTGCTTTATTATAAACATACGCCCCATATATTCCGCTAGCAACGATTACGATAACGATTGCAAAGATCCACTTTTTCATTGTATCACTACGTTCTGTAAATCGTAAATACAGCTGTTTCTTTGTCTTTTTCGTCTAATGCTAATCCGAACATGAGGTCCTGCTCTTTTAACGTACGATTTAAACTATCAACGACTTTATATAAGTCAGACGTATATTTAAGACGCGTCGTTGATAGGACTTCGATTTTCTTATCCATGAAAAAACTCCTCCGTTACACAAAAATTTCTAATTATAGAAGAACGCAATGCGGTTACAATAAGAGTACATTCTTTACAACCCCTGCTTCATCACCCATCTATTATAGCAGGACATGTACTGCAAAAAAAGGTTTCAAGTCGAAAACCAATACATTTTGTATACAAGAAGTAAGAAAAATAAAATTCCTCCTACCCACATTTTTTACGCCTGAAGTTTAAATGTACTTCAGGCGTATTTTTCTTCCAATTTTATTCAGTTGGCCGTTCGTTTAATTGTTCTAACAATTCTTCTAAAGGGCCTTCATAAAGCGGGACAGTTGGGATTGATTGTAAAAAACGTTTCCCATAAGAAGCGCTTGTCAAACGACGATCTAATACAAATACCGTTCCGGTATCTGTGCTTGTTCTAATCAGACGACCAAATCCTTGTTTGAAACGCAAGATTGCTTGCGGGAGTGCTAACTTAGCAAATACGTCTTCTCCTTGATTTTTTAACCACTCTCCTTTTGCTTCCATCATCGGTTGATGAGGAGGCGTAAAGGGAAGCCGGACAATAACAAGACAACTAAGGGCATCTCCAGGTATATCTATCCCTTCCCAAAAACTACTTGTTCCTAACAAAATCGATTTGTCGAACTCTTGAAATTTTCGAATGAGACGACTTCGGCTCTTATTATTCACACTTTGCGTTAATAATAAATAACCTTCTAATTCCTCATCATTTTTCAAATTCGTATACGCTTCTTTCAACATTTCATACGAAGTGAATAAAACGAGCATTCTACCTTTTGTAGCTTTCGCTATTTTTGCAATATGTGCCGACACAGATTCAATATATTCTTCATTACTTGCTTGCTTAATAAACGGCACATCTGTTGAAACCATTAATTTCATTTGTTCTTCAAAACGGAATGGTGACGGGACCTGTAATGTATTTGGAGCAAAATCATGTAAACCTAGCTCCTCTTTTATATAGTCAAATGAATCATTTACTGTTAACGTTGCTGATGTAAAAATAACACTCTTTTTTTGTGTTAAAAATTCATCCGCAAATCTTTCACCAATATGAACAGGCTGTGCATATAAAACCGTTGAATGAATTGTTCCCTTCGTTTCAGTCTCCATCCATGTCACGTATGAATTTTTTTCTAAAATGAGTAATTGTAAAGATTGTTCCATCTTTCTCAACAACTCAATTAAATGCATAAATTCACCTGTAACAACATGCATCTCCCATTCTAATTTACTTTGCAATATGTCAACTTGCTTCTCAAGTGTAGTCAACAATTTTCTTACATCGTATACAAAACGATTCGTTAACTCAGTAATGCTATCCCATAACTTACCTTTCTCTACTTCCGTGTTATATCGATAAATGAGTGGCATATTGCTTATCCCTTGTTCCTGCTTTGTTTGTTTAAAGATGAAAGCACGTAACATTTGGAATAGCTCATCCGCATCAAATTTCAATTCCTTTAAACTATGACTCACCATACGGAAAGTTGAACGAGAGGCTTGCTCTGATTTTTTCATCATTTTATATACTTTAGAAAGTACATCATCTGTTTCTAGCGTACCAAGTCGAGATAAAACTAGCTGGAAATACATACAGGAGAACTGTTCACCTAATGTTCTACTCGCCGCTTCCTCAATATGATGAGCTTCATCAAAGATAATATGTTCACATGAAGCAAAAAGTGGTTCTTCACTTGAAAAATCTTGAAATAATAACGCATGATTTGTAATAACGATATCTGCAAATAATGCTTTATTCTTTGCTCGTTGATAAAAACAACGGCTATACCAATTGCTTTGCATCCCGCCTGGACTATGTACATCACTACAAATACGGTTCCAAAGTAACTTTCCGCCCTCAGGAATATTTAACTCATCACGATCGCCAGTTTCTGTTTGCAATAACCACACCAAAATTTTTGCCTTTGTGAGCGCCATATCATAATTTTTCTCTTCCTCTTGCAAAGCATATTCAAATTTATGTAGACAAAGATAATGCTTTCTTCCTTTCAAAAGAGCTACTTCAAATGAAAATGGCATTATTTTCTGTAATAATGGAATTTCTTTTTCTAAAATTTGTTGTTGCAATTGTACTGTGTGGGTACTAATGATGACAGGTTCTTCTTTTTTCGTTGCAAAATAAATACTTGGAAGTAAATATGCAAGAGTCTTACCTGTTCCTGTTCCTGCCTCAATTAGTGAAAATCTAGAATCTCTTAGTGCTGTATATATTTCCTTCATCATAATCTGTTGGCTTTCTCTTTTTTCAAACTTTGGCATATTCACTTCAAGTTTATCGATTGTCTTATGCAAGAAAGCATCAAATTTAGATGAACATGTTTCACTGAGATTTAAAGAATAATTACGCTTTCGAAGCGCAATATTTCGATACACTTCATACCCCTCTGCCGCTTTTTTACCATGCATCATTTTCTTTAAAATATTTTCAGAAAGTACATCCGCTATATCACTTTGAAAAACATCACTTAATTCGTAGAGCGATTGCAAGGTGACAAGTGGTAACTTTTCAATTTCATTTAAAAATTGTAAAAACAATTCCGCTGTTGCAAGAGCATCACTATCCGCACGATGCGGTTGATCGTGCTCTAGTTCATGTTGTTTAGCTAAATCACGTAATTTATAACTATCAGCCGTCGGCAAAAGAATTTGCGCCAACTCAACTGTATCAACTTTAGGACAATGTACTTCTGTATATCCAGCCTGCCTTAATTCTTCCGTTAAAAAATTCCAATCAAAGTGAACGTTATGTGCAACGAAAGCTGCACCTTGTAATAGCTCAACAACCATCGGGGCTACATCTTGAAATAACGGGGCTTGCTTAACCATACTCTCATCAATCCCTGTTAGTTCTGTAATAAATGGCGGAATCTCTCTCTTCGGATTAATAAAAGATGAGAAAATCTCTAATATCTCTCCATCTTCCACTACAACAGCTGCAATTTGGGTAATTTTATCCTTCCCATCCTTCCAGGAGTTCCCTGTCGTCTCTAAATCCACAACGACATAACGCTTACTCATATATGTAACACCTCAATTTCTTACCTATCAAACACAAAATTATATAATGTTACTATACCACGTTTTATCTCATCTTAATGAAAAGATGCACAAAAAAGCTATCTCTGTAATAGAGATAGCCTTCTTACTTATAATATCGTACCCGCTTTTTCAGCACCTAACATTTCAATAATTTGATTCTCATCGTCTAATACTGCAATTTTCGGCGCTTGTTTATGAATATTTCCTTCTGCCACTAAACCGTAGCAAATGATAATAACTTTATCCCCTGGCTGTACAAGCCTTGCAGCCGCACCATTTAAACAAACAACACCGCTACCACGTTCGCCCTTAATAACATATGTCTCTAAGCGCGCACCATTATTGTTATTTACGATTTGTACTTTTTCATTTTCTACAATATTTACTGCATCCATTAAATCTTCATCAATTGTAATACTACCTACATAGTTTAAATTTGCTTCTGTTACTGTTGCGCGATGTAACTTCGCTCTCATCATTGTGCGAAACATAGATGCTCCCCCTTATTTAACCGTTACTGTTATATTGTCAATTAATCGTACATTCTCAAATTTAACTGCAATTGCTAAAATGATTCGTCCTTCAATTTTATCTATTACTTGTAGTGAAGGATAAGCATATAAATCAGCATAATCTACAGTGCCTTTCGTATATGTCTCAATATACTCTTTCACAAGAGTTGTAATGATTTCTGCATTCCGTTCGCCTGCTTCAATTTTTTCTTTCGCTATACATAGACTGCGATATAATTGAGGAGCCTCTTCACGCTCTTCTTGTGATAAATACACGTTACGAGAACTTTTCGCTAATCCATCTTCTTCCCTTACAATATCCACTGGTACGATCGTAACCGGAATATTAAAATCAGAGACAAATCCTTCAATGACAGCAACTTGCTGTGCATCTTTCATACCGAAATAAGCACGCGTTGGCAATGTAATATTAAATAGTTTCATTAGCACAGTCGCAACTCCAGCAAAATGACCAGGTCTTTGTTTGCCACATAATACATCGGTACGCTTCACAACTGCTACTGTTGTCGTTTGCTCTGCTGGATACATTTCTTCTACACTCGGATAAAATAAATAATCTACACCGTTTTCTTTTGCTACATTTTCATCTCTATCAATATCACGAGGGTATCGATCTAAATCTTCATTCGGGCCAAACTGTAGCGGATTGACAAACACGCTTAAAACTACAATTTCATTTTCTGCTCTTGCCTTACGTAATAAAGTCGCATGACCTTCATGTAAATAACCCATCGTTGGAACAAAACCAATACTTTTTCCACTTGCATGCAGTTCGTTTGTAATTTGCTGCATCTCTTGCACTGTAGTTACAATTTTCATTATTGTTTTCCTCCGTATAACGCTAAGCATTCTTCCTCTTTCATTGTGAATGAATGTTTTTCTTCTGGAAATTGCCCTGTCTTTACTTCCGTAACGTATTGTGAAATCCCCCGCACAATCTCCTCTTGAACAGACGTATATTGCTTCACAAATTTCGGAACACGATTTACACCGTATGAGATAAGATCATGATAAACAAGTACTTGCCCATCTACTTTTTTCCCTGCTCCAATTCCAATCGTTGGAATTGTTAGTTGCTTCGAAATTAATTCTGCTAATTGCATTGGCACACATTCTAGCACAAGCGCTATCGCACCAGCTTCCTCACATCTCTTCGCATCTTCTATTAATTTTTTTGCACTTTCAGCATCTTTTCCTTGTACTTTATACCCACCTAGTACTCCTACAGATTGAGGAGTTAAGCCTAAGTGCGCCACGACAGGAATTCCCGCGTTCGTCAAGTAATGAATTGTTGATACTACTTCCCCTGCACCTTCTACCTTCAGTGCATGAGCACCACTCTCTTGAACAATGCGGCGTGCATTCACCATCGTATCTTGAGGCGACACATGATACGACATAAATGGCATATCAGTTACAATAAACGTCTCTTTCGCTCCTCGGCGTACAGCTTTCGTATGATGAATCATATCCTCTACTGTTACAGGTACTGTTGAATCGTATCCGAGCACCACCATCCCAAGGGAATCTCCAACTAGAATCATATCAACTTCAGCTTCTTCTGCTAATTTAGCAGATGGATAATCATACGCCGTTAGCATCGTAATCGGCTCACCTTGCTCTTTCATCTTCAAAAAATCTGTTTTTGTTTTCAAAAACTACTCCTCCTTTATGCAGGAGAGAGGAGATGGCCGAAATCATATAAAAAACCCCTCTGGCCATAAAAGGGCAGAAGGGTTGTGTGTTAGTCGGCATTATTCATCCCTCTGTCCCAGTCCATTATTGGATCAAGGCAGAATCCAAGTTATTATTTTTTCGGATTGCTTCGAATCATGGTGCAGTTCGCTCTGATACTGCCCACATTCGAACTAATTATAGCAAACTCCAAAAAGGAATTACTACATTTTTTCGAAAAAATAATTTTTTATTCTCATTACGGTATGTGAAATTTTTATAAATAACTCAATCATAGAAAGGTAAACCTTTGTTTAAGCCCCGTATAACTCTTAAACTAATGATGCAGGTTAATGGAAGAACATACTTAACAAAAGGAGAATTGCGAATGTCTATGAACAAATGGTTATTTCGATTCACCGTTCTGCCTGTGATGATTGCAGGGATGATAACTTTTAGCTCCTTCCATGCATTTGCCTCAGTTAACGTCGTAACACAACCTATCGATTCAACGAAAGTAATTGAAGTTGAATTAAACGATGATTACTTTCAGCCAAACGTCATCACGATTCCAATTGAAGAGTCAACAACATTGTTATTAAAAAACAAAGGTAAAAATGAGCACACCTTTACAGTGAAAAAACTTGGCATTGACGTCGTAGTCGAGTCAGGAAAAGAAAAAAATATTACCGTGAAACCTAAAAATACTGGTACATATGAATTAATATGCCGGTACCATCTTCTTAAAGGAATGGAAGGCAAAGTAATAGTCAAATAAAGTGAAACTTTAATCAGTGGGGGTTTTCTTCATCCCCCACTGATTATTAGTTGAACCAATCGGACTTTTATGGGCAGTTGATCCCCCACCTAACTTCTTTGCTTTCGCTGCATTTTGAGGTGGGGGTCTTACTGCCCATTAAAGCGGGATAAAAAGAAGTTCCAAAAAGGAACTTCTTTTACTTAATTTCGATATCCGCAGAATGAATGTGATGTACTTTCCCTTCATGATCCTCCAGAAGTAATACACCATCCTCTGTAATTCCTTTTGCTACCCCTATAATTGTCTCTCTCATCGTTCGAGCGGTAATTTCTTTCCCGATGCTAACAGCGTAACTTTCCCAAAGAATTTTAATAACAGAGAAACCATTTTGTAAATACTCTTCATATAATTTTTCTAGTTGTAAAAAGATTTGTTGCATAAGCTCTGCACGAACAATTGGCTTACCGGACTCAATCGCTAAAGAAGTAGCAATATGCTGAATTTCCTCATCAAAATGTTCTTGCTTTTGATTCGCATTAATACCAATACCCATAATGACAGCATTAATTTTATCAGGATCCGCCTGCATTTCTGTTAATATACCTACAGCCTTTTTACCTTGAATTAAAATATCATTTGGCCATTTTATTCCTACGTTTACACCCGTGCACTTTTCAATTGCTTGTGCAACGCTAACAGCCGCTAACAAAGTAAGTTGTGGTGCATGATGAACCGGGATTGATGGACGTAAAATAATACTCATCCAAATTCCTGTTCCTTTTGGTGAATACCATTTCCTACTTAAACGACCTCTGCCCGACGTTTGTTCTTCTGCCACAACAATGGTTCCTTCTTCTGCGCCTTCATAAGCAAGTTTTGCTGCAATGTGCTGCGTAGATTCAACAGATTCTTCAAAATATACCGTTCTACCAATATGTTTCGTTTGTAACCCTAACTGAATTTCATTAGCAGTTACTTTGTCTGGCTTACCCGCAATGCGATAACCTAATCGACGCACAGCTTCAAGTTCATATCCCTCATTCCGAAGGTCCTCCATATGTTTCCACACAGCGGTTCTTGAACAACCAAGTTTATCACTAATCGTTTGGCCAGATACAAACGCGCCATCCGCTTCCGAAAAAACTTGCAATAACTGCTTTCTTATAGTAGATTGCATTCTTGCAGCCACTCCCTTATACACTCTTTCTCATTAACTACGTTTCCTTGTACGATTGCTTCCTCAATTTTTTGAATTATTTCAGCAACCCACGGACCGGGCTTTTTATTTGCCCAGTTTAATAAATCATTCCCAGTCACATTCATTTCTTGACGACTCTTGATTGGCAATGCTTCAAACAACATTTTTACTCGTTTAACAGATGTATGATCATAGCTTTCAATCATCGCTTCATATACTCTTTCTGCCATTTCAGCGATATGAAGTCCCGTTTTATAAAGAAGGACTGTATCCCAATCCTTCTCCTTTCTCGTACGAATTGCTAATAAAACTGCGACGATATCTTTTATTTTTTTATTCGAAAACTTCCATTGACGTAAAAAGACAGATGGATGCTCTTCTCCGATACAATATAAGAAGAATGCCCATGCCTCAATGTCCGTTTCAAAAGAATCCCAGTTATACTGCGTAGCTTTTAATAATCTCTCATCTGACATTTGTAAATATGGCAGATGAGAAAATAGCTTCGTTTCTACTAATTCTTGCAAGCCCTTCACGCAATATGTACCAGTTAACAGTTTCTCAAATTCCACTGTAATTCGCTCAATTGCAATATGTTCCAGTAAATGTCCATATGTTTCAATTGCTTGTTTCGTTTTCATTTCTAAAGAAAAGCCTAACGTACTTACGAAACGAATACCACGCATCATTCGCAGGGCGTCTTCTTGAAAACGATCCGCAGCATTGCCAACTGTCACAATTTCTCTCTTTTGAATCGCTTCCTGTCCAGCAAATAAATCAACCATTTCGCCTTCTTCTGTCATCGCAATTGCATTCATTGTGAAATCACGACGTTTTAAATCCTCTTCTAATGAACGAACAAATTGAACACTACTAGGTCTTCGAAAATCTTCATATTCGCTCTCTGTTCGAAAAGTGGTTACCTCATAAGGTTCACCATTTTCTACCACAATTACAGTTCCATGCTCAAGACCAACAGGAACATGTCTTGGAAATATAGCCATCACTTCTTCTGGTAAAGCAGATGTCGCAATATCAATATCTCCAATCGGCCTATCGATAATAAGATCTCGTACGCTTCCACCGACAAAGTAGGCCTCATGTCCTTGTTGCTTTAAGGTCTCAATAATAGAACTAGCTTTTTTAAATCTTTTCATTTTTGTCATCCCTTAGCACATCATAGTAAATCGTTTCATATTGTGAGACGATTTTTTCAGAGCGAAACTGCTCGTAAACACTTGCTCTTGCTCGCTCTCCCATATTACGGTGAAGTTCTTCATCCTTTAATAGCTGAATGGCTTGATTTGCCACTCCTGCTGGATTGCCAACTTCACATAAATATCCTGTTTCACCATGTTGAATGACTTCTGGAATACCTCCAACCCTTGTTCCGATACAAGGTACACCACACGCCATCGCTTCTAATAAAACAAGACCAAAACTTTCCTTCTCTGATAGAAGCAACATTAAATCACTCATCGCAAGTAGCTCTGCAACATTATCTTGCTTCCCTAAGAATAAGACGCGCTCTTCAATATGTAGATTTTTCACTAACTGTAAAATCGTGCAAAATTCTGGTCCATCTCCAACAAGAAGCAACTTCGCATCTACTTCTGTAACAATTTTAGCAAATGCCTGAACAACATCTTGCACGCGTTTCACTTTACGGAAATTTGAAATGTGAATTAATATCTTTTCACTCTCACTTATACCGTATTCTTTCTTTAATTGAGACATATCACGCTTGAAATATACACGTTCGTCTATAAAGTTATACACCGTTTGAATGTCTTTATTTGGTTTTACAAGCTCATGCGTTTCGTTAATTAATGAATGCGAGACAGCCGTCACAACATCAGATTGCTCAATACCAAAACGAATTAAATTATTTAGCGAAGGGTCGGAACCTAACACAGTAATATCTGTTCCATGTAAGGTTGTAACAATTTTAATACGCTCTCCAATCATTTGTTTTGCTAAATAAGCACAAATTGCATGTGGTATTGCGTAATGCACATGTAAAATGTCTAAGTTTTCTCTTTGTGCAACTTCTGCCATTTTACTCGCTAATGCTAAATCGTATGGTGGATATTGAAATACAGAGTATTGATTTACCGTCACTTCATGAAAATAAATGTTTGGATACACTTTGTTTAACCGGAATGGTAAACCCGATGTAATAAAATGAATTTCATGCCCGCGTTCCGCTAATTGCTTTCCTAATTCTGTTCCAACAACTCCAGAACCACCTACAGAAGGATAACATGTAATACCTATTTTTAATTTCATTTACATCCCCCTATTAAATCAGCATGTAATAAAACCGGTTTCTTACTCATAAATCCCTCGGCATATAAAACTCCAACTTCTTTTCCAAACATTTTCTCACGAGCAACCACAGTTTCAACATAACCTTCTGTTAACGGCGTTTTCACACCATCGCTCCCTGTTGAAAACTGACTTTCATATGCTTCTAATGCTTCCACTTTTATAGAAAGGTACTCACTTATATCTATACAAAAATTCGGTTTATGAAAACCATTAATCATATAATGATAAAAAGACTCTACACGATGTGGTGGAACCTCTGGCATATATTTACGAATTCCCGCTGAAAAAATAGCTTCTTCCACAAGTTTTGCACAATTTGCATGATCTGGATGACGATCTTCATAATACGGTGCAAAAACTAGTTTTGGTTTATATGTACGAATCACCTTTACAATTTCACGTATATACTCTTCTTTCATATACAAACCACGGTCTGGCATCGCTAAATTCAGTCTCGTTTTTACTCCCATTATACGAGCTGCCGCCTTTGCTTCTTCTTTTCTCAACTCTATCGTTCCATTAGAAGAAAGATCAGCTTCTGTTAAATCACAAATACCTGCTTCATACCCTTGTTTCGTATATTTAGCAATGGTACCAGCCATGCCGATTTCAACATCATCGGCATGAGCACCAAACGCTAATATATGTAATCCACTCATAATTGTTCCCCTCATTTTCTTAACTTGCGGTAATCTAAATCTCCTCGCTCTAATGCGTGCATTAACATTTCAGCACTTGCCATATTCGTTGCAAGTGGAATCGCATATACATCACATAGACGAAGCAATGCATTTACATCTGGTTCATGCGGCTGAGCAGTTAGTGGATCCCGGAAAAAAATCACCATATCCATATCATTTTTTGCAATCATTGCACCAATTTCTTGATCGCCACCAAGAGGACCCGATTGAAACCTTGTTACAACTAAACCGGTCGCTTCCATAATACGAAGTCCTGTCGTTCCTGTTGCAAATAATTCATGTTGTTCAAAAATTGGTTTATATGCGTATGCAAACGAAACCATGTCATTTTTCTTTTTGTCATGTGCGATTAAGGCAATTTTCATCCGTTGTCTCCCCTTTAGTCGATAATATTTTCTAAACCGTACACAAGATGATCTAGATTCATTACTGTATCAATTGATAGTTTTACACCCGACATAAATGATGCACGATTGAATGAATCATGGCGAACCGTTAACATTTGTCCATCTCCACCAAACATTACTTCTTGGTGTGCAATAAGTCCTGGTAAACGTACACTATGAATGTGAATGCCGTCTACATTTGCACCACGAGCTCCTTCTAGTTGCTCTACTTCATTTGGATGACCTTGCTGCTTTGATTCACGGTTTTGACGAATTAATTCTACTGTTTTTACCGCTGTACCAGATGGCGCATCTAACTTTTGATCATGATGCAATTCAATTACTTCAACATCTTGGAAATACTTCGCTGCCATTTGTGAGAATTTCATCATTAGAACTGCACCAATTGCAAAGTTTGGAGCGATAATTGTTCCTACTGCTTTTTCTTTTGCAGTCTCTGTTAATTGCTTTAGTTCTTCTTCTGTAAATCCAGTTGTACCAATAACAGATCGAAGTCCACGCTCAACTGCTAGTGTAACGTGTTGTTTCCCAACTTCTGGCGTTGTTAAATCTAACAACACATCAGCTTCTACTTCTTCTAAACAAGTATGTAAATCTGCGTAAATAGGTGCATTTAGCGCTGGCATGCCTGGTAAATCAGAAATTTTCTCTCCGCCATGCTTATAATCTACTGCTGCTACTAAATTAAAATGTTCAGTTCTTTCCATAAGAAGGACTGCTTCATGTCCCATACGTCCTCTTGGTCCAGCGATAATTACTTTAATTTCTTTCATTATTCTTTCTCTCCCTCATCAATACGTGTCCAGCGATCTTTATCGCGAGTATTAAATTTATTCATTACAATGTTATGTGCTGTTTCTAAATCAATATTTAAACTATTTGCCATACAAATCATAACAAATAATACATCTCCAAGCTCTTCTTCAATACTACGTTCTTTTTCAGTTGTTTTCTTCGGTTTCTCACCATAATAATGATTAACCTCTCTTGCAAGCTCCCCCATTTCTTCCGTTAAACGAGCCATCATTGCAAGTGGACTGAAATAACCTTCTTTAAACTGACCAATATATGCATCTACTTCTTTCTGCATATCCTTCATCGTTTTCGCTTCCATACAATTCACCTCTAATCCTTCCTCTTTCATGTTAGCCAATTCATCGCGATTTGACAAATATTATTCCCTGTTAAACACCTATTTGCGACCCTTTTTTGGATAGACTATAATGAAGTGAAACTTTCTTTTGCGGTTTTTGCAAAAGATTAGCCCGAACCAATCGTTTTTTTATAGCCTGCACTATTTTTACTAACAACTAGAAATTACTTATCATTATGTTTTACCGTATCAGCGGAGCAATGCAATCTACATAATTAGGGGGATTTCTATATGACATCAAATTTGAAGATTCGAAATATCATTTTTATTTTAATCGGTTCCGCTATTTTTTCTTTCGGTATTGTGAATATCAATATTGAAAATCACCTAGCAGAAGGTGGATTTACCGGTATTACACTATTATTGTATTTTCTATTTAAGTTTGATCCTTCTTACTCAAACTTAATTTTAAATATCCCTATATTTTTCATCGGTTGGAAGTTACTCGGAAAAACAACATTTATCTATACACTAATCGGCACCTTTAGCGTATCTTTATTTCTATGGATTTTTCAACGTTACGACGTTCTCAACTTACATTTAAACTTACAAAATGATATGACACTCGCGGCTTTATTCGCCGGGGCATTTATCGGTATCGGTCTTGGGATAATATTTAAATACGGCGGGACTACCGGCGGTGTAGATATTATCGCGAGACTCGCTCATAAATACGTTGGCTGGAGTATGGGGAAAACGATGTTTATGTTTGATGCTATCGTCATTATCGTCTCGATTCTTACCTATTTATCATACCGCGAAGGCATGTATACGTTAGTTGCTGTTTTTATCGGGGCGAAAGTCATTGATTTTATGCAAGAAGGAGCCTATGCGGCAAAAGGAGCAACTATTATCTCAGATAAAAATGATGAAATTGCTGCCAAAATTTTATCTGATATGGAACGCGGAGCTACTTTTTTAAAAGCTGTTGGATCGTATACAAAAGTGGAACGGAACGTATTATATTGCGTTGTTGCTAAAAATGAAATCGTGAAATTAAAAAATATTATTACTTCTGTAGATCCTCATGCCTTTGTTGCTGTAAGTGATGTACATGATGTAGTTGGTGAAGGTTTTACATTAGATGAAAATAAAAATCCGTTACATACATAAATGCAACTAGAAAAGCTCTCTAGCTTTTCTAGTTTTTTATTACATATTTTTTAAGTTTCTCTAAATCCTCATAAATAAGCTCCAATAAACTCCGATTATAAAAAATGGAGGCAGGATGAAAAGTCGGGAAAATATGATATTCTTCCTCTGACCATGTAAACTCTGCACTTTGCATGTCCTTTAATTTTTGAATAGGCTGTTTTAATAATTGCCCGTGCACATCTGTGATTTTTGTATTTTTTCCTGTTAAACGTTGAAGGCCGATATTTCCAAGCGTAACGATAAGCTTCGGGTTTATGTTCTCTAATTCATAATCTAACAAAGGGGCATGGGCAAGTATTTCTCCTTGATTTGGTGTTCTATTATACTTTTTCTGTATGATTTCACCATTTCGTTCTTTTTTCTCTCGCCACTTATAAGGTCTACTCCGAACTGTGCTCGTAATATAAACTTCCTCCCTTGTAACGTGAATCCGTTCTAAAAACTCCATTAACTGTTTTCCCGCTCTTCCGCTAAATGGAATCCCATTATGAATTTCTGTTTCACCAGGCGCTTCTCCTAGCAACATAAATTTTGGATTTTCAGGACCTTGTCCACTTAAAAAGCCTTCTAACTGATAAGAAGCACTACTTTCTTTCACTTGTTTTACTAAATGGCTTGGATATTTCATTTCCCTCACCACCTTTCCGCATTACTTCTATTATTTCTATTTACAATCCATTATATAATTCAATCCACAAAACAAAAAAGACTATCAAATGATAGTCTTTAGTCGTCGCTACGCTGCATACCAGTATACATTAATACGAGACGTAATAATTCAAATACCGCTACAGCTGCAGCTGCTACATATGTTAATGCTGCCGCATTTAATACTTTACGAGCTTGGCCATATTCATCTGTTGATACGATACCTAACGCTTCAATTTGTTGCATTGCACGCTTTGATGCATCAAACTCAACTGGTAATGTAACGAGTTGGAACACAACACCTGCTGCCATTAAAATAATTCCTAATAACAATAGTTTTGACATTGTCGCAAATATACCAATCATAATAAATACCCATGATATATTCGATCCAAAATTCGCCACAGGCACTAACGAATGACGAATACGCATAAAGTTATAATCTTTTGCATCTTGAATTGCGTGTCCTACTTCGTGTGCTGCAACTGCTGTACCAGCAACTGAATGACCGTAATAGTTATCTGTTGATAATCGAACTGTTTTGGCAGTTGGATCATAATGGTCTGATAAATGACCTGGTGTTTCTTCTACAGCTACGTTGTATAATCCATTTTCATCTAAAATTTTTCGAGCCACTTCCGCTCCTGTCATACCTGATGTTGAATAAACTTGTGAATACTTGCTATAAGCACTACGTACTCTTGACTGTGCATACAACGGTATGATCATTATGATCGCGAAGTAAATTAAATAAAACATCATGAACCTCCATTGAAGTTTTAATTATAGTACTTCTCATTCTATTTTCTTCTGCCATCATTGTCAATGAATAAACCTTACAATCCGTATCTTTATTTATTGTATTATCTATTTTTAGAGTGTACATTACTTTTTCTTTTTTCTCTCTCTCCTTTATACTTTCTCCACCCAACATAAGTTAATGTGAATAAAATAAGACCTCCAGTAATTGTCATAAACCAAATGAGCGAGGGTGCAATTTCATCTTTTTTTACTGTGTGAAATATTTTTTGCAAATCCCCTTTAATGATTCCTAATTGCATTTGCCCACCTTTCGTTTTTAACATAACGTTACGAAATTCATCTAAATAAGATAAATGGGCATTTACACGCTGCACTTCGTTTTCTGGCAAAGCAATCATTAAGCTTGGATAAATAATATTAAATTCATGTAAAAATGTGTTTAACGTTTGTTGAAACTGTCCCGTATCTTCTTTTTTCATCGCTTTTTCCATTTGTGAAAAGGCACCCATTACTTTTGTTTCTCTTTCCATCCAAAGTGGTTGATATTTCGACACTTGCGCATCAACAGCGAGCTGCAGGGCTAACACATTATCAATTTTAACTTGTTTACTTAAATCGGTTTCCGCGAGCGATTGTTTCGCCCTGTCGTAAGCTAAAGAAATAACTCTAACTTGATCTGGCGTTACTTCTTGCTTCTTTTCATTTCCCTTTATGACAAACTGCTCCGAGAAATGTTGTAATACTTGTACTGCTTTTTCATCTTCATTACGCTTCACTAATTGTAATGAGTCGTCTAACAACCCTGTTAGTTCACTCCACTCTTCAGCATATATACGTAACGGAAACATTATAATTAGAAATGCTATCAATCCAATTAATGTTCTCTTCATCACGGTCCCCCCTATAACTACTAGTACAAAATATGTTAATTTGGACAAGAATAGAACAGAACTGAACCGAAAAATATATTATCGTTTTACAAACAAAAAAATTCTCTTTAAGCAGAGAATTTTTCCTTTGAAACTCTTTTCTTTTTTACGAAATATCTATACAAGCTATAACAAAGTATGCTACCACATAAAATAAATAATAAAATAGCACACGCTGCATGCATAAAGAATTCTTCTGGTAGCATTAATATAATCGGATCTGTTTCAATATCAAACATCCAATAATCATTACTGAATAAAAGCTTATGGAATAACACAAAACTTTTTTCAAAATTAATAGCAATCGGTAACATCAGCGCAATCGGAAAGATAATTGTTAAAATCGATCCGTGCAGTAAAAACTTTTCATTTTTCTTTTTTAATAAATAAATCCCGCCTATTATAACAATCATAATTGTCGCATACATCACATATTGAATCTTTACTAAAATATTTTTAACATCTACAAAATGAATACGGCCATTTGTAGACATATCTAATGTTGGCAACTGCAATGCCCCGTCATAAAACGGTGATAAATAGGTGATAAGCACATCATAATTTCTTTTAATATCATCCTTCGTCATATCCGCTAAATCTGGAATGTTTAAAAAATCAATCTCAAAATAATACAGCCATTTTCCGTATACAACCGCCGTTGTCGCGAGTGCAAATATAGAAAATGCTATGCTGTATGAAACAGCTATCGTAACCAATCGATCCCATATTTTTGTACCACTCTTATTTTTCTTCATTTTCTCCCCCTACGTATTCTAACTATCATAAAGAAAACTGTTTTCGGTTCTCACGCAAGCAAGAATAATATGTAATACATAGTGTAGCGATGCTCAGCCAGAACGTAAAATAACCAATTTCTTCTACAAACAAATGCATAATTCCATATCTCGGCATTTGCCAAAATAAATAATCAATTGCATCATTATGTAATGTCCATATAGCTGCTACCGCAAAATGCCATTTTTTTATACGGTAAAACGGTGCATATAACAATCCTTGTACTGCCATCGCAAAATGCGAAAGCATTAACATATACCCCATAACACCAATAGGACCTTTTACATAGATCATAATTGCATTTACAACAACAGCCCATATACCATATTTTATTAAAGTAACAATTGCTAGTGCCTCTATTAATCCCCAATTTCTCTTTATTAAAAAAGCAAATAAAACAAAGACAAAAAAGAGACTCGCCATCGGGCTATCAGGTACAAACGGCCAAAATATAGGTGAAGTTTCTTTTAATTGATTTCCATACCATATAAATCCGTATATTGTACCTAATATGTTAACAACTAATAAAAATAATAATACAGAGCGTTGTCTTAACATTGCATACAAGTAAACCAAGCTGTATGTCCAACACCTTTCAAACAAAGTCATTCTTTCCTCAAACTCTACTCTATTATATAGTAAACTTTCTTTCATCAAAATAAAAAGCTGACTACAATTTTTTGTAGTCAGCTTTTTATTATTTTTTATTATACTTTGCAACGAATTCCGAAAGTTTCTTCAGTTCCTCATCTGTACCTTTAAATACACCTTTAGGCATTGAACCTTTTCCTTCTTTCGCAATTTTAGCAATTTCTTCTGGCTTTAAAGTTAAGTTTTGCAGTGCAGGCGCTGCTGCCCCGCCCTGTAAATTGTCACCATGACATGTTAAACAAGTATTTTTTTGCATTAATTTATAGCCGTCATCATTTTTATCAACTGGTGCTGTTTTTACAATTGCTCCTTGTTTTTTTGCAGCTTCCCAGTCGTGGTGCGCTACAGATTCCCAAGTTAAAAAGATAATCGATGCAATTGCTAAAAGCATAAATCCAGTTGCTACAGGACGCTTTAACGGGCGTCTTTCTGGTCCTCGATCAAGAAATGGAGCTAACAGTAATGCACCAAACGCAATCCCTGGCATAATAAACGCTCCAATTACAGTGAATGAACCAGAAGCATAAGAATACTTTAATAACTGATACAAGAATAAGAAATACCAATCTGGAAGTGGTATATATCCGGCATCAGTTGGATCCGCCATTCTCTCAAGTGGTGACGGATGCGCCACTGTTAAACATAAATAACCGATTAAAAAAACTGCACCAACCATCCATTCTTTTAACAAGAAGTTCGGCCAAAATGCTTCTGTTTTTCCTGGGTATTCAGAATAGTCTTTTGGAATATTTGGTTTCCGAGCTACCGGTACCCGAGAATCTCCTACAAACTTCATCCCTTTGCCGCGATGCATAATCTCCCTCCTTTAGTTCTTTCCCCTTTAATTTAGCAATCTCTTATAGTGGACCTGAAATACCTTGTTTGCGAATCATGATGAAGTGGAAGGCCATTAAACCTAGAAGTGCTGCTGGTAAGAAGAAGACGTGAATAGCAAAGAAGCGAGTTAATGTTTGAGCGCCAACAATTTCGGAATGACCAGCGAGTAATGTTTTAATATAAGGACCAATGAGCGGCGTTTGCTCTGCAATTTGAATCCCTACTTTCGTAGCAAATAAAGCTTTCATATCCCACGGTAATAAATATCCAGTAAATCCAAGACCTAGCATAACAAAGAAAATAAGAACACCAACAATCCAGTTTAGCTCACGAGGCTTTTTATACGCACCCTGGAAGAAAACTCTAAGTGTATGTAAAAACATCATTACAATGACGAGACTAGCACCCCAGTGGTGCATACCACGAACAATTTGCCCATATGCAACTTCATTTTGTAAATAATAAACCGATTCCCAAGCATTTTTAATATCAGGCACATAATACATCGTCAAAAACATTCCAGATAAAATTTGAATTACAGTAACGAAAAAGGTCAGTCCTCCAAAGCAATAAACGAATGCAGAAAAGTGATGTGCTGGGTTTACATGTTCAGGTACTTCATGATCAGCAATATCACGCCATATTGGTGTAATATCTAACCTTTCATCTACCCAATCATAAATTTTATTTAGCATCTACTTTGCACCCCCTCTTGGCTTCGCTTTTCCTAAATACAGCGTTCCATCTTTCACTTTAGATTCGTACACATCAAGTGGAGCAAGGGGCGGCGTGCCTTTAATGTTCATCCCGTCTTTTGTGTAACGGCCCCCGTGACATGGACAAAAGAATTGATTCGGATGTGCTTTGTCCGAATTCCAGTTCACTGTACATCCTAAATGTTTACATACTGGAGAGAACGCCACAATGTCTCCGCTTTCATCTTTATGAACCCAAGCTGATTTTGGCTCTTCGGACTTGTACCAACCATCAACCTGCTTCACCTTAAAGTCGAAACGTTTCGGCTCTGTTGTAATATCCTTTACTTGTGCAACAGCAACCATATCCGTTCCCGCTTCTTTTCTTAACACCGGATCAAGCGCAAATCGCGTCATCGGCATTAAAATACCCGCTGCCATAAAGCCTCCTACCCCTGTAAGGGTGTAATTTAAAAACTGTCTTCTTGACACACGATGTTCTTTCTCGCTCACGAAAATTTCCCCCCTCTATCAGAAATTGTCCCCTCGTGATAAATTATATAAAAAATAAAAACTAGGACACTATCATGATATAATACGCTCATGCACAGGTCAATATCATACTACTCATAATAATAAGAACTTTCTGTTTATTATTACTTTCCCCATTTTTCTTCTAGCATTACCATTATATTTTTTATATGCGCATGAATAACTTCTCTTTTCGCTTGATCACTAAATTGTTCTAACGCTAATGAAGGGAACCAAAATAAATCTCCTTGTAATTCTTGCATATCTTCTTTCCATGAAAAATCACTTGTAACATAAGCAATATGCTTAAAACCTTGCTCTTGTAAATGATTTGTCCATTCTTGCAAACGACCTTTTTCATTTTTTTGGCTTTCTACTAAATACGTAAATGCAGGTAGTAAAAGCACTCTTCCTTTATATTCTCTTTCCAGCTCCATACTCAACAATTCGATAAATTCACCTTGTTCTACTACCATTTTCATTTCTTTCGCTGCCGAAATTGATAAAAGTGGTATAACACCTGTATCTACATACTCCCTTGCTTGCTCAAACTGTTCCACATCTTTTACAACCCATTTCAAATTTCTTCCCTCCCCTCACCTACAAATGACAGAACTTTCACTTTATATATATTAAACCATACTAAAAGAGGTAAAAAAAGAAAAACTACCTATATTAAGGTAGTTTTTCTTAAAAAGTCTGAAATTTGTAAAATTTTATGAATCCAAATGAATTCTATAGCATCTTTAACTCAGCTGTTAACCTATGAAACGCTTCCTGATCTTGCTTATCTAGCGCTTCATCAATTTGTTTCAAAAGACGTTCTCTTCTAAAAGAAAATACACTTTCTTCTAAAAATCTTTCTGCAAGTAAACGATCTTTTTCATTTACTTCAATATGCTTTGGTAAATACGGGTTTTCTTCTAATACAGCTACATAATTGGCATTTTGAAATGATGATTTAAAATTGAGTTGAATATAAATATCCTCATCTCGATTTAAACGAATATCATGAAACGATTTTTCAGCATCCGTTGTCATGACATTTTGTTTAAAAAAGTGAAACGGTGTATCTTTTACACAATTCGCGGACATCACTAAGCCACGCGGACAATATTTTGCATGCTCTACGAAGTGGACTTTATGCATCAATTGGTCGTGACTCATTAAATAATTCAAAATCCATACACATTCACGCTGTTTCAGTTGATAATTATTCAAAAACCATTTTACAAAATCCTTCTTCTCGTTTACAGAAACAGGGGTATTCATAGCAATTAAGTCCCTCCTCTGTCTTTCTCTTTTCTTTTTAGATTCAAGAAGCGGCATTCAGTTTCCTTCCAACTTATGAAAAATCCTCTAAATTATATAACAATTCTTCAATATGAATTTGTGTCGGGTCTAGTTGTATTAACTGAGTAAATACTTCTTTCGCCTCTTTTCGCATACCTTCTTCCAATAAGAAATAACCGTACTCTTCCAAGAAGTCTGGATGATTCTTAAAAGAAGTATATGCACTTTCATAGTGTTTTAATGCATCCGAATACATTTCTAATTGTTTTTTTGCAAACGCAAGATCCCAAAGTAGTTGTGTATCTGGTTCTCCGCTATCAATCGCACGCTCTACAACTGCAATTAACTCTTCATACTTTTCTTGTTCCTTTAAGATATAAGCATATTTTAATATTGCACCTAAATGTCCTGGATCTAACTCAAGTGCTTTTTGAAGCACTTCCTCTGCTTCCGCTATTTTCCCTAATTTCGCCGCAATGTTCGCTAATTCTACATAAAATGGTACAGAAAGCTCATCTACTTTGATTCCTTCTTGAAGTGTTTCATAGCTTTCTTGAAGCATTCCTTCTTTTTCATAGCTTTTCGCTAAATACATGTAAAGCGATGCATACTCCGGATCTAATTCTTTTAATTCTTGCCAAGCACCAATGGCTCTTTGGTATTCTTCACCTTGATATAATGTGAAGGCATATCCAAATAATGAGTGGATATCTTTTTGTTCCTCTAAACCTGCTTCATAATAAGAAATCGCTTCTTCCCAATTTCCAATCGCACTTAACGTTTCTGCGAGGCGAAGTGCAATGACAACACCACCCATTACTTTATGTTCCGCTAATAGCGCCTCATAATAAGTGATTGCCTTTTGTTCTTCCCCTTTACTACTATATAACTCTGCTAATCCAAACGTAATAACAGGCTCGTCAGGCATCATTTCTTTCGCCTTTAATAGTTTTTGTTCTGCTACATCATCGAAACCTTGCATTTGGAATAAATCCGCAACAAGTAATAACGATTGAACATATAAATCATCATTTTCTGGAATATCATGAAGCACTTCAATTGCTTCATCCTCTTTGTCTAGATCAATATATAATTCTGCTAAAAATACAGTGAATTCACTTTCTTCCGGGTACAATAAACGCAAATCTTCTGTAATTGCTAACGCTTCATCCATAAATCCAAGTGTATGATAATAGCGAGCGATATCATACTTCTCTTCATCATTCGCAATTTTTAATTGTTCTTTTAATAATTGTAATCCTTTTTCCGCTTCACCATTTTCAATATATGAAACAGCTTGTTCAAAATTTTGCATAAATGTCTCCTTTAATTCTAACAAATATTATTTTCTGGTCATTTCCCCCGATTTATGCGGGCTAATAATCAGTGGAGATGAACATCCCACTGATTAAAGTTTCACTTTATCATAAGCAACTAGGTGTAAGAACGCAACCTTTAGAATGAGCATACTTCTTCTTGTACTTTCACTGATAACGATTCGAATATGACACCGATACCGCATTACTACTTTCTATTGTACCGTTTTCTTTCATTACCGTGCAAATAACTTCCCTTATTAATTATTAACACGCACGGATCGAGTCATTTAAATAAAAAAGACTCCTATAATAGGAGCCTTCACACACTCTTAAGAGTATGTTTCTTCTTTCTTTACTTGCTCTTTTACAAGCTCTGTCAATAATTCTATAATTTCATCATTTTCTTCTTTCAAACCGACAGTAATACGAATACCATCATGTATACCAAATGCAGCACCAGAACGAACAATGTAGCCTTTCTTCATTAATCGTTCGAAAGCCTCATTACCAGGAATACCGAGCTTTAAGAAAATGAAATTTGTTTGAGATGGATAATAGAATACATTATATTCCTTACAAAATGCGTAATATTGATTTAATCCTTCTTCATTCTTTTTCACGCATTCTTGTAAAAACGCTTGATCTTCTAATGCAGCGAGTGCTACAGCCTGCGCTACAGTCGATGTATTAAATGGTAACCTTGCTACTTCTAGCTGCCCGATTAACTTCGCATTACCAACCGCATACCCGATACGAAAAGCAGCTAAACCATATGCTTTTGAAAACGTACGTAAAACCATAAGATTTTCATATTTTTCAAGAAGTGGTAATGTTTGCGGATAGTCTTCTGCTCCCGCATATTCATAGTATGCTTCGTCCATAATAACGAGCGCTGACTTAGGAACTGATTCTAGAAATGAAAGTAAGTTTTGTTTCTCTACATATGTACCTGTCGGATTATTCGGGTTACAAATCCATACAATCTTTGTTTTATCATCTACTTGCTGTAACATCGCATCTAAATCATGAACGCCATCTTTTAGTGGTACTTCACGAACTTCTGCTCCTTCAATAACAGCATGGTGATGGTATTGCGAGAATGTTGGGTTGGCCATTACAACATTTGTTCCTTCTTGTAGTAATGCACGGCTAATCATTTGAATGACTTCATCTAATCCACTACCAAATAACAGTTGTTCTGCTTTGACACCTAACTGCTCTGCTACTTTTGTCCGAAGTTCAAATGCATATCCATCTGGATAAAGAGCATATTGACTCGCTAAAGAAGTTAACGCTTCTGTTACGCGTGCTGAGCAACCGAATGGATTTTCGTTCGATGCTAATTTCACAATTTTTGATAATCCATATTCCCTTTTTACTTCTTCAATGTTTTTCCCAGGTACATATGCTCTCAAAGTTAACAATTGCTCTTTCACTCTCATTTTTCTTCCCCCAGTCATTTTATTCAATTCGATTACAATACGGTTGTATTCCCGCACTGTAATCGTTTATCTTAACCGCCACTATTACGAAAACACCTCTAAACAAGCACTTCACACTTCTTAAGCCATATCCTTTTGAAATGCCTCTAACGCAATATGAACAGTCTCATCTGAAATAGATACGACATTCACTACCCCATATTCCTGCATTAGCACCATATGAATTGCTCCAGCATTCGCTTTCTTATCCTGCTTCATCAATTGAACAAGGCGCTCTACATTCAAATCACTTGGCATTTTTGGATAGCCGTACTTCAAGAACCACTGTTTCATCTCTTCATAAGAAAGATCAACCTTGTACACTTGTTCACTTAAAAACAAGGCAAATAACATACCAACCGCTACTCCGTCACCGTGAGTAATATTTCCATATCCTAGTTCTTTTTCAAGAGCATGACCTAACGTATGTCCAAAGTTCAAATGAGCGCGTACACCTTTTTCTGTTTCATCTTGTGATACAATATTTGCTTTTACAGGAATTGCCTTCGTTAATATATGGATTAACTTCTCATCACGAAGATCCGCTAATGTTTGCACTTCTTCTTTTAACCAATGATACAGCTTTACATCACCAATAAGGGCATGTTTTATCACTTCTGCATAACCTGAACGCCACTCTTTTTCAGGAAGAGACTGTAAAAACGGCGTATGATATACAACTGCTTCTGGTTGATGGAATGCACCGATCATATTTTTACCTAACGGATGATTGATCGCTACTTTCCCACCTACTGCACTATCGTGAGCTAATAAAGTGGTTGGAACTTGAATAAAGCGAATTCCACGCATAAACGACGCGGCAACAAAACCAGCTAAATCTCCAATCATCCCGCCTCCAAGTGCAATAATTAAAGAATTTCTATCTAATTTATTTTCAAGAGCTGACGTATGAGCCGCATAGAAGTTTTCAAAAGACTTCTCTTTCTCGCCACTTGGTACAACGAATGAAAATACATTTTGCTCTATTTGCAATGCATCTATAACTTTCTGTAAATGGAAAGATGCAACAACTTCATCTGAAATGATCATAACGTTTGATACAGATGGCTGCATATTTTGAACGATTGTTTTCAAATGTGACAATGATTCTTTTCCTACGTGTACATCATATTCTTTTGATTTCGTTTGAATATGTATGTTTCCCATTAAAATCCCCTCGCATATTCATTATGTTTCTCAATATTTTCACGAATAAGGTCCATACGATCTAATCCGAATTGTTCTATTAAAGCTGTCGCTAATTCCCAAGCTACAACCGCTTCTGCAACGACACTAGCTGCTGGAACAGCGCAACTATCAGAACGCTCAATGCTCGCTGTAAAAGGCTCTTTCGTATCAATATCTACACTTTGAAGAGGTTTATATAGTGTAGGTATCGGTTTCATCACACCGCGCACAACAATTGGCATTCCAGTCGTCATACCGCCTTCTAATCCACCTGCATTATTTGTTCTTCGTGTATATCCATGCTCCTCATTCCACAGAATTTCATCATGAACTTCACTTCCCGGTCTATGCGCTGCTTCAAAACCAATTCCAATCTCAACACCTTTGAAGGCATTAATGCTCATAATTGCGGCTGCTAATTTTGCATCCAGTTTTCGGTCATAATGCACATAGCTACCAACCCCAATTGGCATTCCCTCCACAATCACTTCAACGATTCCACCGATTGAATCACCATTTGCTTTCGCATCATCAATTGCTTTCATCATTTTGTTACCTGCATCTTCATCTAAGCAACGTACAGGTGATGCTTCTGTAATACTTTTTAATTCTTCAATTGACCGATACGTAATTTCCTTAGCCTGTACACCGCCAATTTCAATTACATGACCAGCCACTGTAATACCAAGTTCTGCTAACACTTTTTTAGCAACCGCACCAGCAGCAACACGCACTGTCGTTTCGCGTGCTGAAGAACGTTCTAGTACATTTCTCATGTCTCTATGTCCATATTTAATCGCACCATTTAAATCAGCATGTCCAGGTCTTGGCTTTGTTACTTTTCTTTTCATTTCTTTTTCTTCTTGTTCCGTTAAAGGCTCTGCGCCCATAATTTTTGTCCAATGTGCAAAATCACGATTTTCAACAACCAGTGCAATTGGAGAACCTAATGTCTCTCCATGTCTAACACCACTTACAATTTGCACTTGATCTGTTTCAATTTGCATGCGTCTACCACGCCCATAACCCTTTTGCCTTCTAGCTAGTTCTTCATTTATATCATCTGCTACTAAAGGTAGACCTGCTGGTACACCTTCTATAATCGTTGTAAGTTGTGGACCATGAGATTCACCAGCTGTAATATATCGCATACGTTATTCCTCTTTTCGTATATGTATTTATCTCGCTATATTAAGCAATAATATTATCCTTCATTACTCTAAAAATATGAAAGAAATTATATAATACATCAGCCATTCGTTTATTCTCCGATAGGCCTTTTACTTTACATATCAATATATCATAACCGCTCTAACTTCGTAACTAAATGAAATAAAAAAAGTGCAAGAAGAATACCCCTATTCTCCTTGCACTTTCTACTATTATCACAGTAATTAAAGCGTTTACAAATTATTTCAAAATAATTAGTAAATCCATTCATTCATTAATTTTGAGTAGTCAACTAATTCTTCTTCTTTAAAGAAAATAGCAATCTCGCGCTCTGCACTTTCTAACGAATCAGAACCATGGATAATGTTTTTCGCAACAGTTACACCGAAATCTCCACGAATTGTTCCAGGAGCTGCTTCATGTGGTCTTGTTTTACCCATCATGTTACGAGCTGTATCTACTACACCTTCACCTTGCCATACCATTGCGAACACAGGTCCAGATGTAATAAAGTCTACTAATTCACCAAAGAAAGGTTTTTCTGTGTGCTCAGCATAGTGTTGTCCAGCAATTTCCGGAGTTACTTGCATTAATTTTGCACCAACTAATTGAAAGCCCTTCTTCTCAAAACGAGCTACGATTTCCCCAATGAAGGCACGTTGTACACCGTCTGGTTTTACCATTAGAAATGTTTTTTCCATAAAAAATCTCTCCACTTCTGAATTATGTATGTAATTGTATATCCCCACACACATATTAACACCCTTATCACAATTGTGCAATAGTTTTGAAATAGAGAGATTATTTTATTTTTTAGAAAAAACACTAAAATTTTCGTTTTCCAATATACTTTGCTACATTTTGTAATGCATACTTCGCTTGTCCACGTGGAAGTGGTTTTATAATTTCTAATGCTTTATGTAAATAACGTTCACTAAATGCAAATGCTTTATCAATAGCGGCACTATTCTTTACAGCCTCAATAATTTCTTTCATTTCATCCGCTGTTGTATTTTCATGTACAGATGTGATTTTTTTGCGAAGTATCGGATCTTCCATAGCGTATAGAGCAGGAAGCGTAATATTTCCTTGTAACAAATCACCACCAGCAGGTTTGCCCAGTTTCTCTTCTGTGGAAACGAAATCTAAAATGTCATCAATAATTTGATACGACATGCCTACAAAATACCCATACCAAAATAGTCGATTTACCGTATCACGATTAGCGCCAGCAGCAATTGCTCCTAGTTGGCAACTTGCAGCAATTAATAATGCTGTTTTTCGCTTTATTCTTCTTAAATACGTTCGTAAGTTTTGGTCATAATTGTATTTATCTTTAATTTGTTCTATTTCGCCTTTACACACTTCTAAAATGGTATGCGATAGCGCCTGATGGGCCTCTGGAATTTCGATATTTGTTATACATTCAAGAGACTTAGCGAATAAATAGTCCCCTGTATACATTGCAATACGATCTCCCCATTTCGCATTCACAGTCGCACTACCACGTCGTAAAAAAGCAGCATCAATAACATCATCATGAACAAGAGAAGCCATATGAATAAGTTCTAATGCAACAGCTACATGCTTAATTGCATCTAACTTATAATCTCCGAACTTTCCCGCAAGCAACACAAATACAGGACGAATTCGCTTCCCACCAGCTTCAATAAGTTGTAATGCCGCCTCTTCTACTAATGGCTGTTCAGAAGCAACTGTCTTTTTTAATTCTTTTTCTATTACATTAATATCCGATCGTAAAAAAGAGTACATAAGTTGTAACTTCATATTGTTCACCTTAACCTAAAACTTCTTTTTTCTATTTTGATTCTGGTTTCATACCTAAATGCATCGCTGCTACCCCAAAAGTAAACGGCTTCACTTGTACACGTTCAAGTCCAGCTTTTTCAAACATATTAGCCAACTCTTTCATACCTGGGAATGTACTAGCAGATTCTTGCAGCCATGAATATTCTTTATAACTTTTCGCAAATAACTTTCCAAATAACGGCATGATATATTTAAAGTATAAAATATATCCTTGTCGAAAACCAATCATTGTTGGTTGAGATGTTTCTAAACAAATTACTTTTCCACCTGGTTTTACTACACGCGTCATTTCTTGTAATACGTGCAAATAATCCGGTACGTTACGCAAACCAAATCCAATCGTTACATAATCAAATGTGTTATCTTCAAATGGAAGTTCCATTGCATTCCCGTGTAGAAGCTCTACTTGTTTTAATTGTAACGCCTCTACCTTTTGTTTACCGACAGATAACATATTTTCACTGAAGTCTAGACCAACAACCTTGCCCTGTTCACCTACTGCTCCAGCTAGCGCAATTGTCCAGTCCGCTGTCCCGCAGCAAACATCAAGTGCTTTACTACCTGGTTTTACATCCATAATGCGCATCGTCTCTTTACGCCACGCTTTATGTCTTTGAAAACTAATTACAGAATTCATCACATCGTATTTATCAGAGATTTTCTCAAATACATCATGTACTCTTTCTTCTTTTGATTGTTGCATGCTCGTACCTTCTTCCAATGTAAAATTGCTTATGTCTTCGATTTATCTCTTAACACAGAGTTTATTTCGCTTATATCTGTGTGGTTTTCCAAAAATTGATTTTCTTTCTTTCTGAGTTCCATCATCCATCCATTAATAACTGTTTCTATCTCTGCTTGATCCTTCATAATCCCTTGAACAGCTTGAAAAACAGGTGAATGTTGTTTTTCAGCATGCAGTTCACATTCTTTTTGAAGACGGTTTTTTCCTAGTACATACGTTATAAATGGCTTCCAATGCGATAAATGAAAATGATCACATGTTCTTTGCAAAAGTGCAGACTCAATCGTAACTACACTTTCCATTATGTCATCCATCGTTTCATGCGCTTTTTGATATAACATTATTTTGTGTTCATTAATTTCTTTAATTCCTTCAGCAAGCGCACGAATTAAAACAATATCACGATTCATAGACAATAAGTAATAATATAACCCGCTATAGTAATCACCAGCAAGTACTGTTAGCTGACGACGTTTATGCGATTCATTTGCTTCTTCCCCTGCTTTATTTGATACTCTTTCATGTGTATCAAGCGCAATTTGCACAAGCATAATCGTTACTACATAATGCTCAATTTGTTCTATATGTAAATTTGCACTTTTTAAAGCACCATATAACAATGCTATTTTCTCTTCATCAATAAATGGTTCTTCAATATAGTTTATAAAATAAGGATGGCGTAATTTCTCCATCAATTTCTCTCTTATACCCGCATACCCTCCGTAGATGTCACACACAAAAATCACCCTTGTTTTCTAATTCATAAAACTTATTATAACACATACATACTATTTTCTATAACCAAAACTTGGCTACTCTTTCCAAACTTCCACCGAACGAAATAACATCTTCCATTCTTTTTAGTAGTCTTTCTATTCTCACTCTGCCTTGCTAAAACTATATCATTTATTTGCATAAAAAAAAAAGAAAAGCAGTTTCCTACTTTTCTTTACTTCGATTTAATAAAAGATAAAATTTCACTACGCGCTGCAGCATCATTTTCTAGCACACCACGTACTGCTGTTGTTACTGTTTTCGCGCCTGGCTTTTTCACACCGCGCATCGTCATGCACATATGTTCCGCTTCTACTACTACCATTACACCATGCGGCTCTAGTACTTCCATAATAGAATTCGCTACTGTTGATGTAATACGTTCTTGCAGTTGTGGACGACGTGCAATTGTATCTACAGTACGAGCTAATTTACTTAACCCTGTCACTTTTCCGCCTTGCGGAATATATGCAACGTGAGCAACTCCATAGAATGGAACTAAATGGTGCTCACACATCGAATAAAACGGTATATCTTTTACTAGTACAAGCTCCTCGTGATCTTCTCCGAACACTTTATGCAAATGTTCTTTCGGATCTTCATGCATTCCTGCGAACACTTCTGCGTACATTTTTGCAACACGCTTTGGTGTATCAAGCACTCCCTCACGATTTGGGTCATCTCCGATTGCCTCTAAAATAAGGCGTACTGCATGTTCAATTTGTTCTAAATTAACTTTTGCCATCCGCTAGCCCTCCCGAAAACCTAAAAGTGATACGAACACATTCTAGCATATTTATGTTTTTAAAAGCAAAAAGAAGAGTTCCCAAAAAGGAAACTCTTCTTCCCTGTTAATATGTAAGGATTATTTAACCGCATCTTTTAACGCTTTACCAGGTTTGAATGCAGGTACTTTACTTGCAGCGATTTCAATCTCCTCACCTGTTTGTGGGTTACGACCTTTACGAGCCGCACGCTCACGAACTTCGAAGTTACCGAATCCGATCAGTTGTACTTTATCACCTTGTTTTAAAGCTTCTAAGATAGAATCAAAAACAGCGTCTACTGCTTTTGTTGCGTCCTTTTTAGAAAGGGAACTTGCTTCTGCAACAGCATTGATTAAATCTGTCTTGTTCATGCCATTCACCTCCTCCCAAAGATAAGACTGTATAATGATCATAAAATGAGTCTTACTTTCATTTGTAGGCAATTTTTGCAAATTCTATACTACAAAGATGTAGATAAATCATTATCAACGCCTATATTATACGATTCTCCTTTATAATTCAATATTTTTAAGGAAATTGTTACTCTTAAAATGTGAAAATCTGATGAAACTTGACAATTTACAACAATATATTAGATAATGACTGTTTATTTTTCTATTTCTATACGTGAAAATCAAAAAAATCCCTCTACGATGAGAGGGATTTTTTCTTATAATATAATCGCAATTAATCCGCCAGATCCTTCATTAATAATTCTTTCTAGCGTTTCTTTTAATTTATATCTCGCATTTTCTGGCATTAAAGATAGTTTCGCTTGAATGCCTTCTCGAACAATAGAGCTAAGCGAACGTCCGAATATATCAGAATTCCAAATTGATAATGGGTCATCTTCAAAATCCTGCATTAAATAACGAACTAATTCTTCACTTTGCTTTTCAGTACCAATGATTGGCTCAAACGTTGACTCCACATCTACTTTAATCATATGAATAGATGGCGCTACAGCTTTTAATTTCACACCAAACCTTGAACCGTGACGAATAATTTCTGGCTCATCTAAGCTCATGTCAGCTAACGCAGGCGCTGCTACACCATATCCTGTTTGCTTTACCATACGCAGGGCATCCGCTACTTGATCGTATTCTACTTTCGCATGAGATAAATCGAGCATAAGCTTCAATAAATGATCTTTCCCTCTAATTTCCACTCCTACTACTTCTTTTAAAATTTGATCATATAATTCATCCGGTGCATATAAATCAATCTCTGCTACGCCTTGCCCCATATCAATGCCAGCGAGGCTCGCTCGATCAATAAATTCATACTGACTAAACTGCCAAACGACGCGGTCCACATCACGAAGACGTTTTATATCCTTTACAGTCTCTTGAACAGCTTCTTGATAGCTTTGGCGTAACCAATGCCCTTCATTTAGCACCATCACCCAGCTCGGAAGGTTAACATTCACTTCTAAAACTGGGAACTCAAATAACGCTTCTCGAAGCACATTATACACATCTGTTTCCCTTAAACTCTCTACACTCATCGCAATGACTGGGATATCATATTCTTCAGATAAACTTTGGCGCAATTGCTCTGTATCCGGATGATACGGCTGTACAGTGTTGATGATCATAATGAAAGGTTTTCCGACTTCTTTTAACTCATTTACTACGCGTTCTTCTGCCTCTATATAATCTCTTCTTGGAATTTCACCAATCGTTCCATCTGTTGTAATTACAACACCAATCGTTGAATGCTCTTGAATTACTTTACGTGTTCCGATTTCTGCAGCTTCATGGAATGGAATAGGTTCTTCATACCAAGGAGTATTAATCATGCGTGGGCCATTCTCATCTTCATAGCCTTTTGCTCCTGGAACCGTATATCCAACGCAATCTACTAATCGAATATTCACTTCAAGACCTTCATCTACTTCGATAGAAACCGCTTGGTTTGGAACAAACTTCGGTTCCGTCGTCATGATTGTACGACCAGCAGCACTTTGGGGCAGTTCATCTTGCGCCCTTTGACGGTCAGACTCATTCTCAATATTAGGAATAACTACAAGTTCCATAAATTTTTTAATGAATGTTGATTTCCCTGTTCGAACAGCTCCTACAACTCCAAAATAAATATCACCGCCTGTGCGTTCCGCAATATCTTTAAAAATATCTACCTTTTCCAAGTGATTCCCTCCCTCAATATTTTTGGGAATAATTCCACATTTATAGTCAACTAATACCTTCTCTAACGTTGCCTATAATATCTGATATAATATAATGGTATTCTAGAAGTTCGGACAATATATCATATAATTTTGTCCAATTTCATATGACTATTAAAAAATACCTTTTGTTTGCATCGCAAGTTGTGTAACATAAAAAACCTTTCTTCTAGAACTTATTCACTAAAAGAAAGGTTCATGACTTATGATTTTAAAAAAATTGGTTCTCCATTCTTTACCGTATACGGTAAAGAATACGCAGGTACAAATGGAGAATCGTTCGAAAGTATATTCCGAATATCTTCCCCCTCCTTAAATTGACCTTCATTTTTTTTCAACGCTTCATATAAGTCGATTCGATAATCAACATAAATTTCTCCCTTTTCATTGATTACAAAAGGAAGCCCTTTACCAGAATACGGACTTGTCACTTGAGGCACATCTTTATATCCTAGTTTTTTGAAATCTAATTCATACACACCATCTGAAATTACCTTTTTAAAAGGTGGATATTGATGTTCATCCCGATACATCCTAAGCTTTAATGATAATTGCTGGATTTGTTCAGCCATCCTAACATCAATTAACTTTACTGTCGGGTTTGTTTCAACGTCTATTAATACGTATTGGTACACTCCTCCGCTTTCATACGCATTTCCTGGCGCTTCTTGTATGTAACGCGGAGCAATCTTTTGAAAATCGATTGGATACTTTTGATAAATAGGCGTATTCATATCCCGAGTCTTAATTGGTAATATCCCATCATTTTGCTCCTTAAATGTCGCTATAGCTTTTTGAACAACCTGTAGCTGATCTTCATAAGGAACAGCATTTTGTCTCATATTTTCTTTCGGATACAAACACCCTGTTAAAAGGCTCATACAACAAAATATTAAAATAATATGGACTTTTTTCACTAGCAATCACCTTTTCATACTAAAATAACTTGCTCCGTATGTAGCATTTTCGAGACCATCCCCTTTACTGCTGTACAGGTCCACTAAATACAACAAGAAAAATAACAATTCCTGACACAATCATAAGGGTGTACGCTACTAATGCTGTAATCCCTTTCAAAATTTTATTCTTTATTTTGTATCTACTTAATAAAATAAAACTTACTGCAAAAAACATAAATCCAATTGCCCCTAAAGCAAACCACATTTTTAAAAGCCCTTCTGACATATACACACCCCTTTTTATTAATCTATTTTTATACTATTTTAACAAATTAAAATCTTTAAACAAATACAAAAAGAATATTTTACTACAAATTACGAATATATAACTTTAATCAACAGTTTTTTTCGCATCTTCCACTAATCTAGATAAAAATAAAACCGAAGCGAGTGTATCTCTCGCTTCGGTTGACCAAATATGCCCAAAACAGCTCCATTCCCATACTTTCATGGCTATCATATGCAATCTACAAACTCTTTGTTTCTCATATATTTTATTTTTTAAACATTTTGCTTAACGAACCAAAATCAGCGGGCATATTATTGTTAATGATCGCTTTTACAATTTGATCCTCTTGTTCTTTCGGCACTTCACGTCCTGCCATAAGAGCCACTTGATGAATCAATTGACGAAGCACAGTCTCATCACGTAAATTCGCGTTTTGCACAGATGATGCTAATTTAAAAATATCTTCTTTATTCACTTTCGCTTCTTTTTCAATGTTATTAAAAATGTTATTATCCATTCTTTTCACCCTCTCCTCAAGTTACTCTTCATCCTATGCAAAAATAAAAAAATGGTGAAAATACCCAAAAAAATAAAAAGCGACAGAAGTACAAATGTACTTCTGTCGCTTTTCTTTAAAGTAAGTCTGGTATAGCTTCCACTTCATGTTTTCGAACACGCCCCATCAATGAGCCTACTGCATCTTTCACATTATTCCCATTGAATAGCACATCATATAAAGCAGCTGTAATCGGCATTTCAACTTCCATTTTCTCAGCTAATTCGTGAGCAGCCTTCGTTGTTCTCACACCTTCTACAACCATACCCATACTTTCTAACACTTCTTCTAAAGAGTGCCCTTTTCCAAGCATATTTCCAGCGCGCCAATTTCGGCTATGAACGCTTGTACAAGTTACGATTAAGTCTCCCATTCCAGTTAGACCAGCAAACGTTAACGGATTTCCGCCCATTTTTCTACCTAAACGAGCAATCTCTGTTAAACCACGTGTCATTAATGCTGCTTTCGCATTATCACCTAATCCAAGACCATCAGTTATTCCAGCAGCTAATGCGATAATATTTTTTAACGCACCACCAAGCTCAACTCCAACGATATCTGGATTTGTGTATACACGGAAGTAGCTATTCATAAACAAGTCTTGTACTTCCTCAGCCGCTTCCATACGCTTTGCTGCAGACGTAACCGTCGTCTCTTGACGTAAACCGACTTCTTCAGCATGACTCGGTCCAGACAGCACAACAACGTCTTTAATCAAGTTCTCTGGAATTTCTTCCTCAATCACTTCCGAAATACGTTTCGACGTACCAGGTTCAATTCCTTTACTTGCATGAACCCAAGTAATCGGACCCACTACATATTTCTTCATATCTTGCAATACTTCTCTATACGCTTTCGTTGGCACTACAAGAAGTACTACATTTACATCTACTAATGCTTCTTCTAAAGAAGAGTAGGCTACGATTGTGCTTGGCAATGTAATTCCTGGAAGGTATCGACTATTCTCATGTTTCGTATTAATCTCATCCATAAGTTCAGATCGATTTCCCCAAATTCGTACATCATGCCCATTGTCAGCCAATACCATCGCTAACGCTGTTCCCCAGCTACCTGCTCCTACTACTGTGATTTTTGTCATAAAATCACATCCTCTCCATTAGTCTCTTGCTCTAGCGATAATGTGAATCGGCGTTCCTACAAAACCGAATGCTTCACGTAAACGATTCTTTAAGAAGCGCTCATATGAGAAGTGCATTAACTCTGTATCGTTTACAAATATAACAAATGTTGGTGGTTTTACCGCAACCTGTGTCGCATAGAAGATTTTCAGACGGCTTCCATTATGAGTTGGCGTTGGATTCATCGCTACCGCATCCATAATTACATCATTTAATACGTTCGTTTGAATACGAATGCTATGGCTTTCATTTACTTCATTAATAACTGGTAATAATGTTTGTGTACGTTTTTTCGTTTTCGCAGATAAGAATACAATTGGTGCGTACTCTAAAAATTGGAAATGAGCACGGATGTTTTCTTCAAATGCTTTCATTGTTTTTTCATCTTTTTTCACTGCATCCCATTTGTTTACGACGATAATAACAGCACGTCCTGAATCATGAGCATATCCAGCAATTTTTTTATCCTGTTCAATAATTCCTTCTTCTCCGTCTAAAACGACTAAAACAACGTCAGAACGTTCAATCGCTCTAAGTGCACGAAGTACACTATACTTTTCTGTGCTTTCGTATACTTTCCCTTTTTTACGCATACCAGCTGTATCAATGATTACATAATCTTGACCATCTTTACTATATGGCGTATCAACAGCATCACGTGTCGTTCCCGCTATATTACTTACAATTACACGTTCTTGACCAAGAAGTGCATTTACAAGTGATGATTTCCCTACATTTGGACGTCCAATTAAAGAGAAACGGATTGTTTCATCATCGTATGCTTCTTCTTCAATCTTCGGAAAATGATTTGCAGCTTCATCTAACAAATCACCAAGTCCTAAGCCGTGTGTACCTGAAATCGGGAATGGCTCGCCAAATCCTAATGCATAAAAATCATAAATATCGCTACGCATTTCTGGATTATCAACCTTATTTACCGCAAGTACAATTGGTTTTTTAGAACGATATAAAATTTTAGCAACTTCTTCATCTGCTGCAGTTACACCATCGCGACCATTCGTCATAAAAATGATAACATCTGCTTCATCAATCGCTACTTCCGCTTGTTGACGAATTTGTGTCAAGAACGGCTCGTCTCCAATATCAATTCCACCTGTGTCAATGATGTTAAACTCATGATTTAACCATTCTCCCGCACTATAAATACGGTCTCGCGTTATACCTGGTATATCTTCTACGATTGAAACTCTTTCTCCAACAATTCTATTGAAAATAGTAGATTTTCCTACGTTCGGGCGGCCTACTATTGCTATTACTGGTTTCGGCATATACTTTCATCCTTTCAACTTGCTTCTGTTTATTATGTAAAAAACCCTTCTTTGTGCAAGAAGGGATTTGCATTCCAGAATATTTCTCAGCGTATCAAAACACCTCACATTATACCACACGTTGCTAATGTTTCACAATAATATATACATTCTCTTGTAAGCGATGCGCAATACCATCTAAAATTGCCTCTAAATTATTTGCAACAAATTCTAATTCCTCTGTCGATTCACAAGTAAACAAAGGGGCACCACCAGCAAATTTCTCCGGCGCTGTTGTAATAACCGCTAAAATTACACTTTCTAACATCATCCCTTATCTCCCCTTCCTTTTGGGGCTTCCGATGACATATGAACAGCACTTTCTAACGTCGGCACATTCCCTATGACACCTATCGCTTTCTCTGCATCTTGATCTTGTGGCAAGACAAAAATCCCAACCCTACCATCTTCTAAATCACGCTTTGCTAACGGCACAAGCGCCGGCGTGCCAGAATCTCTATAAATCCCTAAAGCGACAGAAACATCATGTAAAATAGCCTGTCGTTGTCCTAAGTTTGAGATTGTCACCATCGCATCAATTGATTTCGGCCTTAAAATAAAGCCCATTCCATATTTCATAATTTCCTCTTGCCTTGCTGGCAATCCAATATTCATAATGTAAATATTATCAATATACAGCCCCGCTCCTTCAAAACGAAGTGGAACATGCTCGATATCAACAAGATCATGTAACCTTTTGCCCGACATTAATTTTTTCGCGATAATAAATGCGATGATAGCCATAATTACTCCAGCAATCCATGAACGGAACCCTATATATGCAAACGTCGTTGCAAACGACGTTAACATCGCCAAATAGTTCCGACTTTCAAAAACTAATGCAATCCCTTCAATATATGTATTTCCACGCGGTACGAGCTCATATCCATCTAATTGTTGAAGTGTATTTCTTTCCATATTACGCACATCACGAAACTGTGTTGCTGCCAATGTAAGAAACGTAATAGCAGAAAAATCTTTTTTCAAAATTGACGGAATCGCAATTGCTCCTAAAGCCGCTGCAATTAACCCCATCGCAACGTGAATAATTTTCCCGTGGAGTCTCGTCGGATATTGACGCGTATCTGTCCGAAGCATTAGCACTCTCGTTACTGTCCCTGCTATTACTCCGCATAAAATGGCCGGTGTATATTCAGTCATGTATTACCCTCGCCTTTCTTTTACGTGTTTTCCCTTTGAACTGTTCCATATATACTGATGCTTTTGCAATCCAAAACAAAATTGCCATAAACAATGTAGAAACGGCGACGATATCAAAAAACGCTAAGCTACCGTAATCGTAAGGGAAGTGTAGTTTCCGAAAAATAAGTGTCACAAACAATTCTCCCTGTAACATTCCTACATAAAGAGAACATAATCGTAATATGCGATCTTCGTGTAATAAAACCGATGCATACACAAGAGCACTACTTAACAAAAACAGCCTATCCACTACAATCCAAATTGGATCATATACTTCTAACAAATGAAAACTTGTATATAACATTGCAATAATAAGTGCCGAAAGTAAGGTATATAATTTTTTCCAAATAGAATAGAGCGTGATTCCTATAAAAGCAACAATACAAAGCAAAAGTGCATTTACTGATACTGTGAATGAAGCAATCGTTACATGTAACGGAGAGCAAATAATAAAAATCAATATACAGGCGCTTAGCTTCCACCGAATAGAATCCTTTTTCATAAAAAAAGTTACGACAATCCACCCTATCCAAGCTATAAAATAAAAAGTACTCCCTTCCATCATTTCACCTCCTATGTTTTCCATTATGGGAACTTTTTATGAAAGTTAATCCACTTTCTTCGCGCATAGTTTTTTCATATAACAGCAACACTTTTAATAAGGAGGTGCTATTCATTATGGGTAAAGATCGTCAAGAACGAAAACTAAGAGAATCACGCCGCGTTGAATCTGATCGTGACCAATCACTACAATATCCAGGTGCAACTGGACTAGATACACCAGAGCAAGCTCGCAAGCAGAATCAGCACTAATGAATACAAAAAGACGGTTTCGATATTGTACGAAACCGTCTTTTACATTTTACTTATATCGAAATAATATTTTATATATAAACCTTTCTAGGATTTATTTTTACCTCCATCTATTTCCTTTGACAAAATCAAACCATCCCCCATCATTCAGACGTACAATACCTACATTTTCCAACCTCTATTTCAGTCGCAATTTTCACAAACCAATGTTTATATACATAATAATAATAATTTTATTTTTTATTTTGATAGAATATTAATTCATTCCTCACTTTATATTACTAAAAAAGAGCAGAAAACAAAAAAATCAACCAAACGGTTGATTTTTTATCTTCTACTATAATGCGTCGTATCAATACCACGCTGCGTTAACCAATGATATGTTTCACCCTTTACAACAAGAGGTACAGCCTGTAACTCTTCTATCGTCTTCGCACCAAGAGCTGTCATAATAAATTTCAAATCTGTATGTAAAAGATCAATTTCATCCACTAACTTCTCAATACCATCTTGCATTAAAATACGTAAAAAGTAACCAGCAAACGCAGTTGTATTCGCCCCTAATGCGATTGCTTTCGCTACGTCAAGCGCTGTTTGTATACCCCCAGATGCAATAAAAGAGAGGTTATTATTTGTAGAGGTTGCTTCAATAATCGAGGTTGCTGTTTGTATGCCCCAGTTATTAAAATAAGAAAGCATTCGCTGTCTTCTTTCATTTTCAACAGCAGCAAAATTCGTACCACCTTGTCCGCCAATATCAATTGCCGTTACACCTACGCTCGCTAACTGTTGTACCGTTTCCTTACTCATCCCAAATCCAACTTCTTTTACAATGACAGGAACTTTACTATTTAAAACAATTTTCTCAATGCGCTGAAGTACACCAGTAAAGTCACGGTCTCCTTCTGGCATTGTTAACTCTTGTATGACATTTAAATGAATTTGCAATGCATTCGCTTCAATCATATCAACTGCACGCTCTGCCTGTTCGATAGTTGCCTCACTACCTAAATTAGCAAAGAAAATACCATTTGGGTTTACTTTTCTAATAATCTTATAAGAAGCAGCCTCACTTTCATCTTTTAACGCCGCCATTTGCGAACCTACAGCCATAGCAAGGTTATGATGTTTCGCTACATATGCTAATTGCTCATTAATATGTAACGTTTTCTCTCCTCCACCACCAGTCATCGCATTGATAAAAATCGGCGAACTTAGTGAAAGTTCGCCGATTTTTGTTTCACATGTTATTGTGTCATAACTTGAATTTGGCAAACCTTGATGCACAAAATCAATATCATGAAAGCCATGCGTACGAGACTGACCAGTAGAAAGAGCGTATTCAATATGATCTAATTTACGTTTTGCCCTTACCACTTGTACCCCTCTTTATTTCTTTAATTTTTTCAGTTGTTCACCAATAATATCACTTAATTGGAAAGTAGCAGAATCAGCATTTGGCTCATACTGACTGTAATCTTCAATTACATTATTTTCCTCAAGCGCTTCTTTTATACTTAAAGAAATACGTTTCTCTGCTACATGGACTTCAAGCACTTTCACTTTTACTTCTTGTCCCATTTCCAATACTTCACTTGGATTTTTCACGTGACGATTTGCAATTTGAGATACGTGCACAAGACCTTCAACGCCAGGTAAAACCTCAACGAATGCACCGAATGTAACAAGACGTTTTACTACGCCCTCACGAATATCTCCAGCTTTTAGTTCGCCAGCCACATTTTCCCAAGGTCCTGGTTGAGCTGCTTTAATTGATAAAGAAATACGTTGTGTATCCGCATCAACAGATAACACCTTTACCTTTACCTTTTGCCCTTGCTCTAATACTTCAGAAGGTTGCTCTACACGTTCGTGTGAAATTTGTGAAATATGAACTAAACCGTCCACACCACCAACATTTACGAAAGCACCAAAATCAGTTAATCGTTGTACTGTTCCTTCAACAACGTCTCCTTCTTTTAATGAAGAGATTGCTTCTTTTTTCTTAGAATCTAGTTCTAATTCTACCACTGCTTTATGCGAAAGGATTACACGATTTTTTTCGCGGTCTAATTCAACAATTTTCACGGCTAATGTTTTGCCTTTATAGTCAGTAAAATCTTCTACATAATGTACTTCTACAAGTGAAGCTGGAATAAAACCACGAACACCAAGGTCCACAACTAATCCACCATTCACGATATCTTTTACATTCACATCAAATACATGACCAGAAGTAAATTTCTCTTGTAATTCTACCCACGCTTTTTCTGCATCAACAGCACGTTTAGATAAGACAAGATCATTCTCTTCTAACTTAATAACCTTTAATTCTAGTGTTTGATCTAATTCTACTACATCGCTTGCTTTTTCAATATGAACGTTAGCTAATTCACTAATTGGAATTACGCCATCTGTTTTGTATCCAACATTTACAAGCACTTGTTTCTCTTCAACCTTCGTTACAGAACCTGTAACAACGTCACCAACTTGTAATTCTTTTGAATCCATAACTTCTTCATTCATTTTCTCTACCATGGAAATACCTCCCTACAGAATTGACAAAGCATTTTTTATGTATATACGAAATGAAAACAAAGGTTTTCATTTGCATGTTTAAGAATTTATCATCACATACTCAGTTTTCATACATTTCACTAGAAAATATATTAAACCTATATAAATAGTATACAGCAAAATCATCTTGAAGAAAGTATGTTTTGAAATATAATAGCGAATATATTCTGAAAGTTTTATCCCTCTTTTACTAACTTCTTACAAATCCGATCATTTGTCAAGGAAAGAGGTTCACAATTCACGTATCCTTTACATTTCTATACAAACAAAAAAAAGAAAGAGGCTATCCCCTTTCTTTATTTCGCAAACACTCCTGAAACAATACTCATAATTTTTTGGACAACTTCTTCAATTGATAAAGAAGTTGTATCTAATTCCAATGCATCATCAGCTTTTTTTAGAGGAGAAACTTCGCGTTCTGAATCTAATTTATCACGCTGAGAAATTTCTTCTTTTAACTGCTCTAAATTAGAATCGAAACCTTTATTCATATTTTCTAAATGTCTTCTTTCTGCTCTTTCTTCAACAGAAGCAAGCATAAAGATCTTCACTTCAGCATCTGGTAACACATGTGTACCAATATCACGGCCATCCATTACAACGCCGCCTTTTTCCGCTAACTCTTGTTGACGACGTACCATTTCTTCACGAACAAGGCGATGTTTCGCCACAATAGATACTCGATTCGTCACATCAGGTGTACGAATTACTTCAGAAACATCTTGTCCATTTAAAAATACAAGTTGTGTATTTTCTCCTTGCTGAAACTCAATATTCACATTTTTTACAACTTCCATTAACTGCTCTTCATTTTCAATGTCCACTTTTTGCTCAAGGGCTGCATATGTAATCGCACGATACATTGCGCCTGTATCAATATAAACGTAAGAAAGTTTCTTCGCTACTACTTTCGCAACTGTACTTTTTCCAGCAGCTGCTGGACCATCTATAGCAATTGAAATTCGTTTATCCATTGTAACACCTCATTTTTTCACTTATAAAACAAAACGAAAAGCAGGTATTCTCCTGCTTCTTCTCATTTGCTTCACGTCATTAAATCCTCAATTATTGTAGCATAATCCTTCATAGAAGAAAATGAAAACTACCTATTCACCTGTAAGGTTTCTACTTTGTTTTTTACCATGACGCCTTCATAATAAACAATTTTAGATAAATATTTCACTGATGATTTATGTATAAATAACAATTGCACAACAGAAAGACAAATGAATTGTATTACTAATATACGAATAATAATTTTCTCCACCTTTTTCAACGTAATTGCTCCCTCCTATCCTATATTTACACTTTCCGTTTCGTGGTTTTACACATCGTACGTATAGCAGCTAACTTTATTGTCATTTTCGAGGCATACTTTTATACATTTCCATTGTCGAATTTACTCAAAACATGTTATGTTCTAAATGTATTTTTTTACTTGAAAGGGGTATAAGCATTGAAAAGAATCCTAGTTTTACACACAGGTGGAACAATTGCAATGGAGGAAGATAAAGAAACTGGGGTCGTACAACCAGGTGAAAAAAATCCTCTTTTAAAATTTATTCCTGATTTAGAAGGCGATGTTGATTTAATCGTTGAAGACGTGTTCCATCTACCATCTCCTCATATGACACCGAGCGAAATGTTACAATTACAAGTCATCATCGATGAAAGAGTAAAACAAGACAACATTCATGGCGTAGTCATTACGCATGGTACGGATACATTAGAAGAAACAGCCTATTTCTTAGATTTAACAGTGCAGGCAACTATTCCAATCGTTGTAACAGGCGCAATGCGTTCTAGTAATGAATTAGGCGCTGATGGTCTATATAACTTCTTATCGGCTGTAAAAGTCGCTAGCTGTAGTGAAGCAGCTGAAAAAGGTGTTCTAGTCGTATTAAACGACGAAATTCATTGCGCTACAAATGTAACGAAAACACATACAAGTAACGTGGCAACATTCCAGAGTCCACAGTATGGACCAATTGGTATGGTAACAAAGCGCGGCGTTGTATTCCATCACGCTTTAGTACATCACGAAACATATTCAGTAAATAAAGTTTCTAAAAACGTAGTTGTTCTAAAAGCATATGCTGGTATGGACGATACATTGTTAGCAGCAATTGAAAACCTTCCAGTAGACGGGATTGTTATTGAAGCACTTGGACAAGGTAATTTACCTCCAAGAACACTTCCTAGTCTAGAACGATTAATAAACAAAGGAATTCCTGTCGTATTAGTTTCTCGTTGTTTCAACGGCATCGTTCAAGATGTATATTCATATGAAGGTGGCGGCAAGCAATTAAAAGATATGGGTATTGTATTCACATACGGTTTAAATGCTCAAAAAGCACGCATTAAATTATTAGTTGCATTAGAGAATACAACTTCTCATGAATCAATCCAAAATATGTTTATGCACGATTAAAAAAGAAGCTGTCGAAATTTATTTCGACAGCTTCTTCTTACATTTCTCTCGTTGCAATGGTTTGCGCAATCGCATCCCCATGAAATCGACCGTTCTCAATAAATATTTCATTTGCATTATTTCCAGCAGCAATTACACCTGCAATGAAAATATTTTCAGCGTTCGTTTCCATTGTATCCTCTGTATAAATCGGGCGTCCTGTTTCCTCATCAATCCGAACACCCATCTTCGTTAAGAAACTATGATCAGGATGGTAACCAGTCATCGCAAATACAAAATCATTTTGGATTGTATATGCCTCATCATCAACTGTAAACGTTAATGTATGTTCAGTAACTTCTTTCACGTGAGCCCCGAAATGCATTTGAATTGTTCCGCTTCGTACTAATGCCTCAAACTCCGGCAAAATCCACGGCTTAATGCTCGGAGAGTACTCACTTCCGCGATATAAAACTGTTACACGTGCACCGGCTTTAACAAGTTCTAACGCGGCATCTACACTCGAGTTTTTCCCACCTATAACTACTACATCTCGATCAAAATAAGGATGTCCCTCTTTAAAATAGTGAGCTACTTTCTTCAATTCCTCACCTGGAACATTCATATAATTTGGATTGTCATAATATCCAGTTGCTACAACAATATATTTCGCTATATATATTTCTTTACTTCCGTCACGCTTTGTCGTTTCAACTTGAAAAACCTCTCCATCTTTTTGAACTTTCTCCACTCGTTCAAAAGCATTTACACGTACAGATTTACGCTTTACTACTTCACGATAATACGCAAGCGCTTGATTTCGAACAGGCTTACGATTTTCTGTAATAAAAGCTACATCACCAATTTCTAATTTTTCACTAGAAGAGAAAAATGTTTGATGAGTTGGATAATTATAAATCGCATTTACAATGTTTCCTTTTTCAATTACTAACGGATTTATCCCTACCTTTTGCAACGAAATTGCTGCTGCTAATCCGCACGGACCGCCTCCAATTATGATAGCTGTTTCTTTCTGCATACTCAACTCACTCCTAGTCTTCTACCAATACGCTATTTATAAAAACAAGAAAAAACCTACTTACAGCAGTAGGCACCTATCTTTATTGTATTCATTTTTCATATATTTGTCATCTAAACGAAACGTACATCCGATAGACATCTGCTAAAAACTGCTGAAATTTAATACCTTGTTTCCCTAATACATTTTCAGGATCAATCTTTCTAGCTGGGTCAAGTGTTTTATGTGATACGATATCTTTTTTCGGATTCAAGCCGAAGTTTTGACATAAATACGCATGATACCACGTAAAACGGGTATACGCTTCCCAAAAGTTAACATCACCGCCATAACAAAGTTCCACTCCAATGGCAGCCTTATTGGCATCATAACCATATAAGTCATTATCTGTCGGCACACCATATCGAACATGATAGGCAACTTCATTTATAGGAACAATTTCCAATATTGTTTTATCATCTATAAATGTATGTGCCGAAGCTTTCGGTTGTATTTCATTAAAGTAATCCCGATTCCCTATCGCATTGCTACCAGGGTTCCCCGTATCATGACTTACAATAAATCTTACTTTAGAAAGAGGAATTCCCGGTCGTGAACTTCCATACCCAATATAGTTACGCTCTATAGGAAACATCGCCATTACTACCAACTCCCACTTCAGAAGATTACCTTACTTCTTTATATATGTATTCGGTAGCAATGTCCTTATCGCATATTTCTTACGCGAAGAGAAAATCGAAAATATTTGATGTGAATACCATAAATAATAAAATACTTACAGCAACTCCATAAAAACCGTAAAACCAAACACAATCTTCTTTCGTATCTAAACCGAAAAATTTATTTACTGATTGTAATAATGTGCCACGCTTACTTTGTTTGTTTCTTAATACTTCCACTCGTTCTACAACATCTGCTGGCATCATAAATCTTTGGTCTACTGTCATTTTCATCATTTATCTCTCCTTAAAATCATTTCCGTTTTGTTTATCTAAAGAAAGTATAGCACGTCTGTTCGTGCAGAACAAGCGTTCTTTTTTATTTTTATTTTATTTTTCAACAAACCAATTAATAATTACCAATATAACAGCGATAATTGGCCCTACTATAACCGCACCAAATATTAAAAACAGGAGTCCTTCCCCGAACACCCGAACGATACTTGTTTTTTCGGATTTCGTCTTTCTCGCGAGTTCTCCCTCTAACCTCTTAACTTTTTCTTCTAATTGTTCTACTCGTTCCATCATTTCATTTTCCATATACACCACCTCATTCTTATACTTCAACAAAAAAACGTGATTCCCTCGAAAGGAATCACGTTTTCTCATAATATAATATTATACCCAACCTCTGAAGCGACTTGCTTCAGCCATTTTACGAACACCAACCATATACGCCGCTAAGCGCATGTTCACTTTACGAACTTGTGCTGTTTCATAAATAGAATCAAATGATCTTACCATTACTTTTTCTAAACGTTGTTCTACTTCTTCTTCAGTCCAGTAGTAACCTTGGTTATTTTGTACCCACTCAAAGTAAGATACTGTTACACCACCAGCACTTGCTAATACGTCTGGAACAAGTAAAATGCCACGATCTGTTAAAATTTTAGTTGCTTCTAATGTTGTTGGACCATTTGCAGCTTCAACAACGATTTTCGCTTTAATATTGTTAGCATTTTCTTCTGTAATTTGGTTCTCAATTGCAGCTGGAACTAAAATGTCGCAATCAAGTTCTAACAATTCTTTGTTTGAAATTGTATTATTAAATAGTTTTGTTACTGTACCGAAGCTATCACGACGGTCTAATAAATAATCAATATCTAATCCGTTTGGATCATGCAATGCACCGTAAGCATCCGAGATTGCAATAACTTTCGCTCCTGCATCATGCATAAATTTAGCTAAGAAGCTTCCAGCATTACCGAATCCTTGAACAACAACGCGTGCACCTTTAATATCAATGTCGCGTTTTTTTGCAGCTTCGCGAATACAAATTGTTACACCTTTCGCTGTTGCTGTTTCACGTCCATGTGATCCACCTAATACAAGTGGCTTACCTGTAATAAATCCTGGTGAATTAAATTCATCGATACGGCTATACTCATCCATCATCCATGCCATAATCTGAGAGTTTGTGAATACATCTGGAGCTGGAATGTCTTTTGTCGGTCCTACGATTTGGCTAATTGCTCGTACATAACCGCGGCTTAATCTTTCTAACTCACGGAATGACATTTCACGTGGGTCACAAATAATTCCACCTTTACCTCCACCGTATGGTAAATCAACAATACCACACTTTAAACTCATCCAGATTGAAAGTGCTTTCACTTCATTTTCTGTTACATTCGGATGGAAGCGAATTCCACCTTTCGTTGGACCAACAGCATCATTATGTTGTGCACGATATCCTGTAAATATTTTAACAGTCCCGTCATCCATACGAACTGGTATTTTCACTGTCATCATACGAATTGGTTCTTTTAATAATTCATATACTTCGTTTGGATAACCCAATTTTTCTAATGCTTCACTAATAACAATTTGTGTCGAATTCAATAATTCAAAATGTTGTTCCCTTTGTTGTTGTGTTTTTGTTTGAGTTCCCTTTTCGGCTACCATAGTAAGTAAACCCCCTGTAATTTCACTTGTTTAGTAAACCTTCATTGCCTAGTATACACCGTTAAATTTGGAATGCAATAGAAAACGCTAACAAATATATACAAACTATTTTCTGTTGCAAGCGTTTTCACTATCATTATAGTCCTTTTATCACTTTTAGAAAAGTAAAATACTTAAATATTTAAATATTTTTTATTTTACTTATATACAACACCTTAAGAAGATACTTTTAAGCAAAAATGCCCCAGTATTTATGATTCCCACTTTACCATTGATCGTTTTGACATTTTCAGACCAATATTTTAGATTTTTCCAAATAAAAAACAAAACCTTAGCTTTGTTATATTAGCTAAGGTTTTGTTTTTTCACAAAGTAATTGTGTATTTGTTCAATTGCTTGAGAAGCCATTAATTCTTTACCATACTCCATTAGACGATAAATAGTTGCTGTAGACGGATTACCATATTCCGCTAAAATAGCTATAAAATCTGCCTTCAGTAATTGAACTTGCTCCTCTTCTTCCATCCAAAGATAGAAACGACCATCCCACGTATATAGTTTTCCGCCAGTTACATCAAGGTTATATAAACGATTCGACAGGTTAATTACATCATCTAGTGTAGCAAACTCATAAAGTATATGCTCGCTTTCATCTAGAGTCACTTGCATTTCAATAAACTCGTCACGGAACTCATCATCTGTATCCACATCTTGATGTTCTTTCGTTACAATTACGACCATTCCTTGCGCTTGTAGAGAAAATACTTCAACTGCAATCGGACCATCCGCTTCAAATCCTAGTTCCTTATTTGCTTCCTGCATCATATCACGAAATAATTGCTGTACTTTCGGTGCATTTCTCCACAAATCTTCTTTCGTTAATCCTCGTTCAGATAAATCATCAAATGTTAAGAAAATTTTTATCTTATTGTAATTTAATCGTTCCAGCCTCATCTCATACCCTCCCTACGTAACCAATGAATATAATTTTTATTATATGAAATAGAAAATAGATGGTTCTTTTCGAACAACTATTCTAACATTTTTAACCAATCATCCCATTCTTCTTTCGTATCACCAATTAGGCATGTTTGAATGTTCAACAGATCTCGAGCACCCATTTCTCCTATAAACCCAACCGAAAGGTTCTCATTTTTTTCTTGCAACAAATTCATGTCGTCCATCACGTTCTTAAGTTCTCGTCCGTCATCAAAAGAGACTACTACATATGTAGGTTGTATTTGCTCAACAGCTAACAAAATACCATCTTCCGCTAAGCTTGACCTAATATATATCACCTCATATCCCTTTAAACGTAAATACGTTGAGAAAACAAACCCTTTCAACATATTATTTTCTAACACGACAACTTTGTGTATAGAAGAAAATGCTGATGCATTATGATACACCATTCCTAGTCGAGTTTGTAAAAATGATACGACATATTGGAATTGCACCCATGTAACTTCATTATTATTTTTTAACGTTAACAATTTATTTGACACTTGAAGAACAATACTTGCTATAACTTTTTCTGTTGCATAAATACTAAAAGCCTCGTTTAACAATGCAGAAGTTGTAATTTCATCAAATTTTAACAAAGCTTGTAGTAAGTCGTCCACTAAAACAACTTCTCTATCGGAATGTATTTCTTTTTGAACACTACGCTGCAAACGATTCCCCTCTAATAATTGAACTGCTTGTCCAATCATCATGCCGGAAGAAACCTTGTCCATTAACCATTTCAAAATTTCAATATGCTCTTCTGTATATAATCGATGTCCCGCATGATTCCGCTTTGGGGCAATAATTTGATATCGTCTCTCCCATGCACGAAGCGTACTCGGCTGGATTCCAATTATATTCGAAACAGCTTTTATGTTATATTTCCCGTTTAGAGTTGGCATCATTTCCCTCCGCATAACGTAATAATATGTGTTTGAGCAGGTGCTCGGAAGCGAAGTGGAATCAACGTTGTTCCATACCCATTACTAACAAAAAGAGTCATATTTGAATGCTTATATACGCCACCTTTTAAATGTTTTTTAGATGGGAATAATCGAATCTGTCCCCCATGTGTATGTCCACTTAAAACAAGTGAAATTTGTTCTCCTCCAGACATTTTACTTATGATATCAGGGTTATGGCTAATTAATATGCGAAAACCATCTTCTTTGCAATCAGCCAACGCCAAATCTAAACGATCACGTTTCAAACCAACATCATCTACACCAAGTAAACAAATTTTTTCTCCTCGTTCAGACTCCAATACAACTCTTGTATTATCTAAAACTTTCACATTATTTTCTAATAACAAAGCATCTAATTCATGATATTCAATCTCATAATCATTATTTCCCCATACAAAATATACAGGAGCTATCGCTCTTAACTTTTGTATATTCGCAGAGATTTTCGATAAAGGGACACCTCTTTCCGCTAAATCACCGCCAATAATTACAAGGTCTACCTTTCCTTTTACTTGTTCAATTAACGAACTTGAAATGACCCTTCTATGAATATCAGAAATAAAAAACACCTTTACTTCTTGAAAACTTTTCGGAAATTCTTCAAATATTAAAGTATGTTCTAACACAGTATTACGCATCGCTTCTGTATACATTACAAGAAGAAATATAATACCAATACATATGAGAGTACTTAATAAGATAATCCATATCATATATTTTTTACTCCCCTCCTCATAAAGATAATCCTCAGTTTTTATAGTAGATATGTTACTAGCTATCCTGCTTTGCGGAATTACCTTTTATCGGAATTTTTAATTCTTGACCTATATTCACTTCATCTTCTTTTAAATCATTATACTTTTTAATCACTTCGATCCCAGTTTCATCTGAAAAATATTGCTTCGCTATACTTTCTAAAGTTTCTCCCTCTTTCACCGTATGCGTTACTACTTTCTCAGATGGTGCCCCGGATTCAGATTTAGCTGAATCAAAGAAAATGACCTCAAACGCACTTTTCCCAGCGTTATTACCATCACTTTTCACCTGAATATATTTATCTGTATACCATAAGATACTAATTGGTAGTAATATGAATAGAAATGTTAAAACTCGGACGAAAATATGATTCATTTTAAACTTTTCTTTTTTCTCTTTATTTCTATGAATTTCACTACGCGGCGGTAAACTTTCTTTTTCTTCCACTCGCTCAACTTCTAATTCCTCTTCAAAATCAGGAATTCGTTTTCTCATGTTGTTCACCACCACCTTCCATTTATTTTCTTAATTGGAGTCCCATTATAAAATCAACAAGAAAGTGTGCAAAGATTGTTATAAACAAATTTCCTGTCCATTGAAATACATAACCAAAGACAAAACTAATGAAACAGACGAAACAAAACAAAAATGGCTTTTTTATATACCGAATATGTAATACTGCAAATACTAAACTCGCTATTACAATTCCAAAGTGCGTCTGCACTACACCTCTAAATAGAAATTCTTCTGCAAAACCGATAATGAACGTAATAACAAGTAGATGCATAACTGACATTCCTTGAAACATTCTATCGTTAATACCACCATCATCAAACCAAGACTCTGGAAATACTCGCATTGCAACATAATCTAATAACACAATACCAATTGCTAATAAGCCACCTATTATAAGTATAGACACCGGTTCCCATTTCCATAGACTATACACCGATTTTATATCTCGGAATAATATATATGCTAGTAAACAACCGATACCGATAATAATGAACTGTGTGATATACAGGTTCAGCCTTATTTCTTTCGGACTCATATCTTCAATATTATGCCTTTGAATGTTCATCATTCCCCCATCTTTTCTAGACCGAAAAGCTTTTGTAACTCTGTTTCCCAATTATAGTCGAAATCCGATTGTTGCGCTTGTCTTTTTTTATAATCTGTTTTTGTAATACCACAATAGTCACAGCAATTTTTTAACTCGTTCTCTTTTCTATAACCGAACTGTTGCAGCAAATATTCACGTCTACATCCTTTCACTTGTATCCATGATTTCATGTTTTCTAGCTCACTATATTTATTACGCAGCCTTATTTCTACTTCAGCTATTAATCTGTTCATAATTTCATCTGACAAGCTCTCTAATTTTAATTTTCGCTGTTGTATGATTCCAAGCTTCTCAAGATGATAGCGGATGAAACGCCAATATTGTTCATTAAATCTTGCTGCATTATAACAAATTTCTTCTACCTCTTCTATTGGTAATTCTTTCGTTTGAAACATTCTTTCTTGTAGTAAAGAAAATAAAAATTGTATTTGCGACTGACTTGGCAATTCATCTTCAATTATTGAAATTGGCAAATCGTGATCTAACGGACTACATAGTAAGATAGCTATACTCGGTTCACCATCTCTTCCAGCTCTTCCGATTTCTTGTAAATAAGAAGCTATATTAGTCGGATAATGGAAATGAATAATATAGCTCGTATTCGACTTATTTACCCCCATACCAAAAGCACTTGTACATATTACAAGCTGCAACTGGTCATTCATAAACTGTTGTTGAATTAACATACGCTCTTCATGTTCCATACCACCATGATAAAAAGCGACACCAGTCACGCCTTTTCCTCTTAAATATTCCGTTAAACGTTCTGTCCACGCTCTACTTGAACAATATACAATTCCTGGCCCTTGTAAATACATCACCTGGTCCAAAAGCGCTTCTTTCTTCTCCTCTATCGTCTCCACAAATTGTACTTCCATTGCAATATTTGGACGATCAATAGAGTATACATGCTGCGTCACTTTCTTCAAATCTAAACTCTCCACTATATCTCGTAGCACATCTTTCGTCGCTGTTGCCGTTAATGCTAGCACTGTAGGAGACCCGATATTTTCAATGACCACATTTAGTTTTTTATAGTCCGGTCTAAAATCATAACCCCATTGTGAAATACAATGAGCCTCATCCACAACAAATAATGAAATATGAACTTTCTTCAATTCTCTTATTAACACTTCCGACTGCAACATCTCTGGTGAAACAAAAATAAATTTATATGAAGCTAATTTTTTCATCGCTTCTCTTTTTTCATGTAATGTCCGAAAACTATTAAATGCTATTACTCGGTTTTTCACAACATATTTTAATTGTGTCACCTGATCTTCCATCAAAGATAATAATGGTGATACAACAAGTACTGTTCCTTCTTGCATTAGCCCTGGAAGTTGATAGCACATAGACTTCCCTCTTCCAGTCGGGAGCATTGCTATAACATCTTTTCCTTCTAATAAATCTGTAATTACCCCTTTTTGCCCTGGTCGAAATTCAGAATATCCAAACCATCTATATAAATATTCCTCAAGCTTCATTTATACCCTCCATCCGCGCCAATACAAGACGGACCTCAAAATAAGAAATCCCCTCTCCAACCGCTTGTTTCAACTCACGCAACTTACGTGTTTGTAATGCTTCAATTACTTTTGTTACTTTATCTATTTTATCTTTTTCCATAAACATCTCGATTGAAAACTCTTTTTCTCGTAAAGCAATTTCAACAAAATGGTCTTCTATCGTTGCAACCTTTAAATTTCTAATTGTCGCTATTTCTTCTAAAGAACGTCCTTGTCTCCAAAAATTATATGTTTTTTTCGTTGATAAACTAAATAATTCAGCTCTCTCATTTGGGTAAGATATAATTTCCGCTAATAGCGGAAATTTATTTTCTTTATCGCGAACTTCTTGTATAAAGAAGTGAATTGTACCCCAAAATAAAAAATACACCCGAAATATATCTTGTTTCGTAATTTCCGCTAATTGCTGCAATGTACAACCGATACGTTCATATCCTGTTAATCGATATGTTACAATTGTCGCTTCTACCACATCACCTTTTCCTAAAAGATTATGTATTTCTTTCCATAATCTTTTCGCCAATTCACTTCTCCTATACGGTATACCTGTTAAAAAACGTTTCACCCACACCGTTATTTCTGTATCTTGTTGAATGGGAATAAATTTCGTATTATTCTGTTGTAAATTAGATATAGTTTGAATAATTAATGATACTCTTTTCCAAAATGTTTCACCTAATTCTCCATAGTGCAAACCATGTAAATGCGCGGGAAAAGCATACACTTCCTCCCATGTTTGCAACTGCATTTTACCTTTAGATGTTAACAAATATGTATTTCCATGTATTTCTTGAATTAAATCTGCTTGCAACAACTTTGCAACTTCACAATCATAATCTGTTCTATTTAACGATTTATACATTCCAAACAAAAAAGAAATTCGGAACATATTTCCATCTTGTAACGTTTGTGAAGATCGTTTTCCTTTTAATAAATAATAAATAGAAGAAACGGTCCTTTCACCATTCAATTGTTTTAAACAATACAATACAGTATATTGTAGTTGCATTACCGCTTCCACCTTTCAATCTAACTTAGTTACTTTTTAATATGATTGCACGATTAAACTTATCATATCGGCACTATGTACTTGTATATAGTATATTGTACCAAACGAAATAACATTTACGTATTTTGAAAATCTTGTGACATAATGCAAAAATTAGTTGACACTCTAATTGATAAGGATTATCATTATAATTTTATGTTGAAAAGTTTTAAAAACCGTTTTACAATAAGGTTATAATTTTTATGGCGAGCTTTTCACATACATATTATCAGGAGGGAAAAAAGATGGCAAAATATACAATCGTTGATAAAGATACTTGTATCGCATGTGGCGCTTGCGGCGCTGCTGCACCAGACATTTATGATTATGATGATGAAGGTATTGCATTTGTAACGTTAGACGATAACCAAGGTATCGTTGAAATTCCAGATGTATTAATTGAAGATATGATGGATGCATTCGAAGGTTGTCCAACTGACTCAATTAAAGTTGCTGACGAATCATTCGACGGCGACTCTTTAAAATTCGAATAGTTTTTTATTAACTTCAAAAAATATCCCTCATTAATATGAGGGATATTTTTTGTTTTCTATTTTCATTCTACTTAATAAAAAACCATTAGTAGTTCCATACTACTAATGGTTTTATTTTATATTTTATGCATTTTTCATTTTTGCAAACACCCATACTTTCAGGCGTGAGAATAACGCTACAAATACAATTGTCACAACAATTCCTTTAATCAAATTAAATGGTAAGATTGCCGTTACAACCGTTGTTCTTATAGCCTCGCTAGACATAGCTGGTGAATTTAAAAACCAAGTGTAAGCTGGGAATATAATGATGTAATTTAATACACTCATGATGAGCGCCATTGTAATTGTCCCTAGCATTAATCCTGTCGTTAAACTCTTAACAGTACGATACTTTCTAAATAAGAAAGCTGCCGGTCCAATAAATAAACATCCTGCAATAAAGTTGGCAATTTCTCCAACTGGTACTCCCGTTAAACTCCCTTGAATCCCGTAATGTAAAATATTCTTTATCGCCTCTACAATTATCCCTGCAACTGGTCCAAAAATAATCGCAGCAATTAAAGCTGGTACATCACTAAAATCAATTTTTAAAAATGGCGGAAGCCCTGGAAACGGGAAATCCAACATCATCAGTAAATATGCAATACTACTTAGCATCGCTACACTCACCATCTGCACTACACTGTTTTTTTGTTTCATCTTTCTCTCTCCTTTTCCATCGATCTTCTCATGGAAAGTGGAAAGGTTCTGCTATGCCTACTTTTTCATAGAACGAAAAAACCCTTTGTGTTTTACACAAAGGGAGAATTTAAGGCACATCAAACAGACGTTCAAATCCATATCTTTTTTGAACGCTTGAACCTCCATCTTCTCCCATCCAGACTATACTGTCGGCTTTGGAATCACACCAAATCCTGCCTTAACGGCTCGCGGGCTTAGAACAAAATCACATATAGTTCATCACCGCCGGTCGGGATTTTCACCCTGCCCCGAAGATAGACCGATATTCTATTTTCCACTTCATTATACAACAACATGATCGTGTTGTGAACAAAAAAAGTGTAACTTATTAAAAATAAGTTATTAATTTTATATAACCGAAACCAATCACTATACTTTACAATACACCCCATATTTTTTAGTATTAGGCATTTCTCCTATGAATCCACTAGTCATATATAGTTAAAAGTGATAAGATGTTGAATTGTTAAGATAAGAACATTTTCTGGATTATGGAGGAAATGTCATGAAGAAAGAAAAGAGACACTCTATTCGAGAAGCAATGAAAAAAAACTTAAGAAAAGAATACTTTTACTTAAAAAAAGAATTACTTTTCCACTGTCCAATTGATTTAGGCACATTCTCAAGCGAGACATACTATGCTGCTTTCGATGAAGATGGCATCAGTATTTATCAGTATGATAAAAAAACAGAGAGTAAATTAAAATTGTGTGAGCGTCATCCGTGGAAGAGTTGGAATAAAGTGAAGATTGATCACTACTTGACAACTTCACAATTTATTTTTCAAGGGGAGCGAAACTGGATATTATCCCTTTTCCAAAAAGGAAAAGAAGCTCAAAAAATAATTGAAGAGCATACATCTTTACAAACTGAAGTTGTTTCCCGCTCTTTCTTGAAAAAACTTCCAGGGTTCCGTTCTAATGCACCGTTGAATAAATACATCGGCAGCATTTGCTACACTGCACTTATTGCATTTTTATTAAAATGGATGATTCCATTTCAAGCACCACAAATTGCCCTGTACTCCATTTCAATCGGTTGTATGCTTCTTGGTCTACTTTGTTTGACAATCGGTTTAATTGAACCGACAATTGTACTGTTTCGGACAAACGAAAAAACAAGAACAAAAGTATTTTACTTATATAGCTACTTAGCTATTTCTGGATTTATATGTGTCTTTATTTTTTGGTAAAAGAAGAGCTAGTTAAACTAGCTCTTCTTTACTTTACGTATAATTGTTGATTTGGATAAATCCGATCTTGCTGCAGTCCATTTTTTTCTTTAACTTCCTTAACTGACATACTAAATTTCCGTGCAATACTAACTAAAGTGTCCCCTTTTTGAACGACATATAAGGATGAGGAAGCGACTTCATTTCTCTGTTCATGTAAAACAAGCAATGGATTCATCGCATTCTTTTTCGCCATCGTCCATCTTCCTTGATGAACTTCTAAATGTAAGTGTGCACCTCTCGATTCTCCTGTATTTCCTACTTCTCCAATTATTTCTCCTTTTGAAATATAATCCCCTTGAACTACATATCTCTTATTTAAATGTGCATATACAGCCTCATATTCTCCATGTTTAATAAATACAACGTTTCCATAACTACTTGAATAATAAGACTTTGTTACCTTACCATCTTGAATAGCTGCCACAGGCGCGCCAATCGGTGCCGCTATATCTATACCGTAGTGTTTTCCGTGCCTTGTCCCAAAATAATCACTTATCTGCCCTTCAACAGGCCATGTCCATTGGTTTCCCTCTGCGTACACATGTAATTGAGATAAAAACAGTACTGTCAATAACATGACGCCACATTTTAACACTTTCATATACATCCTCCGTTTTCTAATCAACACCATACCTTCTCTATTTTGGTATATTACAGAAAAAAGTATACAAAAAAAGAAAGTGAATCACTCCACTCCCTTCTCTTTTTTATCACGAAAAACGATTGCACTGCGATTATACTCCACGTCTTTGACTTGTAATCGAGCATTTATTACTCTAGCTACCGCAAACAAATAATCAGATAGTCTATTTACATACTTTAGAACAACTTCATTTGTTTCCCCTTCTTTTTGCAAGGACACTACACATCGTTCTGCTCGCCTTACAACTGTACGTGCCATATGAATAGCAGCTGCCGCTTCGCTTCCACCTGGTAAAATAAAACGCTCTAACGGCGGTGCTTCTTCTATATACAAATCAATCCTTCTTTCTAAGCTTTCGACCATTTCAATCGTTACTTTATAAGGAATTTTCCTCTCTACTACCGCCAAATCTCCCCCACAATCAAATAGTTCATGTTGAATGTTTTCAAGTTCATTGTAAATTTCTCCGAAAGACCCGCCTTGTAGTTTCGTCATTGCATATCCAATATGAGAATTCGCCTCATCTATCGTGCCATATGCTTCAACTCTGATATTATCTTTATCCACTCTGCCGCCTATTACACTTGTTGTCCCTTTATCTCCTGTTTTCGTATATAATTTCATCACTTCACGACACCCCTCTTATTATTCTTCATTCGACTAAGATAGAAAAAAGTTCTACTATTATTTATTTAATTGATTTTACAAAAAAATAAAAAACAGTAGAACTTTATTCATTATCAACTTTAAAAACGTATATCTAAATTATACGATTCGGTAAATATACAGAGAATGTAGTTCCCTCTCCAACAACACTTGAAACAGCAATTTTACCATCATGGCCTTGTACAATATTTTTTGCAATCGCAAGCCCGAGTCCGGTTCCAACTTTTTTCCCACGTGTTCTTGCTTTATCAGCTTTGTAGAAACGATCGAATAAAAATGGAATATCTTCTTCTGGAATGCCAGCACCCGAATCTTGTACTTCAAAAATAAGACCATTATTTTTCATATCAATTACAAGCGTTACATGTCCACCTGCATTCGTATGACGAATTGCGTTATCAATTAAATTCGTCAATACTTGTTCCATACGATCTGCATCAAACGGGTATTGCTCAATTGGATTTTGGAAATCAACCGTTAATGCGACTTCTTTATCCTTGGCAATTCCTTGGAATTTACGACCTATTTTTTCAACGAAAGGATGAATATCAACTTCACCTATATGTAACTCTACATTACCACTTTCCATACGCGCTAAATCTAATAATTCATTTACAAGTTTACCTAAACGAACGGATTCATCATAAATGATTTGAACAAACTCATTAATTTCTTCTTTCGTTTGCACAATATCATCTAAAATTGCTTCACTATATCCTTGAAGCATTACCATCGGTGTACGGAGTTCATGTGATACGTTCGCAATAAAGTCTTGACGCATTTTCTCAAGACGACGTTCTTCCGTCATATCACGCAATACAGCTACCGCCCCGCGAATTTTCGTCTGGTTGTAAAGCGGCGTCATAAGAACTACATAGTTCCCTTTTTGTAAGTTAATTTCAACTACTTGTTGTTGTTCACTTTCTACAACGAGATGGAATAGTTCAACAAGTTCAGAAGGTAGCTTTTTACTTAGCTCTATTTCTTTTTCTTCTTGCCAAACTTGTAAGAAATGTTCAGCCGGTGGATTGATTACAACGACTTCACCTTCTTGATTTAACGTAATAACCCCATCTGCCATACTACTTAAAATACTAGCTAACTGTTCTTTTTCTTGCTGCAGAGCATTCATATTAAACTTCAGCTGTTTTCCCATTTGATTTAAGGCTGTTGCAAGCTCACCAATCTCGTCCTGAGATACCATAGGAGCTTTCGCATCAAACTTCCCGCGCGCCACCTCAAAAGCAACCTCACGCATTTTACGGAGTGGTGCTGTAATTCGAGTAGATAAGAAGAATGCAAAGAAAGTTGTTAATATAATCGCAATCCCTGCTGATAAGAATATAAAATCAGTCGTTCTCTCCATACCTTGTATCGGAACTTTTAAAGATTCGTATACGAACACTGCACTTTGATTTTTCGACTGCACTGGTTTTCCGACAATCATAATATCATTTTCAGTGTTTTTATTCTTTCTACTATTAGAGGCTTTTCTAATGTTATTCTTAATTTCTTTTTTGTCTGTAAAAACAGCCGCTAATTCTTTATCTTCTTTCAAATCATCCATTGTAAGAGTAACTAACCCTTCTTGTTTCGGCGAAGAAGAGATTTCTTTACCATCTTCTACAATAATAATCCTTGAAAGAGGATCAGAGAATTTGTACGCGATATTCTCAATCGTTTTTACATCGGCGCCTTCTTCAATTAACTCTGAAACACTTGTTGCAACCTTTTGAAGCCTAGCTTCACTCATATCAACATAATATGTTCTAAAAAACTGTGAAAGTAAAATCGCAACAAATCCAAGCACAAACGAAACGAGAAGTAATATGGTCATCCATAACTTCCCTACTACACTTCTCCAAAGCATCAGTCGTTCACAACCTCAAACTTGTAACCTACGCCCCAAACAGTAACAATCATCTTCGCAGCATCTGGTGATTTTTTGCTTAACTTCTCACGTAAACGCTTTACATGCGTATCAACTGTACGTAAATCTCCGAAGAATTCATATTGCCATACTTCTTTTAGCAATTGCTCACGATCAAATACCTTATCAGGCGCTTTCGCTAAGAATAATAGTAATTCATACTCTTTCGGTGTTAAGTTCACTTCATTACCATCTGCTGTAACACGGTGTGCATCATTATCAATTGTTAAATGAGGGAACACAGTAACATCTTTTGTCGTTGTATCTTGTGTAAAGAATGTTGTTGGTACAGAACGTCGTAAGACCGCTTTCACACGAAGCACTACTTCACGTGGGCTAAATGGTTTCACAATATAATCATCAGTTCCTACCTCAAACCCTTGTACTCGATTTACCTCTTCACCCTTTGCTGTCAACATAATAATTGGCGTCGCTTTCTTCTCACGAACCCCTTTACACACTTCAATACCATCTTTACCAGGCATCATAAGATCTAACAGGATCAAATCGTAATCATTTTGTAACGCCATTTCTAAAGCTGTATCGCCATTGTCTGCTTCTTCAATTGTGTATTGTTCTCTTTCTAAATACATTTTCAACAAACGACGAATACGATCCTCATCGTCTACGATTAAAATTCTTGATTCATTTTCCATTTCTACCCGTTGCGTATTTTACCACAACGGTTTACACCTACCCTTCTTCACTAGTATGTTGCGCTATTCTCGTTTATTTAAGCAATCTTCTAAATGTTTCACTTCCCATATTATGCTTCACAAGAATAATAAAGTTTGTTCAATTTTTTTCCAAAACTATGTATTTTTTTTGAACAGTATATAATGTCCTCGACATCATTTTACAAAATCAACCGCTACTTTGTCATGTTTTTCTCAAAAAAGAAGAAAAGTTGACAAAAATAAAATAGGAAAGTGACATTCACTCTCCTATTTTATTTCTCTATGCGTATGAATGTAAACCCGCGATAATTAAGTTTACTACAATAAAGTTAAACATAATGATCGCAAAACCAATTACCGCTAACCACGCTGACTTCTCTCCATGCCACCCTTTTGATAAACGTAAATGTAATACCGCCGCATAAAAGAGCCAAGTAATAAGCGCCCAAACTTCTTTTGGATCCCAGCCCCAAAAGCGTGTCCACGCTATTTGTGCCCAAATCATCGCAAAAATTAATGCACCTAATGTGAAAACTGGGAATCCAATTGCAATAGATCGATATCCGATTTCATCTAGTAAATCACTATTCGTATTCTTTACTAACGGCTGAAGCGCCGCTGATACTCGTTTCCGTAAAACAAGTCTTAATACGATATAAAGTAACGTTCCGACTAACACAGACCAAATTACAGTATTTAATTTTTTCGCATTTACAATCGCTGGAACTTCAACTGTCGGCTCGAATTTATTTTCTGTCAATAACTTTCCTTCATGCGGTCCAACTAAAGCAGGAAGGTTGTACTTCATCTCCACTTGTTGTTCATTTTTATCAATCCATTGAAATTTCGCTTCATATTTCATACTAGAAAATACCGTTGTTACTCCAATAAATCCAACTGTACAAACAAGTGTGAACACGACCGCTTCTAACCAAAATGTACGTTTCGTTCTTTTTGATTGATCTACATTTTTCAATAAATACATTACGCCTGTAATAAAACTAATCGCTAAGATTGCTTGTCCTGCTGCTGCAGTCGTCACGTGAATATGTAACCAATTACTTTTTAAAGAAGGAATAAGCGGAGATATTTCCCTCGGAAACATACTTGCATAGGCAATTAATAAAAGTGCAACTGGTAATGCAAAGAGTCCGATTATACTTACGCGATACATAAAATACATGACAATAAATGCTCCGACAAGCATCATGCCGAAAAACGTACCGAATTCAAAAAAGTTACTAACCGGTGCATGTCCTGATGCAATCCATCTCGTAACAAAATATACTGTTTGTGCAATAAACCCTAAAATCGTAATCGTTATTCCTATATTTGCCCATTTATGACCTTTTTCTTTAATTGCTCCCCCGAAAAATAAAGTTGCAATTAAATATAAAATAAATGCGGTAAAGAGAAAGTTACTACTTATTTGCACCATATCGTTTCCCCACCTTAACTAATTTTTTTATCTACTACTTTATCGCTTGGCTGCGGAATTGCTGTACCTTCTAGTACTCTTTCAATATCTTTCTTTAAACCGAACCAATTTTTATTCGTATGTCCTGCAACCCACCATTCATCATTAACGCGTTGTATCCAAATACGGCGATGATTCCAATACATCCCTTGAATGACACCAACCATAAATATAAATCCTCCAATACCGAGAATCCAAAGCGTTAAATCTTTCCTTACAGTAAGTGCTGTTGCATTTTGCATTTCCACACCTGCAAACGACATTTTATATTTATTATTCCCATCTGGTTCTATATTTTGCTGAATACCAACAAAACTCACTTCACCATCTGGTGTTTCAGGCGTAAACATTTTAAACACAAATGCAGGGTTATTTGGTAATTTCGTTTTTGTATTTGGTCTTCCACTCTCATCAAAATAAAAATCAGGGAAATAGCTTAATAGTTCTAAAGAATAACCGTTTCCTAAATCATATTTCTCTGTAGGATTCGTTAAATCAACTTTAATCGGTCCCCACTTTTGATTATTTTCTTTGTTTTGCAAATGGAAGGACATGCTTTTAAATTCACTTTCTTTGTAATCCACTTGATAAACAGCAAATTGATCAAATTTCATTGGCTCATTTACTCGAATTTCTGCTTCTTTTACTTTTTCTAATTTTGGTTTTTGTCCAGCTATATTTTCGCCGACCACTTTATACAATACAGCATTCGTTTGGAAGTTTTTCGCAATCATCTTATCGCCTACACGATCAATCGCCTCATCAAAAACTTCCTTGTCCTTACTTTTATCATAAACTTCCTTTATAAACTTCTCGTTTTTTAAATAGTATTGCCCGTCCGTTCCAGGTATTTCTTTCGTTTCACCATCACGTAACCAAAGTGCTTCATCTACGTACATACTCGGTAAAAAACGGAGCATTGCACCGAATAAAAAGATAATAAGACCAATATGATTCACATATGGACCCCAGCGTGAAAACCGTCCCTTTTCAGCTAAAATGTTTCCGTCTTCCACTTTCACATTATAGTTCGTTTTCTTTAAATTCATTTGAATTTTTTCCAAATCACCATCTTGCGGTGTACCAGTACCGTATAATCTTTGTCTCTTTAAAAAACTAGGGTGTCTTTTCACCCCTTGCTTCTTTAAGGCTTTATAAAGCGGAATAACGCGGTCTAAGCTACATATCACAAGTGAAATACCAATTGAAGCAATTAAAATCATATACCACCATGAACCGTATAAATTATTAAATCCTAATTGGTAGTATAATTGCCCTAAAAATCCGTATTCTTGTTTATAATATTCAGCTGGTGCAATCCCTGGAGTTATGTACATTTCTTGTGGAAAAATAGTTCCTATCGCCGATGCAGCTAAAGTGATTACAATGAGCCATACACCCACTTTTACAGAAGAGAAAAAGCTCCAAATTTTATCGACTATCGTTTTTGTTTGCGTGAGAGATCTCCGAGCACTCCCCTCATAGCGCATATCCAATAGTTTTATATTTTCATTGCTTTCAAATGGTTTCCCACAAGCCTCACAAAAAACAGTTCCTATTGGATTAACATGTCCACATTCACACTTAATTTCTTTCAACACTCTCACCGCCCCTGTATCTATATGTACTATTGTATATTCTAACCTCAAGTTACCGCAATACTCAGAATTTTTAAACCGAAGGCGCTATAGGTAAGCGCCTCGTATGTAAAGGCTTTCTTTATTACGGAGTAATTTTCTTTAAATACTCTTCCAATTGCTCTATCGTTTGTTCACCTTTAATCTCTTGAATCACCTTACCATCCTTATCAATCAAGAAGCTTGTTGGTAACGGTATTACTCCATACGTTTTTATAATTTCTCCACCTTTATCAATTGCGACTGGGAACTTAAGATCGTATTGTTTCACAAAATTCTTAACAGCAATATCCGTTTCATCTGCATCTAACGCAATAATTTCAACGCCTTTTTCTTTATACTTTGGATATAATTCGTTCATATAAGGCATTTCTTTCTCACACGGTTTACACCAAGTGCCCCAAAAGTTTAAAAATACACCTTTTCCCTTTAAATCTTTTAATTCAATTTTCTTTCCTTCTAAATCTGTCACAACAAAATTAGGTGCTTCTTTTCCGATTTGCATTTTCTCTTCTTTAGTGAAATACCCTTGATAAAGTGTAAATCCTACAGCACCGCATAAAATGAGTAGAATAATAACACGAAATAATAAGCGATTTTTTTTCATATTGTCTCCCCTCTCTTCGACGAGTGATGAATATATGTATTTTTTAATAAATCACCAGCGGAGCATTCCACTGGTGAAAGTTTCACACTATCGATTAGCGCGGCTTTGTAGAAGCCAATGCACGTAATTGTTTCACCTCATGTGGTGACAATTCTCTAGCATCACCAGGGCGCAAGCTACCCACTTCTAAAAAGGCGTAGCGTTCACGCTTTAGTTTCACTACTTTACAATCTAACGCTTCAAACATGCGGCGTACTTGACGATTACGTCCTTCATGAATCGTTAATTGTACAATCGCAGTCTCTTTACGCTTGTCCCAAGAAATAATTTTCACTTGTGCTGGTGCTGTTTTTCCATCTTCTAATGCAACACCTCGTTCTAACATGCGAATTTTCTCACCTGTTAATGGCCCTTTAATTTTTGCAACATACGTTTTTTCAACTTTATATCTCGGATGCATTAATACATTTGCAAATTCCCCATCATTTGTCATTAATAATACGCCAGACGTATCATAATCTAAGCGGCCGATTGGGAATAAACGTTGTCTAATTTCAGGGAAAAAGTCTGTTACAACACTTCTTCCTTTATCATCTGATACACTTGAAATTACGCCAGTTGGTTTATATAGTAAAAAATAAACAGGTTCTTCTTTTTCAAGAGGGATGTTATTTACTTCTACTTTATCTTGAGGAGTGACTTTCGTTCCTAACTCCTTCACTATTTTTCCGTTAACTTTCACTTTTCCTTGCTGAATTAATTCCTCAGCCTTTCTTCTCGATGCAATACCTGCTTGCGCAATCACTTTTTGTAATCGTTCCATTTCTTTTTTTCACCTCGAATTTATCTTACCTTACATTAGAAAGACTTGGCAACCGCATACACTTGACGGCTTTTCGCTTCATCTTACTTAAACAACATAGCGATGATAATAAACATATAAAGGGCAAATCATGTTTTTACCTTTTATTATTGTCCATATTCTTCATATTGCTCACAATAAAAGTTCATCATTTTGTCAAAAATACCGCATAAAAAAACCACTATTAAGCAACACCTTAATAGTGGTCGTATACGTATTATAAGCGAAATAGCATAAAAAATGAATAGCCTTACTTAAACATTAAAGAAACAAACACAATTGAACAAATAATTCCGATCAAATCGGCAAAAAGTCCTACTTTTAATGCATCGCCCATTTTTCTAATTCCAACAGCTCCGAAGTATACTGTTAAAATATAAAAAGTCGTATCTGTACTCCCTTGCATCGTAGAAGCCAATCTTCCAATAAATGAGTCTGGCCCATATGTGGCAATTAAATCGGTCGTAATACTTAAACCAGCAGAGCCTGAAATAGGGCGTATAAGTGCTAGTGGAACAATTTCTGCTGGGACATGAATTAAATCTAACATCGGCTTCATTACTGATATCATTGCATCTAATGCACCTGAAGCTCGAAATATTGAAATAGATACAAGCATCCCAACCATAAATGGTAAAATGGAGATTGCAATTTGAATTCCTTCTTTTCCTCCCTCAACGAACGATTCATAGGTTGGCACTTTCTTTATCGTGCCATATAAAAGGATAAAACCAATTACACAAGGGATTACCCATAATGATATCGTATTGACAATACTCATTTCTTCCGCCCCTTCCTACTCCTTCTTCGGTAAAAATAGCGGTCAATCCAAATCGCTCCGATCATAGAGAGTACTTGTGCAATGAATGTTACCCCTACAATTTCAGTAGGATTCGCTGATTCATACGTCATTCGAATCGAAATGACAGTAGTAGGAATTAAAGTAATCGCTGATGTATTTAACGCGAGAAACGTTACCATAGAACGGCTCGCCGAATCCTTCCCTCCATTTAATTCTTTCAATTGTTCCATCGCTTTAATACCAAGAGGGGTCGCTGCATTCCCTAATCCAAAAAAGTTTGCCATCATATTCGATAAAATAAATCCCATTGACGGATGATCTTTCGGTATTTCTGGAAATAATCTTTTTACGATCGGCATAAAAAGTGACACTAACTTTTTTAACAACCCTGCTTCCTCTGCAATTTTCATTAAACCAAGCCAAAATACTAAAACACTAATGAGTCCTATACAAATTGTTACTGCGTCTTTTGCTCCGTCAAATACAGCTTTATTTATCGCTTCCATCGTTCCATTTATCATGGCATATACAATCCCTATGACTGCCATCGCTACCCATACGAGATTAACCATCGCTCCCAACACCTATCATATGAGAAAAAATTTCTTTCACATTATTCCAGTACATTCCCGTTGTAGCTACTAACTTTCGTTTACTATAAAATAAATTCCGTTCTCCAACTTTCTCATTGCCAACATAAATTTCTGTCTTCCCAACCTTTACGCCATCCTTAAGTTTTGCACTTTTATCGAGTTCAACTTTTAATACGACATCCTTTCTTTCTTGCTCTGTTAATGGCACCGCAAAACTATTTTTCGTATAAACATGATTGGCATATTTCTTTTCAGTTATTTCAGCAAGAGCTCCTTGTCCTACAACGTTCGTTTGCTTGAAACGTTCAAAACCTTTATCAAATAAATTCATATGATCATCCCAATCGCTAGAAGCGCTCAAAGTTACGACAATTAGATCTAGTCCATCTTTTGATGCTGTTGTAACAAGTGTCCGTCCTGCTTTCTTCGTAAAACCGGTTTTTCCTCCTGTCGCAAATTCATAATAAGATGTCACGAGTTTATGTTTGTTTTTCCATGGATAATCCCACGAATCTGATTTATACGTTTTTGTCCCAAAAATCTTCTTAAAGGTTTCATTCCCCATTGCATACTTCGTTAAAAGTGCCATATCATAGGCTGACGAATAATGGGAGCCATCTCCATCCAAACCATGTGGGTTTGAAAAGTGAGTATCTTTCATTCCAATTTGTTTCGCCTTTTCATTCATTAAATATACGAACCCTTCTATACTCCCTCCTACATTTTCAGCAATTACTTGTGCTGCATCATTACCAGATCTAAGCATGAGTCCGTATACTAAATCCTCTAACTTCACTTTCTGTCCAGGTTTTAAATAAATTGCTGAGCCTTCTACTCTCACCGCTTCATTACTAACTGGTACCATTTCTTTCATTTTTCCTGATTCAGCAGCTAACAACGCTGTCATAATTTTTGTTATACTAGCAATTTTTTGTGACTCGTGTTCTGCTTTCCCATATAATACACGACCTGACTGTTGTTCCATTAATACAGCATTTCGAGCACTGACATTACTGTTCATCTTTGCATATGTAGGAATTGGCATAACGCTTGCGTACATAATAAAAAGCGTGATTATTACACAAATTCGTCTCATATTTCCCCCCACGTCCTTTTGGCACTTTTTGTACAAGTGTATGCTTGGCCTTTTAAAATATGAACGAAATCTCTGGCCCCTTCCAATAAAAAAGACGCAGAAAACCTGCGTCTAATAAGGTGTCCATTCAATTTGTTTCGCACTTTCAAATCTTTTTTCGACATCAGGCCAATTTACAACATTCCACCAGTTTTTAATATATTCATCTTTTCGATTTTGGTATTGTAAATAATACGCATGTTCCCACACGTCTAGTACGAGGAGCGGTATGGTATCCCATTGTGTAAATAATTGATGAAGTGTACTCTGCAAAATTTCTAATCTTCCAGATCGTGGCACCCAGACGAGAATCGCCCATCCTGATCCTTCCACTTTAGAAGCTGCTTCTGTGAAATGTTTTTGAAAACGTAAAAAACTTCCAAAATCTTGTTCAATCTGTTGTGAAAGAGCCCCCCTTGGACTTCCGCCACCATCTTTTTTCATGTTATTCCAAAATATCGTGTGTAAGTAATGACCTGATCCATGAAAAGCCGCTTCTCTTTCCCAATGCTTAATTAAATCAAATTGATTTGTTTTTCTCGCTTCTTCCATCATCTTCTCTGCCTTATTTAATCCTTCCACGTAACTGCGATGATGTTTATCATGGTGTAACATCATAATTTCTCTAGAAATATAAGGTTCTAACGCATTATACGGATAAGGTAATGGTGGAAGTGTATGCCCTCCAATTGGAACAGCTCGTTCACTATCCCCTCTTTCATATAGTTCATATTCCTCTTCTCCTTGCACGAATACTTCCTGCAAATGATGCTGAATATGTTCTACATCATCACTTATCTCATACATAAACTCTGCATCTGTATCATACTCATGCTCTTTCATACGATCTAATAACGTTTGAATTTTATAAGCAAGCATATGGACATCATACACTTCCATTGCACGGCTATCTAATACGTGAAGAACACTTTCACACCAGCTCTCTACTTCATGAAAGTAATCTGTAAATACACCTTGCTGACTCATGTTACACCTCCTTAATGCTATCCCCATAAATATATTCAAAGGAAATCCCTTATATAACTTTACAAAAGGAAAAGAAGCTAAGTCCCCTTAGCTTCTTTTTCGCAATTAATATTTGTGTAACATCTTTGTTTGGTAATCCGTCTCATAATATTCTAGTTCTTCACGCATCAATTGAAATTTACCTTCTAAACTCTTCATCACTTGCTCTACAGACGCTGGTGGCGTTTGTTGAAAAACGATGGAGTTTTTCCCTGTATAGGCAGACCGACTATTTTCATACCAATGATCACTCTTTGGTGAGAAAAACTCTGCAATTACTTGATGATAAATTTTATATAAAATTTTTTCAGCTGCTGTTTTTCGAAATGGCTGGCTATTTAACAAAACAAAACATGCATCATGTCCTTCTTCACAAAAAACGAGAAGACGTCTCATTGACGCTAATAACCCCTTGTAATATTGTTCGTTCCCTGCTGGTGTTTCTTCTAATAAAGAAGGTAACGTATGATAATTTACATAATTGGTTATCAGTGTAGTAACATCTTCTAAAAACATAGAAACTTGTTCTGTTTGATTTTCAACCATCAGATTAGACATTTTTCCCTCTCCTTTGCCATTTCACGCTATTTCTACTCTTTTATTTTTATGTAATTCAGCCAATATTTCTTGTACTTTCACCACTGTTCCCTCATCAAAATATTGTTGAAATTCTTCTATATTATTTAAATATAAACGTTTTTGCATACGAAGCTCCTTCTCTTTCAGTAAACAACATATCGCTACAATATCCCGTAAATATATTTCTTGTTCTTCTACTTTACATACTGGATTTCCTTCAAAAGGAGTAATTTCTTGTAAAACTTCTTCAAAATATCGAACGTATAAAACGGAAAAAGTTCTCTCTTTATTATTTAATATATATGTCACTTCAGATCTATTAAAGAAATCTTCCGATGTATTTGGTTTTGCTTTCTCTAACTCATATCCCGCATAACCTATTATAATCATCTACTTCCCCTCTCTTCCTTCTTTCAATTTATTTTAACTTAATTTTCTGACAAACGAAATACTCTTTTAAATATAACCCTTATAAAAAATAGCTTCCCTATACAGGAATTTACCTTTTTATTTTTCTTGAAGTTTGTCATAATAATATTATTGTCTCAGTTTTCTTATACAAGGAGAGTTGTATTTATGTCGTTTTCATGGAAACGTTTCTTACAAATCGGGAAATTTATCTTCCCATTTGTTGTATTAACAATTGTATTCTTTCAAGCAAAAAAAGAATTAGCAGGCATTTCTTTTTTAGAAGCAATCAATTCAATTAAAAACATTCCAACCGGCGGAGTCTTTTTAGCAATTACACTTGGTGCATTTGCTGTATCAACAATGTTCTTTTATGACTATGTTATGCTTCGTTATTTAAAAGCTGATATACCAGTCCAAAAGATTTTCCGTATCTCATGGATTGCTAATACTTTAAATGGATTTATTGGATTTGGTGGTCTCGTTGGAGCTGGTGTACGCACAATGCTTTATCGTCCGTACATAAAAGAAAATGGCAAACTTATTAAAAGCATTGCCTGGATGACAACTGCTTTTATTAACGGATTAGCCATTCTTTCATTCCTCGGTCTTATTGGAATATTAGACACAAGTTTTATTTTGCATGAAAAACCGTGGCTATGGCCTGTTCTTATCTTTTTCGCTCTTTTCGTCCCTATATATATTGGCTTTTCTAAACTTAAAAATAGAAAAACAAGCCAAACCGAAGGACAAGAAGAAGCAGAAGAGAAAAATCCAACTGTTTTATACTCATTAGTTTCATTAGTCGAGTGGGTATCTGCTGGTATTGTTATGTACGTCATATTAATATTATTTGGCATCGATATCGAATTTCAAAAGTTCTTAGGTGTGTATGTCATTGCTGCTTTAGCTGGCGTTGTGAGTCTTGTGCCTGGTGGCCTTGGTTCATTTGATCTTGTCTTTTTAACTGGACTCGGACAGTATGGCATTGATACAGGCGTATTACTACCTGCTATGTTATTGTATCGCCTCGTCTATTACATTTTACCTTTCTGCCTTGGTCTTATTTTTGCAGCTTTTGAAATGACAGGCGTGGCCATTAAAAAGTTTGAAGATAAACCTTTTATTGCGCCTGCATTAGAAACAACTGGTGTTATATGGACTTTGCAGCGTGATTTTCTAGGAAAATTAGGTTCATGGGCATCTGCTGCCTTAACAGTATTTGCTGGACTAATGGTTATTTTATCGACCATTCTACCAACAAGTATAAACAGAGCACACGCCTTACATATTCTAGCTCCAAAACCTCTTATTCAATTTTCTTTTAGCTTATCACTAACATTTGGTATTCTCCTGCTAATCCTTTCACGAGGCATATATTATGGAACAAAACGTTCTTACTATATGACGATTATTTCTTTAATCGGAGCAGCAATCTTTAATACGCTAAAAGGAATTGATATTGAAGAAACGTTTATTTTATTAATCGTACTCGCTGTATTATATATGCTTCGTAAAAGATTTGTACGCGAGAAAATGGAAGTCTCACTTTCTGATATGGTAAAAGTTTTTATATTCCTACTTATAACTTTATATTTATATAAAAACTTAGGTATTTTATTTGCAGGTGCAAAAGAAGCCTTTAAACCTGATTTTGTCGTTCGTAATATTACGCAAGTGAAACGAAGTGCATTAGCAGCTGCCTTTTTCGTTCCTACTTTTTTACTGATTGGCTCACTCATTGCCAACCGTTATCGAAATGAATTTCCCGGGCAACCAGCGAATGATAAAAGATTGAAAAACTTCTTAGATGAACATAATGGAAATGTACTTAGTCATTTAGGATTTTTAGGAGATAAACAATTCTTCTTCAGTAGTGATGGGAAAGCGCTCCTTCTCTTCTCTATAACGGGAAAGCGCCTTGTTGTGCTAGGTGATCCAATTGGGGATCCTTCCTCCTATCGTACTGTGTTACAAGAGTTTTTAGCTGAGGCTGATCGATTTGGATACATTTGTGTATTCTACCAAATTGAAAGTAAATGGATGAGTTTATATCATGATTTTGGTTATAACTTCTTTAAGCTTGGTGAAGAAGCTGTCGTTGATTTAAATACATTTACAATAACAGGAAAAAAACGCGCCGGTATGCGCGCGACTTTCAACCGTTTTGAAAGAGAAGGCTATACATTCTCTATTCACCAGCCACCATTCTCAGATGAACTTTATGAAGAGTTAAAAAAAGTTTCAGAGGCATGGCTCGGCGGTAAAAAAGAGAAAGGCTTTTCACTCGGATACTTTGATCGTGAATATATTAGCCGAGCACCTATCGCTACATTATCTGATGCGGATGGAAAAATCATCGCATTTACAACCTTTATGCCGGTATATCAAGACGGATCATTGTCTGTTGATTTAATGCGCTATTATCCAGATGCACCTAGCGGTATTATGGATGCAATTTTCATTCACCTATTCCAGTGGGCCAAAGAAAATGAATACCATTCCTTTAATATTGGTATGGCACCACTTTCAAATGTAGGTTTATCGACACAATCTTTCTGGTCTGAACGAGTTGCTGCCGCCATCTTTAATAATGTTCGTTATACGTATAGTTTCAGCGGACTACGTCATTTTAAAGAAAAATATAAACCAGCATGGAGCGGTAAATATTTAGCATTTAGAAAGAATCATTCTTTACCAATTACAATGCTCTCTGTTACAAAATTAATAGGAAAACGAAAAAACAGCTAAATATTTAGCTGTTTTTTCGTTTTTGAACTTGTACAATAAATTCTTTTTCATATTTCTTACCATTTATATAGAAATCTCCCCATATTTTATACGTTCCTTCTACAGGGAATGTAATACGATATTGTAATTGCTCATCTGTATCAACAGGTATTGCATATAAAAAGTTTTCTCTCGTTTCGTCCACGATATAGAGTGCCTCTACTTCTCCTCTCTCGGAATGTAATTTCAATTTCTCACCCTTTTTCGCTTGGAATTGAAATGTTAACGTCGCTGGTTCATTCGGATGCAAGGCACCAAATAATAAAGAAACTTCATACTCCCCTATTTTTTTTGTAAGCACACTATCGATTGAAAATTTTACTTTTTTCTTATTTTTCTCCTCTATTTCTCTCCCAAAATCTTTCTTCGCAAATGATTCCACAGACTTATTTTTGTCTTCATATAAAAATATTGTATATCCTTCATCTTTCACTATTTTGGAAGAAACCTTATATGATCCATTCCCTGCAAATGTAGGTTTCATTTGTTGTACATGTTTTAATTGTCCGTCTACAATAACTGCCCGAATTTGATCATTCACACCACGAACTTCGTTATTTTTATTATTTAGTAATTGAAACGAAATATCTACTTTCTCATTTCCTTTTCCATTTGACACATCCCATTTTACTTCCTGAACATCACCTACAGTCTCTGTAGTTTCCTGATACTTCTTTATGTAAAATCCTCCTACTACAATAAAAAGCAAAGCAACAAGTCCAATGACAAGATTTTTCAAAACATCACCTACCATTTTTATTGTCTCTGTTCACACAAAACTTCTTACATATATATTCTAGATTATGATTTATGAAATCCTCCTGCTTTACACATATTACAAATAATTAAAAGATTTTAATTGAAAGGATTGATAGTGTATAATGCAAATGATATTGATTTCTATCAATACATTATAAGGAGGACTTTTCATGAGTGTACATATTGAAGCAAAACAAGGCGAAATTGCTGAATCTATTCTATTACCTGGTGATCCATTACGTGCAAAATATATCGCTGAAACATTTCTAGAGGACGTTACTTGCTATAATAACGTGCGTGGTATGTTAGGTTTCACTGGAACTTATAAAGGAAAACGCGTATCTGTTCAAGGTACAGGTATGGGTGTTCCTTCTATTTCTATTTATGTAAACGAATTAATCCAAAGCTACGGAGTTAAAAATTTAATTCGCGTTGGAACTTGCGGTGCGATTCAAAAAGACGTAAAAGTACGTGACGTTATTATTGCAATGACAGCTTGTACGGATTCTAATATGAACCGTTTAACATTCCCAGGTTTTGATTTTGCACCGGCTGCAAACTTTGACCTTTTAAAGAAAGCTTACGATGCTGGAACTGAAAAAGGCTTACACGTTCGTGTTGGTAACGTTTTAACAGCAGATGTATTTTACCGCGAAAGCATGGACATGGTTAAAAAACTTGGAGATTACGGTGTACTAGCAGTAGAAATGGAAACAACTGCTCTTTACACATTAGCAGCGAAATACGGTGTAAATGCGTTATCTGTATTAACAGTAAGTGACCACATCTTCACTGGTGAAGAAACAACATCTGAAGAGCGTCAAACTACATTTAACGAAATGATTGAAATCGCTTTAGATGCAGCAATTCAACAATAATACATTAAAGAACTCGTCATACGTCTGTCGAGTTCTTTTTATGTGACCTTTTATAAAAAACTACTTTCGGAAGAGACAGATTTTCCCCTCTACTTTTTGGCAACGTTTGTTATAATAAAGAAATCATTTACAGTATTTCTCACAAGAGGTGACGCAGTGAAAAACAGAAGTATCGTCTTTAAACTATTTTTATTAACATCAACATTATTTACAATCATATTCCTCCTTTTTTTCCTAGGACAATCTCTATTTTTAGAGAAATTTTATATTAATAAAAAGGTAAAAACCGTTCAAAATTCTTTCGAGAAGTTCGTAGATAATTACGAAAAAAGTGGTAAAAGTTATGAAGAAATTCGAAAACTAAAACAAGAATTTCATGATAAAACAAATGCCGAAATGCAGTTTTTAAATACGAACGGTATTATTAAAAGCGACAATAATTTTTACATTGATGTAATTAACCCTAAAAATAATAAAGCATATTCCATTCCACTCAATAACCTTTTAACGCCTGAAGAATATAATAAATTCGAAAACTTAGGACTGAAAAAAGATGGGGTGATAAACGTCGTCGGTTTTGTACAAGATTCCGCCATAACACCAATAGAATTGACGACAAACTATAATCGATGGCAAAACGAATATATCAACTCAGATTTTCAATCCATTAATGGCAACCCTGCTAAAAATAGACTTACAAGTCGATCCAAAACTGTAACTCAAATTGAGTTTACTGGTATTGTATCTAAGTTACAGCTTCCATCCAAAGCTGATGTTCGTCTTGCAAATGATCTTGAAACATTACAAGCCGTTCAATATTTTGCAGAAATTATTAGAGATGGCACTACTAACCCACAGCAATTGAGCCATTTCCTACTAGATAGCGGAGAAAATATAAAGAATAGTATCTTTGTAAAACCTATTATGGAAAATGGAAAGATTACAGAATACGCTTTTGCCGTAGCATCATTGCAACCTGTTAATGAAGCAATGCTTGTTTTAAAGGATTATTATGTCTATGCCTTAATCATCGTATTTCTCGTAATTATTTTGTTATCCTTCTACTACTCAAAAATCATTGTGAAACCATTAATTAAAATGAATCGTGTTACAAAAAAAATGGCCAATTTTGATTTTAGCGAGAAATTACCTGTGACAGCAGACGATGAAATTGGTGGGCTTTCCGGCAGTATTAATACGTTATCTGTAAACTTAAAAGACCGAATCGATCGATTAAATGTTGCCAATACAAAATTACAACAAGATATTGAACGTGAACGTCAATTAGAGAAAACGCGAAAAGAATTCATTTCTGGTGTATCACACGAATTAAAAACACCACTCAGTGTAATTAGAAGTTTCGCGGAAGGAATTAAAGATGGCGTTAGTAAAGATACGACGTATTACACAGATGTTATTTTAGAAGAAACAGAAAACATGAACAGACTTATTGTTGAAATGTTAGAATTAGCAAAATTAGAATCAGGTACGTACAAACTAGATATGACGACATTCTCAATCGGTGAATTAATTCAACAAGTCTATACAAAGTTATTATTTAGCATGGAAGAAAAGCATTTACAAGTGAACATAGATGTAGATTCTTCTATATTTGTGAAAGCGAATCGTAGTCGTATTGAGCAAGTGGTCGTGAACTTACTTAGCAACGCAATTCGCTATACGCCAGATGGAGAAAAAATACAAGTCTCTGTTATAGCAATGGAAGATACAGTAAAAGTCGAAATCGAAAACACAGGAAACCCTATCCCAGAAGACAGTCTTGAAAAAATTTGGGATCGTTTCTACCGTTTAGATGCATCTCGTAGCCGTCATACTGGTGGTACTGGTCTCGGATTATCTATTGTAAAAAACATTTTAGACCTCCACCATGCCGAATACGGTGTATATAACACGACTAATAGTGTTGTATTCTACTTTAATTTACAAAAAGTAAAAGAAGTCAAATAATTTGTCTTAATTTCACTAGGAGTTCACATGAAATTCACACTCTCCCTTTATAGTAAGAAACAAGTTAATCCTTTCCTTTACACACATAAAAGAGGAGAGTGCGTGAAATGAAACAAGCAGGACAACCTATTCAAAATGAAAAACAATTAGAAACTATCAAAAATATACTTTTACAATCTTCGAAACGTGATGGCTTATTATTCGTATTAGCTGTAAATTCTGGCTTAAAAGTAAGTGAAATCTTACAATTAAAAGTTAGTGATGTAATCGATGAAAATGAAAATGTTCGCCATTCCATTTTATTTTACAATGAAAAAGTAAAGAAACATAAATGGTTTGCTGTAAATGAAGACTTACAGCACGCGATCGAAGACTACATGAAAGAACGTAAAACTTGGAAACGTAATGAACCATTATTAAAGTCTCAAAAAGGAACAAAATCTATTACGAGACAACATGCATGGTACATTTTAAACAAAGCTGCAAAAGAAGTTGGATTAGAAGGGATTAGCTCACATACACTTCGAAAAACTTGGGGATATTGTGCATACAAATCAGGTGTTGATATCGCATTTTTACAACACTTCTTTGATCATAGTACTCCATCAAAAACTTTAAAGTATATCGGTATTGCTTAATAACTCTTATACATAAAAAAGGTTACCATTTTATAAATGGTAACCTTTTTTATGTTTCACACTCTCTTTTCTTGTCTCTCCTATATTGTAGTGGTACTCTAATAATAAGGGGGAGAAATTATGAACACATTAACAATTGAATTACCGAAAGAAACGGCTGAAAAACTTGATTTATTAAAACAAGCTTATGAAAAGAAAACAGGTGCTTCCATTTCTGAGAGTACCCTTGTTCAAACACTTATCTCAAAAGAGTTTATCCAAGCGATAACTCCTTTTGATTTACAACAATTCGTTACTGGAAAAGAACAGCATTAATTGCTGTTCTTTTTTTGATACTTTATCAGGAGTTTGCTAGCATTCTACCCCCAAAAACTTCTTTGCCTCAGCCTAACTTTTTATCAGGAATCTTCCTACCCGTTACTGTCTCATAAAAGTTTTTTATTTATTTTTCGGAAAACTATTGACAATGATAATGATAACCATTATCATTTATTACGAAGCCAACAATTGATGAATCAACCAAACGCTCAGTAACATTGTTACCCCTCTTTTTCATATAGAAAGGCACTGTACATTCCCCCTGTTTGTACAGTGCCTTTCTTGTTTATTATCATTCAAACAAATTTAATTGCTCGGGCTTCGGCTCACCATATGTAATGTTCATCATTTTCATAAGCTGTTTCGCATTATCCGCTGCATCTCCGCCCGAATTATTGTTAAATAGTACATATATGCCCTTTGCCTTCTTTTTCAATTGCTCTAGTCTTTCTACCCATTCTTCTAATTCTTTATTGTTGTAACGATATAAGCAACGAACCGCTCTCCAATTTTCCCCTTTATCCAGCCAGCCATGAACATTTCGACCATGAAAACGTATTAACACCATCTCTGCATTCGTTACTTCTAAAACGAGCGGTACCGAACCTATCCCCGCCTGTGGCTCGTCACAAATTGTATGAATCCATTTCTCCTGTTCCAAAAACCGTAAAGTCTTATCTCTCATTTCTGGATAAAACCATGTTTGATTTCGAAATTCTATGGCACACGGCAAACCTTCCATTTTCTCTTTCGTATATCGAAGAAAATCTACATTTTTCTTTTTACAATCAAACCATGGTGGATATTGAAATAAAATCGTTTTTAATTTATTAGCTTCTATTAAAGGAAGAATAGATTGTTTATACACATCAAACATCTCGTCGAACGTAGAAAACGGAATTTCACCTTTCATATGTCCCGTCATCCCTTGATATGCTTTTACGACAAAAGAAAAATCTTTCGGTGTCTCCGTTGCCCATTTTGTATAGTTTCGCGCAGGTTGCATCGCATAAAATGAACTATCCACTTCCACAATAGGAAAATGCTCACTATATGTTCGTAATTTATTTCTATTTTCATAGGGATCTATATATAAAGAATCATGATCTCCCCACCCTGTCACTCCAATAAAAAGCAAATATATCCCTCCCTTTTTAACTTCACCTTCTATCCATTTTACTCAATTCCCGAACACCTCGACTAATCAATTTCATTAAGTAGCTCTTTCTTTAAGAGTATCCGTATAAAAATATGATATACTAGATGGAAGAATTTTTAAATTGAGGGGTTATTTATTTATGCTTCCAAACGATGATATTGTATCTCATGAAAAACGAATAGAAAAATTAGAAAATAAAGTACGTTTTTATGAAGAACTTGTGAATCAATTACCACATCATTTCACATACAAAAATCCACATATTGGTTTACAAATAAAGAAAACGAGAACGACTCATTCTATACAAAACATACAAAAAGAGAATAAAGAAGCTGAGTTTCAGCTTACCTGCGATTCATTATTTTTATTTGAGCAACTTGAAACATACTTTGTTCATATTTTCGATGCTTTTTCACATCATGTCACCTTTGTTGATAGTAAAGGAAATATAACTTTATGTAATCAAGCTGCAGCAGATGATTTTGGTGTAGTACGAAATGATATAATCGGAAAACCAATTCAACAATTATTAAAATTGCCAGAAGAAAAAATTAAAGCTCTTGAAACATTAAGAACGGGAACAGAATTATATAATGAAGAAGTTTTAGACAAAAACTATGGCATATTAAATAACCGAATTATTCGTGATTATAACGGAGAAATATTTAGAGTTATTAGTGTCTTTCATTATTTAAACACAGAACGTGATGCAGAGAAATTTTCGTTAGCAGGGCGAATTGCAGCTGGGATTGCACATGAAGTACGTAATCCTCTTACAACCGTACGGGGTTACTTACAATTTTTACAAGAAAGTGTTTCTCCATCTAATAAAGAATTATTTGAAAACTTACTCATTCCTGAATTAGACCGCGCAAATAGTATTATTACAAAATTTTTAGCTATTTCAAAAACACGCGAATTTACAAGAGAACCGTTTCCTATTAACACATTTTTACGTGAATATATTCAACAGTTACTAGCTAGTGAAGTCTTTTTACATAACATTTCAATTGATTATAATTTTTCTACCGAGTTGGATGATGTATTAGTCAATATTGATCGTCATGAACTTGTGCAAGTTTTTTTAAACCTATTTCAGAATGCTGTCGATGCTCAAGGCGAAGAAAAACTTTCTATCCAAATTACTAGTTATCGCCTAGATAATTTTGTTCGTATTACTTTCACTGATAATGGAATTGGTATTCCACCAGCCATTCAAGAATATATCTTTGATCCATTCTTCTCAACAAAAGATTCAGGCACAGGACTAGGCTTGTCAGTAACGAAGAAAATTATTCAAAATCATAACGGTACATTAAAAATGACCAGTAATCAAGATGGTACAACTTTCACTATTTCAATTCCAATTCTACCTAAAACGACCCTTGAAAGATTAAATGAATACAAATGAGGTACTCCTCCACAAAAAGCATGCCAATTGTTATATACTCCTAGCAATTGGCATGCTTTTTTATGTTGAACTAATCTTTTTTAAGTTCTATAAATCTTTCTCTATAACTTAATTGTTTTCGCTTAGTAGGCAAACTTCTTATTTTTTTAGAAATAGTAGTTTGTCCATCACGAATTTAGTGTAAATTTCATTTTAATATATAGTAACGACTATTGATTCTATGAAAGAAAGGAATGAAAAGATGAACAATAAAAATAAAGGAAAAGTATTTTATGGTAATGATTGTTGCGAAATCAGAGCTTGTAGTTATATTAACATCTCTAAGTCCGAACTTACAGAATTCGTTAGACTTCTTCAAGCTCTTGGCCAAGCTATTCAAGCTGTCTTTCAAAACCCTTCGCAACATAATATCGATAACTTGATTGTTGCCCTAAATAACCTACAAAAATTCCTCAATTGCTTAGATTTATCTCCCGCACAAAAACAAATTGGAAATTCTATTATCGCTAATCTATTAACTATTTTAACGACAAAACCTTTTTCATGCGGAGCATTGTATGTTGAGTTACAAAGCCTGCTTAATTATTTATTGTATATCACTAAATTATTCAAAGTAGATTGCTGTACGATCGACAAACTTGTTAAACTCATTACAGAAATCCAAGCTATCCTAGTTCAATACGGATCAGGTTGCCTTGGTGGTGGAGGAGCAACAGGTGCTACGGGAGCTACGGGAGCTACCGGGCCTCAAGGTGCTACTGGACCTCAAGGACCTCAAGGTATTCAAGGACCAGCGGGTGCTCAAGGTGCTACTGGTGCTCAAGGACCAGCGGGCGCTCAAGGTGCTACTGGTGCTCAAGGACCAGCTGGCGCTCAAGGTGCTACTGGTGCTCAAGGACCGGCTGGCGCTCAAGGTGCTACTGGTGCTCAAGGACCGGCTGGCGCTCAAGGTGCTACTGGTGCTCAAGGACCAGCCGGCGCTCAAGGTGCTACTGGTGCTCAAGGACCTCAAGGTATTCAAGGGCCAGCGGGTGCTCAAGGTGCTACTGGTGCTCAAGGACCTCAAGGTATTCAAGGACCAGCTGGCCCTCAAGGTGCTACTGGTGCTCAAGGACCGGCTGGCGCTCAAGGTGCTACTGGTGCTCAAGGACCAGCTGGCGCAACAGGTGCTACTGGTGCTCAAGGATCAGCTGGCGCAACAGGTGCTACTGGTGCTCAAGGACCGGCTGGCGCTCAAGGTGCTACTGGTGCTCAAGGACCAGCGGGTGCTACTGGTGCTACTGGTGCTCAGGGTGCTACTGGCGCGACAGGTGCATCGGGTACTCCAGTTCCTGTAACTACAGCTGTATTAGGAAACACAATTGCACAAACAGTCTCACCGGGAAGCAATGTACAATTCAATGAAACATTTGAATTAACAAACATCTCCTTTAATGGTTCTGATACTCTAACGGTTTTAGAAACTGGTGTATATGATATTAGTTTCTCTGCATCTACAACTTTCCCAGGTTCTTCACCATTTGGCTTTGGTCTTTCATTTAACGGCCAACCACCTAGTCGTAATTTTTCAACTAACGTTATCGGTAGTGCAGTTTCTTTCTCTACAATCATTACTTTACAAGCTGGTACAACAATTTCTGTACAACCTACAGCAAATACTATTTCTATTCCTAACACAGGCGAAACAACTGCTATACTTTCGGTCTTCCGAATTTACTAACCACAATTTTCAATAATATTTTGGAATGACCAAGCACATTTATAAGTAATAGGTTTTTGACTGTCTATTAAATCTCTCTTTTAATAAAAAGGAGCACTTATTTGGGAGGATAAGTGCTCCTTCTTTACGTTTCTTTACCTCAAATTTACTCTACCTTAATCCTCATTTTGTATGATAAATAGTGAAGTCAAAGATATGAAAGAGGGATGAAAATGAGAGTTATGTCACTAATACGCATTTGGTTTGCTCTTATGGTATGCATTATTTTATGTGTAGGATTTTTTTTAACTCTAAAATATTCCACTATATCAAAAGCAGAGAGAAAAACCGTTCCATACAAACTTTTGTATACAAAACAAAGCAACATCCCTTATTCCAATGCAACACATAATGAAAAAAAAGTTATAACAGGAATGCTTATTACGAAAGCTTCTAGTTCCGAAGCATTACTTCAAATTGCTGAAACGATTAAAGATCAATATACAAATAAAAAAATCGATGAAATTACACTTTCTATCCACAATGAAAATAATGGTAATTACGAAGAAGAATTACCTTACGAACCTATTAGTAAAGGAAAAATAACCGTCACATACGATTCCGAATCCTTTGGCAGTACGAACATTATACTTAACGAATAGTAACTAGTAAGGAGAAAGAAGAATTTCAACCGTTTAAAGTTTCATTTTGTTTTTCATACGAAAAAGAGGCGAATTTCGTTATTCGCCTCTTTCTTTTACCAAAATGAAGGGATCCATTCTTTCACTTTATCAATCCACTCTTGTTGCTCTTTTTTTCTTTGTTGTTCCTCTTCTTTCCTTCTCTTCTCTTCTTCTTTCCTTCGTTTTTCCTCTTCTATTGTAGTCAATTGTTTTTTATAATCAGCCTCAGATATGAGTGATAACTGGAATGCTTTTTGAGCTGGATTGGTATTCGCTTTTTTCATAATATCCCGGAACATTGTCGTCGTAATTTGACTTCCCCCCGGAACATAATGATCACTATCTGTTTTATCATACCCTACCCAAATCGCACCTACTAAATCTGGTGTGTATCCAACAAACCATGAATCCTTTGCACCGGTGCTTGGTCCATTTACAATTTGAGTCGTTCCTGTCTTACCTGCCGTATCAACATTATTAACTTTCGCCTTTTCGCCCGTGCCCTTTTCGACAACACCTTTTAATAAATATGTCATCTTTTGAGCAATTTTCTCGCTCGTCACCCGTGTCTCTTTCTTATACCACTTTCCAATCGTTTCACCTTCAGCATTTTGTATCTCCCTAATCGCATGAGCTTCCACTTGAACACCGTCATTTGCAAATGTACTATACGCTTGGGCCATTACAAATGGCGAGGTCCCAACATGCATCCCGCCCAAAGCAATCGGATATGTACGATCTTCTGGCACTAATGGAATACCAAAACGCTCTAAAGATTTCAAACCTTTATCCAATCCAATTTGCTCTAATAACCAAACAGCGGAAACATTGTACGACTTTGCCACAGCTTCATACATCGTCACATCACCGTGAAAAGTATGATCGCTATTTTGTGGTTTATATTCTTTAATATTAAATGGTTCATCTTTTAATATATCGTATACTTCATACCCTTGCTCTAACGCTGGTACATATACAGCCAAAGGCTTTAGCGTTGAGCCCGGTTGTCTTTTCAATTGGGTTGCATGGTTAAACTGTAAAAACTGATACGGCCCTCTGCCTCCAACTAAAGCTGGTACACCACCTGTTTTTGGATTCATAAGAACTACACCCGTTTGCATAAGCTGATCTGAGCCACTATCTTTGAAATAACTATCATTATTCACAACATCTTCCACAGCCTGTTGTTTTTTCGGATCAAGCTCTGTATAAATACGATAACCACCCGCTAAAATTTCATTTTGTGTTAATTCGTACTTGTCCATCGCTTCTCTAACAATATAATCTACATATTGAGAGTATTTCCCCTTGTATTTATCATCCACACCACGTTTTAACACAAGACCGCTCTCTTTTTCTTTATTATACTGTTCGTCAGAAATATACCCTTGCTCTTTCATTAAACTTAATACAACATTACGTCGTTCGATTGACTTGTTAAAGTTTTTATAAGGCGAATAGGCAGACGGTGCTTTAATCAATCCAGCAATCGTTGCAGCTTCTGAAGCTGTTAAATCTTTTACATCTTTATCAAAATAAGATTTAGCTGCCCTTTTTATCCCCCAAGCTCCTTCACCAAAATAAATTTGATTCATATACATTTCAATAATTTCATCTTTCGTATACGTACGCTCTATTTTTTTTGTTAAAAAATATTCCTTTATTTTTCGAGAGTATGTGCGGTCTTGTGTCAGAAATACGTTTTTCGCAAGTTGTTGTGTAATCGTACTGCCCCCTGCTACAACTTCTCCTGCTGTAATATTTTTAAAAACTGCACTTATAATTCCACTATAGTAAATACCGTGATGGTTAAAAAATTCCTTATCTTCTACTGCAACAATTGCCTGAACCATAATGTCAGGAATATCTTTCCTTTTAACACCTTCTGTTTTAGATGAAGCTAATTTAGTCGCAACTTCATTATTTGCATCATAAATTAAGGTCGGTTGCGGAACAGCTTGTTTTAATTCAGATATGTCTTGAATGGAAATTATTATATTTATAGCAATAAATAGAGTAGCAAGTAAACTTCCTAATACAATTAATGAATTACGAAGTTTCTTCCTCTTATTGAACCACTCCTGCATTTTTTTTAAGTGAGTGTTCTTCAATTTCATTCGTTCACTTCCTTCGTTTGTTTACACTCTTCTTTTCAAAAGGAAGAATATACCTCCTTTTAAATTTATTATAATAACGTAGTCTTTCCTGTAGTGTAAAGCTTTTCTTTCACATTCATACTTTTTGCAAGAAAAGGACATTCTACAAGTAAGATATTCAATATTGATTATTAATATTATTAATACAACAATGAGAGTTATGTTAAGTTTTTGTAAACTTTTCGATAAAATGTTTTAAAAAACGACAGTTTTTTGTTAGAATTGACTAGCCAATATATTTTACATATATTACTTTTGTGGGGGTAACTAATAATGGTATTTAAATCAAAAAAAGATAAATTTTCTGAAATGTTAATGAATGTTTCAGAAAATTTAAAAGAAGGCGCGCAGTTTTTCGTGGAGTATAAAATTAAAAATGCTAGCGATTTAAAAGAGTTTTCTATGCGCATGAAAGAGTATGAGTCAAAAGGTGACTCATTTATTCACGAAATCATTATGGAGCTAAACAAAGCGTTTATTACTCCAATTGAACGTGAGGACATCCTACAACTTGCAATGAGTATGGATGATGTATTAGACGGATTAGATCATAGTGCTGGTCTATTCGAAATGTATTCTATTACAGAAGCTGATGAATACATGATTAAATTCGTTGAAGCAATTAATCAATGTGCGATTGAGATTGCAAACTCTGTTGAACTACTGTCTAAAAAGAAGTTAGTCGACATTCGTACGAACGCGATTAAGATTAAGGATTACGAATCACAATGTGATGATATTCGCCGTCATGCGATTAAGCACTTATTCTCTCGTGAGAAAGATCCGATTAAAATTATTCAATACAAAGAGATTTACGAAGAGCTTGAAGAAGTAGCGGATAGCTGCCAAAGCGTTGCAAACGTATTAGAAACAATTATTATGAAGAACGCGTAAGGAGTTTGATCATGGATACACTCTTGTTACTGACCGTTTTAGTAGTCATTTGCGCTTTAGCTTTTGACTTTATTAATGGATTTCACGATACAGCAAATGCTATTGCAACGGCTGTTTCAACGAAAGCTCTAAAGCCTAGACATGCAATTATTATGGCAGCTATTATGAATTTTTTAGGTGCGATGACATTTACAGGTGTAGCAAAAACGATTACAAAAGATATCGTTGATCCATTTGCCTTGCAAAATGGTTCTCTTGTAATTTTAGCTGCTTTACTTGCGGCAATAGCATGGAATTTGATCACTTGGTACTACGGTATTCCAAGTAGTTCTTCGCATGCAATCATTGGCTCAATCGCAGGTGCAGCTATCGCTGCGGCCGGTATTAGCTCATTAAATCTTAAAGGATTCATAAAAATTCTTGAAGCTTTAATCATTTCGCCAATTATCGCTTTTGTTATTGGTTATATCGTATACAGTATATTTAAAGTAGTCTTTAAAAACTTTAATTTAACGAAGACGAACAAAAACTTCCGTATATTCCAGATTTTCACTGCTGCATTACAAGCTTATACACATGGTACAAATGATGCGCAAAAAGCAATGGGAATCATTACGATGGCTCTTATGGCTAATAGCTATCATACTTCTAGCGACATCCCGTTCTGGGTACAATTATCTTGTGCGATTGCAATGGGTCTTGGTACTTCTGTCGGTGGATGGAAAATTATTAAAACTGTCGGTGGACAAATTATGAAAATTCGTCCGGTAAATGGTGTAGCTGCCGATTTATCATCATCACTTGTTATTTTCGGTGCAACATTCATTCACTTACCAGTTAGTACGACGCACGTTATCTCTTCTTCTATTTTAGGGGTTGGTGCTTCTCATCGTGTAAAAGGTGTAAAATGGGGAACTGCAAAACGCATGTTAATTACTTGGGTTATCACACTTCCTATTTCAGCTTCTTTAGCTGCTTTATTCTACTCTTTATTACACTTGATCTTTTAATCAAAAGTCGTCTTCCTTATTTTTCTAGGAAGACGACTTTTTTGTGAACAAACCTTTTTCTTATGAAAAAGCGTGTATAATAATTGGTGGATAAGTTATATAGAGGAGTTGGCAATTTTGGAATACATCATGTTACTTTTCATCGGGCTAATCGCCGGGACAGTCGGGAGTCTAGTCGGGCTTGGTGGCGGAATTATTATTGTTCCGTTATTAATCGGATTACACAGTCTATCACCACAACTTGCAGTAGGAACTTCAATGGTAACAGTCGTTTTCACAGGACTATCTTCCACCCTTACTTATATGAAGCATAAACGAGTAGATTACAAAAGTGGACTTATTTTATTTATCGGGAGTGGCCCTGGTGGTATCATCGGCTCGTGGGCAAACAAATTTTTAAACCAAGATACATTTTCTTTATATTTTGGGATTTTCCTTATCTTTGTCTCCATTCTTCTTATGTTACGAGACAAATTAAACCCTCTTTCTTTATCAAATATGACGGTAATTAAACGTTCTTTTACCGATAACGAAGGAAACACTGTACACTATCAATTTCCACCGCTTCTCGCTATCTTTATCGCCTTTATAGTTGGTTTTATATCTGGGTTATTTGGAATTGGTGGCGGTGCCTTACTTGTTCCAGCAATGATGCTGCTTTTTGCATTCCCAGCACATATCGCTGTAGCAACTTCGATGTTTATCGTATTTCTATCAGCCATTGTAAGTTCTGCAACTCACATCTCCCTTGGAAATGTCAGCTGGATTTATGCATTAATTCTTATTCCTGGTGCATGGATTGGCGGAAAAATCGGGGCTTATATCAATACAAAATTAAGTGGTAAAGCCGTAATTAATTTATTACGTATCACATTAATTATTCTCGGGACTAGATTAATTATTACTTCTTTTTTATAACGTGTTCTTTTTAGAATACGTTTTTTTTTATACACATGAATATAAAAATCCTCCTAAGAGAACAAATAAAATTAAACAAACACATAATAGCATATAATTTGAAATATGTACTTTCTTCAAGTTGACCACTCCTATAACTGCGACTGTTATCTTTATGATAGCGAAAAAATAGTTTACTTGCAGTTACAAAGTGCTAACAATGCAAAATCATTTATTACAAATTTTATCCTTATATTTCATTTCTTTGTATATTCTATCGGTTTAATAAAAAAAGATGTCATATTGACATCTTTTTTAATGAAGAAGTGACCATCCCATAAAATCCTCATGTACTTGGCACGCCCTCTTATCGTTTCGATCATATAATTCAGCATAACTATCTGTTTCTTCATCATAAGCCATCGTATAAATAATTTGGCCATCTACTTCAACGGATAATACGACTCCACCTTTCATCTCTTCTACATGAATGGTAGCATTCGCCGGAATTCTCATATCCGTCATTTTTATCGCATCTAACAATATACTAAACCCCCTACAGCGTATTCATTGCTAGTACTATTACACACTAAATAGTATACTACTGTAATAGCATACATTTCGTCAATGAAATTGCTGTTTAAATAGCATATTGTCTTTATACATATACGCTACAATAAAAGAAATAGAAATGTTTAAATGGGGGGCTAACATTGATTCTACACAAAGGAGATGTACTATTCCGTCAAGGCGAGGACGGTCCTTTATATTTTATAAAAACAGGCTTATTAAAAGTAGTAAGGATCGAAGAAGATGGAACACCATTTTTATTCAACATTATTGTTCCAGGTGAAACGATACCTCACCATTCTTTAATTTCACCGAAGGAGTATCACGGTACAGCAATCGCTTTAATGAAAACAGAAGTTGAACCTATCATTAGTAGTGAATGGTACGATCAACTTCAGGCAAATCCCGCATCATACGCAAATATTGCTATGCAATTACAATCAAAATTAAGAATGATGCAGCAGCGTATCGATCAATTGACAACCGTCTCTCCGAAAGAACGTCTTCATCGTTTACAAGAATGGTTCACACTATATTTAGGTGACATTCCTATATATGAAATCTTAACGCAAACTGAAATCGGCCAACTGATTGGTATACGCCGTGAAACGGTAAATCGACTATTACGAGAACAAATAAAAAACGAGGTAAAATAATACCTCGTTTTTCGCTTATTCAAATCCACCTTATTGTAAGCTTGCTGCTGGACCGAAAAATTCATAATGAATATGCTCTTGTTTCACACCTAAATCAGTTAGTGCAGCATTTATATGTTTCATAAATGGTACGGGACCACAGAAATAAAATTCTGCTTCCGTTGTCGGGATAATAGTTTTTAACCATTCAGCTTCAATGAAGCCTTCTTTATCAAAGTTCTTCATTTCCAAATCTTTTTCAGTTGGTGCAGAATAGCAATTGTATGCTTTAACTTGTTCATATTCATTATCTACTGCCTCAACGTGTTCTTTCATTGCATGTGTATTACTATTTATCGCTGCATGAACAAAACATACATTACGTGTTGAGTCTTGTTCAATTAACGTATTTAGCATACTCATCATCGGAGTAATACCTACTCCACCACTAATTAGTACAACTGGTAAAGTTGAATCCATATTTAATACGAAATCTCCTGCTGGTGCACTTACCGGTAACATATCGCCTTCTTTTACATGATCATGTAAGTAGTTAGATACTTTACCGTCCGGTGTATCTACACCTTTTTCTTTCTTTACACTAATACGATAATATTCTTTTCCAGGAGCATCTGATAAGCTATATTGACGATTATGTGTATATGTTTCACCTTCGATATTTATTTGAATCGTTACATATTGTCCTGGGATGAATTCAGAAACTTTCCCGCCATCTTCAGGTTTTAAATAAAATGACGTAATAACATCGCTTTCCTTTACTTTTTTAACAACTACAAAGTTACGGAAATCTTTCCATCCACCTTCTTTATGTGCCGCTTCTTCATACATCTCTGCTTCAATGCTAATGAATGCATCAGCAATGACACCATAAGCTTCTCCCCATGCGTTTAACACTTCATCAGGTGCGCCTGCGACCTCTTTAATTGCACGTAGTAAACATGTACCTACAATCGGGTAATGCTCCGCTTTAATACCTAAACTTCTATGCTTATGACCAATTTGTTTTACAACTGGAATAATAACTTCTAAATTATCAATGTACGTTGCAGCTGCATAAACAGCATTTGCTAGCGCTTGTTGTTGTCTTCCTTTTTTCTGATTTGTATGATTGAAAATATTCAATAACTCCGGATGTTCCGAAAATAAAATTTCATAAAATCTCGTTGTAATTTCAACGCCTTTTTCTTGTAATAATGGTACTGTTGACTTTACGATTTCAATTGTTTTTTCACTTAACATTGTATTCCACTCCTCTATTTCCTTAACTGTTTTTAGTTTAACTGAATTGTAAAATGCAGATTGTGATTTTAATCACTATTAACACGGTGTTTTTGTGAAAAATATATGAACATTGCACTTACAAAAGAAAATAAGCCAACTAGAATGCTAGCTAGCTTATTATTTAGACTGAATAGCTTGTTCAATTACCCTTATATCTTTCCCATCTCCAAATTCTGTATACCCCCAGATATTCGTTTCACCTCTATATTTATTTACGATAATATCTAAGTCATGGTATACACGATGTGCATAAACTACATACTCAATATTTTGAAGTTCCACACCTTTTTTTACAATTTCATAACTTCTATTTACATCGCGTTTTAATTTTCCATTCTTTATTTCCGTATGTATATTTTTTAAAGATGGTTCTTGTTGTTGAAACCATTGTTTAAATTGGTTCCAGTCCCCTTCTGTATAATTCTCTGCTTTACCATAATTTAAGAAATTATTATAACTTTCATGTGTCATACGAATAAAATCCAGTACTTTTGTCTCTTCTTGTACATCTTCTATTTGAGCTATCGTCTTTACCTCAGCAGGCTTATTCGCATAATGTAACAGAACTTTCATAAGACTATAACTCGCAATGATCATCACGATAATAATCCCCAAAATACTTAACAATTTTTTCATATACAGAACCCCTTCTCTACTAGAGATATTACAATGTAGTACTATACTTGTAGCATTCTCTCGTAGAAATATAATTCCTGTATAAATTCTTCCTATCATTTCGACAATATTTTTCTAGACATTCCTCGTTGGCAAATGTTCTTGTAAAACCATATACCCTTCATAAGCTGCGTAACCGAGTATAGCCATTAATCCGATATAACAAGCAAATACCGTCCATTTCGTTTTCATATCCACTTTATAATAGTTTTCCTGTTGACTCTTTTCTGTATTCCATTCCTGTAATTTTCTTTCTGACATTTCAAATGCTTCTCTTATACGAATTGTATGTGTTTCTTTTTCCTCTTCATATGGAACATAATCAAGTGGCTCAAACTTTGGTAAAAGGTACTCTAACACTTCAATTTTTTGAAGTTCTCCTGTTTTTAATTCTTTCTCTCTTTCTTTTTGTCTTAATACATTTATTTCATGTTGCATCATATATATATTCCGATGCACTGCACCCGTTTCTTTTAACTCCTCTTCAAGCCTTGCAACATATTCTTTCATTCCATCAATTCTATATCCTAATTCCTTAATCGGCTCATCTCGCTTTATTACTCTATATAATTCCATACAGCCGATAATAACAATAAATCCTCCCAAAATACTTTTAAAGTAAATGGAATAACCGAGCAATACAATAAGACCTGCTCCCCAAATCTTTGTACTTACAACTGAGATAATTCGTCCACCATCTAATGGAGAAACTGGGATCAAGTTAAAAAAGTTAATCATACTTCCAAGCAAAATAATTAATGCCCAAAATGGCTCTTTCGTTATTATATAAAGTGGAATTGCAGGTAAAAATGACAACAATCCGAAAAGGGGCCCCATATAGGCGATGTAAGCTTCATCTTTCGCATTTTTCGGCATCTCTTTCATCCCAATAAGAGCACCCATAAATGGAATAAATATTGCTGGTGATGTTGGTATACCTTTTCTTTTCGCAGCCCATAAATGGCCCATTTCATGGATAAACAACAAATAAATGAGCGCTACTCCAAATTTCCAACCATATATAACTGCGTATGCACCAAGTGATAGAAACATACTAAATACTGTTGAAAACTTTGCTAATTTAAAAATTGCAAATACCCACTTTAACTTAGAAAGTAAAAATAAACCTATGGCAACAATAATTCCCCATAATCCTTTTTTATTATTTTTCATATTCCTCTCCTTTATCTCTCATTAATGAATCATATTTATTCATTAAAGCTGGTTCTTTCTCTATTATGACATATTTTTTTCTATCGTTAGAAATAATGTTTATTTAATCCATTTTTAGCCAAAAATATAAATAAAAGGAGGTGTATACGAATGAATTTACAATCTCTCATAATAGGCGCTCTATCGTTTTTAGCTTCAACTCTTATTTTTTATACCGTTAGCTACGTATTATTATTAGATTTGTTGCCAAATCACGTATTTATTGCTTTAATCATCCTCTCCGCTCTTATGATTTCTTTTCTTATTACACGAAAATCAATGAATGAGCCATCTGCAAAAGCAAAGTAATAGAGAGGGGACTCCCCCTCTCTATTATCATTTCCTAGGAAAGGCCATATAGACTTTACATTCATCCCGTAATTAAACTTTCACTTTATCTTTGTAAATTCATTTTTTCACCATACTCTTTAACAATTTGAATGATATTTTGAAAAACACCTATTTTCTCTTTTTTACTATTTAATATTTTCAAATCGTAATTTTCATAATATGTTTCTAATGCCTTTAATTGTGATTCTGAATCATCTTTTACCTGCACAGTAGCATGCAATTCATACTGTTTATACCCTTCCTTTACCTTTTCTCCTAAAATTTTTTCACTCTCTTTTGCTCCAATTAATTTTTGAACTTTTTCTGGGAAAATGACTTGCAAATAATATTCTTGTTCCTTCTCTAACTTGTTGTATAGTGATTGTGAAATCGTATACCGTACCGTATAATTCACTTTTTGATCACCTGCTTTAATATGAAACGCGGTAATCTGCAAATCTTTTTTTGTTACTTCCGTTAAAGGACCGGCCTGCATCTCATCTTCTTTTTGTTCTGAAACATTTGGAAATATAGCTAACAGCTTTTCCGTATCTTTTTTATCTAGCATGTACATAGCGTTCTTATATTGTAACCACCCTCGTCTATCTTCTCCTCTTAGCCACGCATAATAGGTTTCTTTTTTTCCATCTCTACTAATTTGTATTTCATATTCCGGCTCACCAAAACTACCTGTTACGTCTTGTTTTTCCGCTTTATCTATAATGTCTATTACTAACTTAGCTTCTGATTCCTGTAACTTTTTCTCTTTATGTTTTTTTTGTATAACGGTTACCCCTATTGTTTCTTTCACTTCATTCACCGTCTCTTCTACTTTTTTTGTTTCTTTTTTTTGCTCAACTTGACTACAAGATGCTAGTAACATAGCAAACAACAATAATAATACATATTTCCTTTTCAACTTAATCCTCCCTTTACAATAAGAAATCCTTATACTCTTCATACAAAAAACAAAAACGTGACACACTATAAAATACGCTATACTAAACATTGAAAGGAGGTCTTTTTCATGTCCATTAATTTTCACGATGCAAATAATAAATACACATACGCACAGCGAAACGCCCATATTTCTTGGGGTGAAATGATCAAAAGTATTACAAATATACAAAACAAGCAAATAATCGATATCGGCTGTGGTGGCGGTATTTATACGAAAGAACTCGCCCTTATGGGAGCAACAAGTATTGTTGGGCTTGATTTTTCAAAAGAAATATTACAGGCAGCAAAAGAAAATTGTAGCGGTTTCCCGAACATTTCTTTCATTCACGGTGATGCACATAGCGTCCCATATCCTAATGAAACATTCGACATTGTAATTTCGCGCGCAGTGATTCATCATTTACAAGACATTCCTACATTTCTACGTGAAGCTTCTCGTATATTAAAGAAAAACGGTGTACTCATTGTACAAGACCGCACCATTGAAGATTGTACAATTCCAGGAAGCCCCGAACACATTCGTGGGTATTTTTTCTCCATCTTTCCAAAACTTATTGAAATAGAAGCAAAAAGGAGACCAAAAACCACCACGATACAACAAGAATTACAAAAATATTTCCTTCACGTGTTCCCTACTCAAACACAATGGGAAGTACGCAAAATACATGATTCTGTAGAAGCATTGTTACAAGATTTATCACCTCGAACAGGTCGATCCATTCTATACGAATTAACAGATCATGAACTTTCTCAACTTCTACAACAGATCCAGACCGCCTTACAAAACACCTCTCCTATCATTGAAAGAGATCGGTGGACAATTTGGAGTGCCATGAAATTGTAAGGAAGGAAGCCTCACAAAATAATGTGAGGCTTCCTTCCTTCATAATCTAATTTTGCAACACTCTTGATATCCTCCACTTCTGGCCTGTGCACTTCCACACTTCGGACATACTAAATATCTAGACTGATTTGTCAACAAACTACCTTTTTGAAAGAGTAAAACTTCTGCTTGTTTAAACGAACGCGAATAATATAACCACATAAAACCAATTATAGCAATAATGCCAAATAATACTCCCATCGCAAGCATTTCAGTCACCTCTTTTGGTTTGTTCTTTCCAGCAAGTGGATTGTTGTATTATTCTCTGTAAATTTAAACAATACCTTCTTTACTCCTATAAATATCAACTTTCTCTACAATTTTTACAATTCTCTACAAATTTTTACTCCCGTTTTACAATCCAACATTCCCTTCACATCAACGAATATCACATTGAATATTTCCTTATGTAAATATGCCTTTCAAAAAATATATTGACTTTCAAAAAAAAACATGCAACAATACTGTCAGAATACTTGAATAAAAATTCATTGACGAGAACGAGTACGTTATAGGACTGTCCCCCAGAGAGTTGGCGAATTGCTGAAAGCCAACGTTCAGTGCGTAGCCGAAAATCATCTCCGAGAAGTAGAACCGAATGTTACAGTAAGTTCTTACCGGCTGTCCCCCGTTACAAGGAACACGTATCATGTTGTACGTTGTAAAGCCGTATACATATAGACTCATTTCTACATGTATAAATTAGGGTGGTATCGCGGGTAAATATAACTCGTCCCTTTCTTTAGGGACGAGTTTTTTGTGTTCTTACAAATGAATTTAAAAAAGGAGGAAAAACAATGAACACTGTATCAAAAAAACACATTTTTTTCACGGGTCTTATGCTATTTTCTTTATTTTTTGGAGCAGGTAATTTAATTTTCCCTCCCATGCTTGGACAAAATGCAGGTGAAAATTTTTGGCCGGCAATGATTGGATTTTTACTAACAGGAGTTGGTTTACCCTTATTAACTGTTATTGCAATTTCTTTATCAGGAAACGGTATGCAACAACTCGCAAGTCATGTTCACCCATTATTCGGAATTTTCTTTACTGTAGTTGTATACATCGCAATCGGTCCTTCTATGGGAATTCCACGTGTTGCGAATGTCGCTTATGAAATGGGCGTTAGTTCCTTCTTACCAGAAACAATTCGCTCTAGTAACCTAGCACTATTTTTATACACGGTCGTCTTCTTCGCTATCGTATTTTGGCTTAGTTTAAATCCATCCAAACTTGTCGATCGCATCGGAAATATATTAACACCTATTTTATTACTTTCTATTTTCTTATTATTTGTTAAAAGTGTATTTACACCACTCGGGCAATCCGGACCTGCAATGCAAGAGTATCAAACTTCTCCAATCTTCAAAGGCTTTATGGAAGGTTACTTAACGATGGATACCATTTCTGCACTTGCATTTGGAATTATCGTTGTAAATGCCATTCGCTCTAAAGGTGTAAAAGATCGTAAATCCATTGCCATCGCAACAGCGAAAGCAGGACTTATTGCCGCTACTGGTCTCGTACTTGTATATGGTGCACTTGGCTGGCTCGGTGCAACTAGCGTCTCTCTCGGATATGCAAAAAACGGAGGACAATTACTTACTGTTATCGTACAACAATTATTCGGTCCATACGGTTTACTGCTATTATCTCTTATCGTTACACTCGCTTGCTTAACGACATGTGTTGGACTTGTATCTGCATGTAGTCAGTATTTCTCAACCTTACTAACTACATTTTCATACAAAATGTTCGCGAGCATCATTTGTGTTTTAGGATTATTAGTTGCCAACTTAGGATTAACAAAAATTATCGCCATCTCTGTTCCAATTCTACTTGTTGTATATCCAATTGCAATTGTTCTTGTTCTACTATCATTACTTCATAAATATTTCGGTGGATATCGCTCTGTTTATGTAGGTGCTTTAATTGGAGCAGCATTCGTAAGCGTATTTGATGGATTAAAACAAGGTGGTATTTCAGTTTCATTTATCACTCCATATTTTGAGTTTATCCCTTTATATAATGAAGGGATCGGCTGGCTCATACCAGCAGTAGCCGGAACTCTTATCGGCCTTATAATCGCTAAGTTAAGCGGTGCGAAAAAAGTGCCCTTACTAAACGAATCTCATGAAATAAAAGCATCCTAAAAAACTCCCTTTCGGGAGTTTTTTTACATTTGAAAAGCAGTATGGTTAAAACTGCTTATTTTATAAGCTTTCGTATAATAGTCGATATTTGTATCCACTGTTTCTACTTTGACAACATCGTAGCATTCTTCTTGTTTCACTAAAAATAAATAGTACTCTTCTGTCGCCTCAACAATTGCAATTTTATCTGTTTCCACATTATATTTTTCACAAAGCGCTTGCAATGCGTTCACATAATCCCCTAATTTTTTAGACTTATCCATGCCAAATATAGTTTGAACTAACATATACATTCTCCCCTTTGTATGTACTGTTAACAACTTAATGATAACGCTTACATTAATTAACGTCAATAAAAAGATTTGGCGCAAACTAATAAGCAGTGGGGATAACCCCCACTGCCTAAAGTTTCACTTTATCATTTCGTCAATTGATGTCTAAACGCATAAATAACCGCCTGCGTACGATCACTTACATTTAATTTATTTAATATATTACTTACATGTGTCTTTACCGTTTTAAGTGCAATAAATAGCTCATCCGCAATCTCTTGATTACTTTTCCCCTCTGCAATTAATAACAAAATTTCAGACTCTCTTTCTGTTAACTCCTCATGCAAAGGTTGTTCTTTCTTCTGACGCATACGAGACATCATTTTACCAGTAACTTTTGGCTCTAATACCGTTTCTCCATCATAAGTAGCTCGTACAGCGTCTGCTATATCACTCGCTCTTGATGTTTTTAATAAATAACTAGTCGCTCCCGCCTCAATAACAGGATACAATTTCTCATCATCTAAAAAGCTCGTTACAACTACAATTTTCGCTTCTGGCCATTCCTGAATAATAGCACGTGTTGCTTCAACCCCATCCATCTCGTCCATGACAAGGTCCATCAAAATAATATCTGGTCTTAATTGCAAAGCTAGCTCTGAACCTTTTCTTCCATTTTCAGCTTCTCCAACTACTTCAATATCTGGTTGCGTTGATAAATATGCTGATACACCCATTCGAACCATTTCATGATCATCAACTAATAATACTTTTATCATGACTCTCCCCCTCTCTCAATCATAATCGGTACTTTCACTTCTATTTGTGTACCTTTATTTGGAAAACTAAGTACTTTTAATGTACCACCAATTTCATGAACTCGCTCTTGCATTGATCTTAAACCATACGAACCAGCTTTATTAACCCCTACTTTAAAACCGACACCATCATCAATAATTTTCAATATTGCATATTGCTCAATTTTGCGTAGACGTACTTCCGTTTTCTTTGCTTTCGCATGCCTTAAAGTATTAGACAGCGCCTCTTGTACAATACGGAATAAATGATCTTCTACACCCTTTTTTAATTGAATTGGTTCAATTAACCATTCAATTTTCATATGTTGCTTTCTAGACAGTTCTGTTAATAATTCTTCTATACCCTCTGTTAGTTTCTTGCCTTCTAACTGCACTGGGCGTAGATGAAGAAGCAATGCTCTCATTTCTGACTGTGCATTTACAACCATATTTTCAACAAGCTGCAACTGTTTTTTCGTCATTTCTGGAATTTCAGCTACTTGTTCATTAATAGCCGACATCATCATTGACATTGCAAAAAGCTGCTGACTTACAGAATCATGCAGCTCCCTCGCTAATCGATGCCTTTCCTGGGAAATCGCTTCTTGTCTCATCTCTTCATTCCAATGAGCTCGTTCATTCGTTACTTTTTGAAAGAGTCCAGCTTGCTCCTCTAATCGACGAGCCAAAACGATTACTTTTCGTTCCACTTCATGAAATTCATCATCTGCCGTAAACGAAACATCGCTCGGAAAATTCCCTCGCTCTACTTCAAATAGAAACGTATTTAATCCTTGTATACGCTGCTCTATATAGTAACCGATTGCATATCCTACAATTCCCCCAATAAGTAAACTTGTAGTCATAATAAACAAGCCAATTGGAACAGAAGCGATGGATTCCTTCCATAATAAATCATACACTTGTTGCTCGCTTTTCCATACATATACAATTGTACAAATAAGTGCGATACTCACAGAGGACAACATAGAATAACGAATATACATCCACGAAATATTTTTTTGTTTTTTCATTATACTTTCCTCACTTCCGTATCGCCTACGACAAGCGAAGAAATAATTTTAATACGACGAGGAGCCTCTTTATACTGCTCTGTTCTAAATGTAACATTGCGGTTAAATCCTGTTTCTTCATGACCTGGCAGAAGCACTCGTCCGACAATAACAGAATGATTTAAAGACAGTTCAATATCATATGGCACATATAAACGGATATTACCAACGACACCGCGAATAACAATTACCGTCTCCCCTTCTGGAATCATAGCAGTTGTTAAATCTATTTCCACATCACAAGCACCATATTGAACATTAATATCCTCAAGTTCATAAATATGATCCATCATTCGTATATTCCCTACAAACATATTTTTTAAATACGGTTCTGTACGATATATTTGCTTCTCTTCGTCTATAATCCCTTTTTCTTTAATTTCAACCTTCATTGCTTTTTGCTGATGTCCCTGTTGAATCAGTTGATAACCAATTAAAGCTAAACATGCAAATACGACAAGAACAAATGCTGCTGAAGAAAATAAGAAGAATAAAAATACGATACCACCAACAAATAAAAATACATTTCCCCGTACGTAACGATTCTTTTTACGATAATGCCTTCCAAACATAAGCATAATAAATGCAAAAATGAGACCACCTGGTTCAAAATGTCCAAGTATCATATCAAGAAAAAGACCGAATCCAAATATGATGAGGAGCATCCCCATTAATTGTGTTTTTGAAAAATGCTTCTTCATTTCAGCTCCCCCCTTCTTTTCACATATACATAGAAGAAAAGGCATTGCTTTCCAACACCTTTTCTCCTATCACTATATCATAAGCCTGTTTTATAATATACTACTATTATTTTGTTAACTCTTTCGTTAACGATACATCATTCTTTTCTTTCATTTCACGCTCAAGCTTTGCAATCTTCATATCAAATGTGTCACGTTCATGCTCCTCATTCATACGAGTTTCTAAGTCACGAATATGATCTTCAATTTCTTCAAAGCGTAAGAACGGATTGTTTTCATCCATTTTATGCATCGCTGTATTCATACGACGATTTGCATGTGCCATATTTTCACGTGCCATTAGTTCCATGCGCTTTGCGTGCATTTCTTTTAATTTGTTTTTCATTTCAGAAAGACGACGCTCTAATTCATCGATTTGCTCTACAACACCTGCATACATTTCTTCTAATCGAGTTACTTGCCCTTCATAATAAGCTACTTCTTCTAATGCACGTTCGTGTAACTGTAATTCGCCTGCTTCTTGAGCGATGATAGCCTGTTTTGATCTTTTATTAACGAAATAACGTGCTTGCTCAAGCTCACGAGCGAAATTAGATTTTAATGTTTTATGACGCTGAATTAACTTCTCAATTTTTGTTGTTTCACGCTCACTATCGCGTAAATATTGGTTTAACATAGCGATTGGATTTTTTCTTTCTTTCTCATCTAACACATTATGAAAATCTGCTAAAATTGCATCGCGTACACGTCCGAATAAAGATTGTTTCATTATAATCTTCCTCTCTTCTACTTTATAAATTTGATTTGATTTTTATTAATTTTTTATTAGTTTTTCATTAACTTGTTCCACTCATCTTCAAAGTTGCTATATGGTTTAGAACTTTCTGGTGCAGAATCAACAACTACATTTTTTTCTTTTTTCCACTCGCGGTATCCGTAGTATAAAACTACTAATGCTGCGATACCGATTAGTGCTGGGGAATGAGAAAGGGCGATGGACAAGCCGATCAAACCAACAATACCCCAAGCTAACTTTCCAAAAAATGATTGTGCTCGCACAAATGATTTATAGCTCCAGTACACAACTCCTGCTCCAATTGCGAACCCTATAATACCAGCAAGACTGCCAAGAGCAATTAAAGCTAAAATACCAGCCGCGATAAACGCTAGAAATTGTTTCATCTTGTGCTTGCCTCCCTTCGATTTGATACTCTTATCTTAACTATTTTTTCATCTTTCCATAACGAGCTTAAGAACCGTTTTTAACTCAGACTTAAGACCGAGTCGCGTTCAGCCTTTTGTAAAAACTACGATTGGATAAGCTGATTCACTTTTTTATCGCACATAAAAAGCCGTACAGAGAATACTCTCTGTACGGCTTTCGTTACTATGCATAAACTTCATTTTTCATTATGCTGTTTTATGATACTCTTTCTTTCCCGTCACTTTAGAAAACCTCGGGAAACCAATTAATATAGAAATGATTCCACATACTCCAACTAAAATTGGATAAAACGCATATGGTAACAACTCAACCGGAGATAACGCCGCAAATCCTGCTGCTGTTAACATTTGGGCACCATACGGAATTAATCCTTGCACACAACATGAGAAAAGATCTAATACACTCGCTGATTTACGAGGATCAATTTCATATTGATCTGCAATGTTTTTCGCAAGCGGGCCTGTAAAGATAATAGAAATCGTATTATTCGCTGTACACATATTCGTCATACCCACTAAGCCAGCGATACCGAACTCCGCTCCTTTTTTCGAACGAATGTTACGCGTTAAAATATTCATTAAATATTGAATGCCACCATTATATTGAATCAGTTCGACCATACCGCCAATTAAAATAGCAAGTAATACTAATTCCATCATACCGCCCATTCCAGTTGTTACACTTTTAAAGAAACTCTCTAACGTGTAACTTCCATCTAAAAGACCAATAACGCCGGATAGTACAGTTCCACCTGTTAACACAATAAGTACATTCCAACCAAGTAGCGCTGTAATAAGTACTCCTGCATACGGTAAAATCTTTATCCAGTCAAAGCTATGCGCTTTAATCTGCGTATCGCTTCCTAAAGTAACGATTACTAAAAGTACAATTGTAATAATAGCCGCTGGTAATACAATTAAAAAGTTCGTTTTAAACTTATCTTTCATTTCTGTTCCTTGCGAACGTACAGCTGCGATTGTTGTATCTGAAATAAATGATAAATTATCACCAAACATCGCTCCACCAACAACAGTAGCCATCGTAAGTGCAATGGAGATATCAGTTTGCCCACTAATACCTACAGCAATTGGTGCTAATGCAGCTATTGTTCCCATTGAAGTTCCCATCGCTAATGAAATAAATGCCCCTATAACAAAAATTCCAGCTACGATAAATCCTTGCGGTAAAACGGATAACGCCAAGTTAACTGTAGAATCAACGCCACCCATCCCTTTTGCTGTTTCAGAAAATGCTCCTGCAAGCACAAAAATTAGAACCATAATCATTATATCTGGGTTCCCTGCACCTTTAGCAAATCGTTCTACTTTTACATTAAAGCTTTCTTTACGATTCATTGCTAAAGCGACCCCTACAGCAATTGAAATTGCTACAAGTATCGGCAATTTATAGAAATCACCTGTAATAATTCCAGAACCAATAAATAGCGCCAAAAATATCCCAAGTGGTAATAAAGCCAAACCATTTCCTCTCGTTTCTTTCAAAGTACCATCTCTCCCTAGTTTCAACCTTTTTCTAATGAATAACAAAAGACCTCTTCCAATGAGAAGAGGTCTTATACATCTATAAGAAACGCTCTTCTCATCTTTCAAGCACACGCTTGCTGGATTTGGCACAGCACTCTGAAATCGAGTCCGCTGCCGAGGCATCGTAGGGCCAGTCCCTCCGCCTCTCTTTATAAGAAGGTTTCATATTTATTTTTTAATAATAATTTCTTCCCTAACTTTACTCGCTTACAAAACAAAAGTCAATTATTTTTTGTATAGATTTTTTTGGTAATTATGCAAAAATTTGAATACAATAATCATTTTAACTTTTTGATTTCCTCTTCCAATATTGAGATCCAATAAAATTCACTATTTTTTATTGCATCTATGATCCATTTCGTAGTGTACCACGCTAACTCATACTCTTCTTTTGTAACATCGCCACTTTTATAAGCATCCTCTAGCTCATCTTCATCCAATATATACATTTTACCGTTTGGTAATAACACTACATCTAAATATAAATCATCAAAATAAGGTAAACCACGATCGTCTATGTCATATTCTTTCGCCACGTCAATATAATATTGCACTAATTTTTTCTGATCATCTAACATAGCTGTAATCGCAAAGTTTTTCCCGTCTATGAAATATTGAATCCACGTAAACTGATTCCCTGCAATACAAAGTTCTTTACCATCATATTCTTTACAACTAGGTTCTTTCACCTTTTTTATTTCCAGTATTCCTAGCATTCCCTCTTCTATGTGCTTAACCGTATAATCTTTCTCTATTAGTCGCTTCCACGAAGAACCGTCACCATATTTACGTTTCATTACGTTCGCTTCCCTTCTATATAGAAAAGCTCCCACATATTATGTGAGAGCTTTTTCAAATTATAATTAAGCTGCTTGCTTATTAGAAATTTCTTTCAAATAGGCCTGTCCTTTTTCCGCGTCATACTGACCTTCCCACTTAGACATAACTACAGCTGCTAAAGAGTTACCTACAACGTTAACTGCTGTACGAGCCATATCTAAAATACGGTCAATACCAGCGATGAAGGCTAAACCTTCAGCTGGAATACCTACTGTACCAAGTGTCGCTAATAATACAACGAACGATACGCCCGGTACACCTGCGATACCTTTTGATGTAAGCATTAATACAAGTAATAATGTAATTTGTTGTGTAATGGATAAATCAATACCGTACATTTGCGCTAAGAAAATAGCTGCAATTGCTTGATATAAAGTTGATCCATCTAAGTTAAATGAATAACCTGTCGGAATAACGAAAGATGTAATTGCCTTCGGACAACCGAACTTCTCCATTTTCTCCATGATTTTCGGTAAAACTGTTTCTGAACTTGCTGTAGAGTATGCTAAGATCAATTCGTCTTTTAAAATCTTAAAGAATTGGAAAATGTTAATTCCAAATATTTTCGCTGTAAGTCCTAATACGACTACAACGAAGAAAATCATTGCTCCGTATACTACAATTAATAATTTCCCTAATGGAATTAATGAAGAAAGACCAAATGTAGAAACTGTAACTCCAATTAGTGCAAACACACCAAATGGTGCAAATTTCATAACTTGGTTTGTTACGTAAAACATTGCATCAGCTACACCTTGGAAAAATTGAAGAACCGGTCTTCCTCTTTCACCAATTGCTGCTACACCTAAACCAAATAATACAGAGAAGAAGATAATAGCAAGCATATCTCCGTCAGCTAATGACTTCATAATGTTCGTTGGAACAATATTTACAAATGTATCTGCAAATGAATGACTTTGTACTTGCTCTGTCGTATGTGTATATTTTGAAATATCTGTCTTTGTTAACTGCTCCATATTTACGCCTTTTCCTGGTTGGAAAATATTCGCAATCAATAGACCGACAATAATTGCAATTGTTGTAATAATTTCAAAGTAAATAATTGTTTTTCCGCCTAGTCGGCCTAATTTTTTAACATCGCCAACACCAGCAACCCCAACAACAATACTTGCTACAACAATCGGTACAACGATCATTTTAATTAATCGGATGAAAATATCACCAATTGGTTGTAAGTAACTCACTACTGCCGGATTGCCAAAGAAAATCGCCCCAACTGCAATACCTAGCGCAAGTCCTATTAATATTTGCCATGCAAGTCCTATTCTTTTCATATTTGTTGTAACCCCCTCTTCGATGTGTCACTCTATCTCTCATTCTATCTCTATAAAACTTGAAATTAAGAGTATTACATATTATTCGACAATTCACTACATTTTGTCCCTGTTAAAAATCATAAATCAAAATTTAAAATCTGACAACAAAATAAGTTTGCCCGAACGCAAATAATTTTCTTGACAAAAATAAAACCCATGTCAGAAAACCTCACATGAGAACGATTCCTTATCAGTGTTTTATTGGATTCCTATCTACTATTTTACTATATAAAACAAATATTTTTCCTTCATTTTACAAATAAATCCAGGAATTACATCCTTATTGCACGAATAAAAAAACGCATCCAACATGACAATTATCATTAAAAAATGATAAATTCCGACAAAACTTAGCAATTTTATAAAATTTTCTTTACATTATGATTACAACGATAGACACTCTTCTTCTTATGATATATAACATTCATAGGGAAAGGAGCCAGACAACCATGAAAAAGAAATTTGCAGCGTTTAGTGTTTTAGCAGCAGGAACGATTTTTGTTTCTCCGCTACTTTCACCCGTATACGCTGAAACGAATCAAGATAAATTATCTAATATTCAATCTGAATTAGAAGGAAAACAAAATGACTTACAAAATAAATCAGCTGAGAAAGACCAAATAGAAAAAGAAATTCAAGAATTACAAAAGAAAATTGACGATTTAACTACTTCTATTAATAAAAACGAAGCTGAATTAAACGATACAAAAAAAGAAATTAGTAAAACGCAACAAGTAATTGCTGAAAAAAAGAAACATATAGAGCAATTACAAACAAACATAGATACGCGTCAGGAAGTTATTAAGCAACGTTTACAATCTATGCAAGAAAAACCTCGTACAAATATTATTACAGAGGTAATAACAACTTCTACAAACATCGCTGATCTTGTTGATAATATGTACTCTGTAAGCTTAATTTTAAACAACGATACTGATATTGTGAAAAAACAAACAACTGATCAAAATGCTGTGACGAAAGAAAAAGAGGCTGTTGAGAAAAAAGAGCAGCAACTAAAAGAAGCTGAACAGAAATTAGTTCAAAAACAACAAGAGTTGCAAACGAATCAACAACAACAGCAAACATTTATTAGCGATCTACATACGAAAGTAGCAAAAGTAGATTCAGAGATTGAAGGATTAGAAGAATCTAAAGGTATTTTAGAAAATCAGCGTCAAGCCGTTCAAAAAGCAATTGAAGAAGAAAAACGTGCGGAAGAAGCTCGTAAGGCTGAAGAGGCACGTAAGGCAGAGGAATCTCGCAAAAAAGCTACTACAGCTGCTCAAACAGCTCAAGCAGCTCCGGTACCGCACGATACAAACATCGGCGGCTTTATTAAGCCCGCAGCTGGATCAAAAACTTCTGGATTTGGCGTGCGCTCTATAGATAACCATAAAGGAATCGATATCGCAGCTTCAGGAACTGTTCCAATTATTGCCGCTGCTGATGGCGTTGTTATTCGCTCAGAATTATCATCTAGTTATGGAAATGTTGTGTACTTATCTCACCGTATAAACGGAAAAACATACACAACAGTATATGCTCATATGAGTAGCCGTTCTGTATCAAATGGACAAACTGTAAAACAAGGTACTCAACTCGGATTTATGGGGAACACTGGCCAATCATACGGACAACATTTACACTTCGAGCTTCACCTTGGAGAATGGAATGTCGGCAAAACAAATGCAGTTGATCCATCTCCTTATATCGGATTATAGAAAAAAACTCGGTGCATACCGAGTTTTTTATTTATACTTCACACAATATAGGCTTTCCACATAGACTATAACTAAATGCCTATAGTTTACGGGGTGATCAACTATGAATACACAATTACTACAAGAAATAGAAGAAGCTAGAGAGACGTATATCGGCCGGATATTTACATTTGGCGGCTCCGCATTATTTTTAATCGGATCATTCATCGCAGTCGTCACAGCCTATAAAGCATACCATCGTTTATTAAATACACCTCCAACATAATAAAAAGACGGAGAATTCTCCGTCTTTTTTTATGCAAACATTTTAAATACGCCTATCGCATTTAAAAATACAATAATTACAGTTACCGGAATAACATAACGAAGCAAGAAGAACCAAATATTAAATAATGTTTTCCCTTTCGTTTCCGTAACTTCTAATTCTTTCATTAACATTTCTTTACTCATTTTATTTGGTACGAATAGCGAGATGGCTAGCACACCAAGCGGCAGTAATACATTACTTACCGAAAAATCGACGAAATCAAAGAATGTCTTACCAAATATTTTCACATCACTCATAATTCCAAACGATAATGCTGACGGGATTCCAACTGCAAAAATAAGAATACCAATTAATAATGATGCTGACGGACGCTTCTTCTCATTACCTTTCGCAACAGATGCTACTACAATTTCAAGCATTGAAATTGCTGATGTTAACGTTGCAAAGAAGAATAAAATTAAAAACATAACAAAGAAAAATTGTCCAAATGGTATTTTCGCAAATACTGCTGGAAGGACGATAAACAGTAGTCCTGGTCCTTCAGTCGGCTTAACGCCTAATGCGAAAATCGCCGGGAAAATTGCTAATCCTGCAAGCACTGTAATAAAAACAGTTAAACTTACAATAGATGTTGCCGATTTAGCTAAATGTTCTTCTTTCTTCAAATATGAACTATACGTGACCATTACTGAAGCACCTACTGTTAGCGAGAAGAACGATTGTCCCATCGCGTATAAAATCGTATCTGCTGTCAGCTTTGAAAAATCTGGTTTTAAGAAGAACTCTACCCCAGCAAAAGCACCATCAAGTGTTAAAGCACGAACTATAATCGCAATAAACAAAATAAATAATAGCGGCATCATATACTTACTTGCTTTTTCTATCCCTTTCTCTACACCTTTACTTACAACAAAAATAGTGCAAAGCATAAAGATAAATTGCGCTCCAATCGCGCTTACTGGATTTGAAATCGTTTCACCAAATAATTTCCCGTAATCAACAACACCATTCCAGAAGCTTCCTGTAACACTATAATATAAGTACAGTAAAATCCATCCACCTACAACACTATAAAAAGATAGTACACTAAAACAAGTAACAACTCCCATACGACCAATCCAAGGATATAACTTACTATTTGGCACCAATACTTTATATGCTGTAACTGCCTCTTTTTGCGTACTACGTCCAATAACAAATTCAGCTAAAAGAAGCGGCATACCTATAAATAAAGTTAATAGTAAAAATACAAGGAAGAATGCGCCTCCCCCACCATTACCTGCAACATATGGAAATTTCCATATGGCACCAAGACCTACTGCGGCTCCGGCTGCTGCGAGTACAAAGCCTATTTTCGACGTCCATTGCTGTGTTTCTTTCATCATAATTTCTCCTTTTCTGAATATTTAAACTTTTATCAATTATACACTTTCATTTCATACTCGCACACCTCCTTTAGAAAATAAAAAAGTCCCCTACACGCAAATATGCATGTAGAGGACGATATATGTAATGTAAATACCGTGGTACCACCTCAATTGGATTGATAAATCCCACTTGTTCAAGTACAGGAAACATTCCGATACTCTATCCTTTTAACGGCGGAACCCGGGTTGCCTACTACAATGTTCAACATACCTCTCGCAAGCCCATTCTGTATATTTTATCGTACCGGGCTCACACCTTACCCCAGCTCTCTGACCGTATCAAATATACGTACTCTTCTTGCTCATCGATTTCATCTATTGAAGTTACTTGTGATTATAAATTATATTTTTATAGTTGTAAAGTACAATTTATTCATTATCCTATATGAACTCTTCTCTCTAATTCTTGTAAAAACAATTCTCTTTTTTGTTCATTTTGAACATATACCGACTTTAATACTTCTTGCAACAATATATTTCTCTGCTGTTTCTCTATTTGTAATTCTTTCACTTTAATTCTAACTTCGTATAAAAAATCAAGATATGATTCATACGCCTCATCATATTTATTTGCGATATCATCACGAATTTTTTTTGCAAGTTTCGGACTCGCTCCTCCAGTAGAAACAGCCACATTCAGTAATCCACGATGAATCGCCGCCGGAAAATGAACATTCCCACTTTCCGGGTTCGTAATAACATTTACTAATTGATTCTCTGCACTATCTTCAGCAACTTGTTCATTTAATACAGCATCACCACTCGCTGCAACAACTAAAAAAGCACCTTGAATATCACTTTTTTCATACTTCCTTTGATACCAACGAATTTGCTTTTCTTCCACAAGTTTCACTAAATTCGCATCCAATTCAGGACTTATCACAATTATATCCGCACCTTGTTTTAGTAAAGGAATAATTTTGAATCCCGCGACTTTTCCTCCTCCAATGACAACAACACGTTTCTTCTCAACTCGCACTGTAAGTGGATACATATTGATCTCCCTTCAATAATTTCTTCGTTTTCTGAATTAACATATATTGAAACGCTTCATTCTTTCCTAAATACGGACTTATTTTTATCTCATCCGACTCATATTGGCGCACTTCTTTTTCAATATGTTTCATAAGTAAACCGGTAAATAACAAGTAAGGCAGCACAATAATGTTCTTTTCTTTTCGTTCTACAACTTCCTTTAACTTCTCCTCAAATTTCGGCTCGGCAGCTGCTAAATAGCAAACCTCTACTTTTTTAATTTTCTCTTCCGTTTGAAATAAAGAAGCGATCCAGTTTATATCCTTTAATACTTCAGGATCGCTACTCCCTCTTGCAACGAGAAGTAACGTCACTTCATTCGTCTCTTCCTGTTCGATACCACTTCCGTTATACACTGATTTAACGAGTGTTTCTGATACACCAAACGGATTACCGTAGGTCACTTTAACACTTGAAAATTGATTATTTAACTTTTCTAATTCAAACGGGATATCTTTTTTCACGTGACCTGCCGCTAATAGAAAAACCGGAATAACAATAATCTCTGTAGCACCACGGTTCACACATGTACGGAACCCTTCATCAATAGTTGGACTCGCTAACTCTAAAAAACAAACTTCTTGAATACTTGCCTCTACACGGTTCATACATGACGTAATAAATGCAACCGCTTCTTCTTTAGCTGCTTTCAAACGACTTCCATGACATATATATAAGATGGCTTTCATTTTATAACACTCCGCTTACTTGATACGTACTTTCAGTCTGTTTCTCAAACCAATGGATCTTTTCTCTAAAACGGACCACTTCTCCAATTACAATCATGCTCGGATTTTGAATTTGTTCTTTTTTCGCAACATCTACAATTGTCCCTAACGTCCCGACAACTGTGCGCTGCATAGATGTTGTTCCCCGCTCAATAATAGCAGCAGGCGTACTTGTATCTTTTCCATGCTTCATCAGTTGTTCACATATGTAGGGTAAATTACTAACCCCCATATATACAGCTAACGTCTCTACACCTTTCGCTAAATGTTCCCACTTCACTTCCTCTTCAGCATCTTCTTTCCTATGCCCCGTCACAATAGCAAAACTTGCACTCGCATCACGATGCGTCACTGGAATACCAGCATAAGCAGGAGCAGCTATTCCAGCTGAAATACCAGGAACAATTTCAAACGGTACACCTTGCTTCGCTAATGCTTCAGCTTCTTCTCCCCCTCTACCAAATACAAATGGATCCCCGCCCTTTAGCCTCGTTACAACTTTTCCTTTTTTCGCGTATTTAATAAGAAACGTGTTAATTGTCTCTTGCTTCATCGTGTGATAATTTGGCAGTTTTCCGCAATAAATTAAATCCGCTTCAGGCTTTGCGTATGAAAGCAACTCTTTATTTACGAGACGGTCGTATAAAATAACGTCTGCTTTCTCAATACATTTCAATCCTTTCACAGTAATTAAATCTGGATCACCAGGACCTGCTCCAACGATATAAACCTTTCCCATCATCTCTCCTCATTTCTACTATTAAAGTGAAACTTCCATCCTTATATACGAATGGAAGTTTTCATCATTTCCTATTACCTGTTCCCTACTCATGAATAACAAATGCCGCACCTTTTCGAATCTTCTTTTTTTCAAATAGAGAAATTTCCTTTACTTCTGGCAGCGGTAAAAAATGCTTTTCAAGCTCCATCTCCGCGAGCTTAAATGCCTGTTCTTCACTTTGAGCAACAACAACAATCGGAACAATACTATTCACTAACACGGCTTCAAATCGATATAAATCCATATTGTCCCTCCTAAGACGCTAGTACTTCTTCTAACACGGTATTTAGCGCTATTTGTAGTGTGTCTACACCGATACGACCAACAAAATCATAAAACGTTTCAGCTGGTAATTTATTCTCTTTGAAATAACTTATAAATGATGCAAGTACATCAGGTAGATCCTCGCCATCTATTTTCCCTTTTAACTTTTGATTGTAAGCACCGCCATCTAACAACGTTCCACCTACGTATATTTCAAATGCTTCAACAATCCCTTTTTCCTTCGTTTTCATTTTCACCCCTTGTAATCCAATGTCAGCAATTTGACGTTGACCACATGAATTCGGGCATCCTACCATATGAATACGAACCGGAACATCGAGTGCAATTTGTGTATCTAAGTATTCGGCGATTTTGCGTAATCTTTCTTTCGTTTCTACTAATGCAAGATTGCAATATTCAATACCAGTACAAGAAACCGCATGACCAATAAACGATTTCGGACTTGCTGATATTGCTTCAAACAATGGTTCATTTAATAAACCCGTTACATTTTCTGGCGGAACATTCGGAATAATAAAGTTTTGCGAGTTACATGTGCGAATTTGTCCATTTCCATACTGCTTAGCAATTCTCGCAATCTCAAACATTTCTTCTGCATGTAGACGTCCTACCGGTACATTAAAACCTACATATTTAAGGCCATCTTGTTTTTGATCTTGAACTCCATAAAAGTATCCCGCATTCCAGCCTTTTAGAGCACTTTCCCCTTTACTTTGCAATGGTCCTGTATACTCTATTAGTTTCTCTTTAAATTTCTCTGCTCCCCAGTCTGCAACAAGAAATTTCAAACGAGCTAAATGACGTTTTTCACGGTATCCAAAATCACGGAATATCGTAGCAATCGTAATTGCTACCGCCTTCACTTCTTCTGGTAAAACAAATACATCTAATTCATCAGCTAAATATGGACGAGCTGATAATCCACCGCCTACTTTTATATGAAAACCAACTTTTTTCTCACCATCTATTTCTTTCGTAGCAGGTGTAAATGCAACACAGTTAATCTCTGCGTTCGCTGAATTATAAATATTAGAACTAATAGACATTTTAAATTTACGTGGTAAGTTAGAAAACTCCTCATTATGTTGGAAATAGTCATATACCTCTTTCACAATACCAGTTGTATCAAACAGCTCATTTGCATCAATGCCAGCAAGTGGATTCCCTGTAATATTACGCGTTATATCACCACAAGCCCCAGCTGAAGATAACCCAACTCTTGCTAATCTTTTAAAAATATCTGGCATTTGATGGATTTCTAGCCAATGAAACTGAATCGCCTGTCTTGTCGTAATATCTATTACGTCACGCCCATAATCCTCAGCGATAGAAGCAAGCACTTCTGCCTGTGCATTCGTAATAATCCCTGAAGGAATATTTACACGCATCATAAAATAACCAGCTTCTTTCGGTCTTTGTAAATACAACCCTGCCCATTTGAATGCGTCCCACTCTTCTTTCGGAATAGATTCGAAGCCATTCTCTGCATAGTAAGGAATATCATTAAAGATTTCCAATCCATCTTTTTTTAATTTATTTTTCTCAGTCTGATTTAATTTTTCATTGTTAGCCCATACTTTTTCATAACTCATTTTTTAATCCCCCTATATAAAACTACGCTCTTGTAAGTACTTCACAATTTGCTCTGCACATTCTTCAATAGAATACTTGTGTGTTTCTACAATTAATTCTGCTTGCTCTGGTTCCTCATACGGTGAATCAACACCAGTAAACTCTTTAATATCACCTTGTCTTGCTTTTTTATAAAGCCCTTTCGGATCACGCTTCTCACACTCTTCAATTGGGCACTTTACAAACACTTCTATAAACTCATCTGCAGCTAATAAATCCCTCACTTGTTTTCGGTCTACTCGAAATGGTGAAATAAACGCTGTAAGAACAACCGTACCTTGATCTACAAATAGCTTCGCCACTTCGCCAATCCTTCTTATATTTTCCATACGATCACTTTCAGAAAAACCTAAGTCTTTATTTAAACCGTGGCGTATATTATCACCATCTAGTACATAGTTTCCAATATTCTTTTCAAATAGTTTACGAGCAACCGCGTTCGCCACCGTAGATTTACCTGAAGCTGATAGACCAGTAAACCAAATTACAAAACTATGATGCCCATTTTTTACTCTTCTCTCATCTTTTGAAACAGATGCTGTATGCCAAGTAATATTTGTATCCATCTCATTCTCTCCCTATTCTGTTACTACTTCTTTTTTCAAACCTTTAATTAGCACTTCCACTACTTCTTTACGACTAAATGTACTCGGCGGAACCTCACCGTTTCTTAATAGTTCTCTTACTTTTGTACCTGATAAAATGACATGATCCTCTTTTCCGTGCGGACATGTTTTCGTCGATGCCATCGCTTCACATTTCGTACAGTAAAAACTATGTTCAAAAAATAGCGGTGTAATTCCTAACTCTTCCACTGTAAAGTTTGTAAAAATTTCTTGTGCTTCATAAGTCCCGTAATAATCTCCTACCCCAGCGTGGTCGCGCCCTACGATAAAGTGGGTACATCCAAAATTCTTTCTAACTAATGCATGGAATATCGCTTCCCTCGGTCCTGCGTAACGCATTGCTGCAGGAAATACACCTAAAAAGACACGATTTTTCGGATAATAGTTTTGAAGTAATACTTCATAGCTTTCCATCCTTACATCAGCAGGAATATCGTCCGACTTCGTTTCCCCAACGAGCGGATTCAAAAAGAGACCGTCTACAATTTCAAGAGCAGATTTTTGAATATACTCATGAGCACGATGTACTGGGTTTCTCGTTTGAAATCCGACTACTGTTTTCCAACCACGTTTTTTAAATTCTTCTCTCGTTTCAATTGGATCTAAATGATAAGAAGGAAACTGATTATTTTCAAATCGTTTCGTAAGAATAATCGCTCCACCGACATAAACGTTCGGTCGTTCATATAATTTTTTCACTCCTGGATGAGCCTCATCCGTCGTTTTATATACAAGTAATGCTTCTTTCTCTTTATCAGGTACAAAAATATCTTCTATTTGAATGACACCATATACATTTCCGCTATTAACAAGCTTTACTTCTTCTCCAGCCTTTAGACTTTCTGCCACTTCTTCCGTTACCGGTAATGTAATTGGTATACTCCATACGCTTCCGTTTGCTAAGCGAAGCGTTTCTACGACCGCATCATAGTCTTTCTTTCCTAAAAAACCAGTAAGTGGGCTATATCCCCCTGTCGCTAATAGCTCTAAATCACTTAACGCAATGTTGTCTAGTTGAATTTCTTTTTCGATTTGTGATACGTCGTAAGTCTCGTCTATACGATTTATTAATTCGTTTCTTGTACTCATTTTCTATACCCTCTCTTAGCTTTATTTTCGAATTCATCTTATTGGTAATGAAGACCACATTCTGTTTTCACTTTCCCAGACCATCTACCATCTCTCGAGTCGCCACCCTCACCTACAGGTAACGTACACTTCTCACACCCAATACTTGGATACCCAATATCATGCAGCGGGTTATACGGCAAGCTATGTTTGTATACATATCGCCATACTTCTTTCCACGTCCAATGAATGAGTGGACAAACTTTAATCGATTGAAAACGATGATCTTGATTTATAAACTTTGTATGCTTACGTGTTTCTGATTGTTCCCTCCTTAAGCCCGATATCCACGCTTTTTCCGCTGCTAACGATTTTTCTAACGGTAAAATTTTCCTAATCTTACAACAAAGGTTCGGATTACTTTCCCATAATTTCTCACCATGCAACTTCGCTTGTTCATCAAGTGTAAGTTCCGGTTGTTTTTCTATAATATTTAATAAAGGAAATCGTTCCCGCACTTTTTGAATTAATTCATACGTTTCTCGAAAATGAACATTTGTATCTAAAAATACAACTTTAGCAGATGGATTTACTTGGTTTATAAGATGCAGTAATACCATCCCTTCTACTCCAAAGCTACATGCGTATACAATTTCACTTTCATATTCTTTATAAGCCCAACTTAAAACAGATAGCGCGCCTTTTGTTTCATCTTCTTCTGAAAATGAAACATTATTTTCTTCCCACGTTTCATACGTCAACATGTTTTTTCCCCCTGTAAAAGCAAAAAGACGGTTTTAACCTAATCAAAATAGGTTAAAACCGCCTCTAGTTTTTCTAGTCAGCGCTTTTTACTTTAAACGTACCTTTTCACTTTTCTCTAATTGAATGACTTTTCCATCTTGCACAACAATTGTAATTGAACCATATTTCATATCAGCAAGCATCGCTTCAATTTTCTCAGACACTTCCTCAAAATGTTCCCGTACGCTCACGCGAACAGCCCCCCTTTTTATTCATAAAAAAAATCTTTCCCATTTCGAAAAGACTGTTCGGTAATATATTTTACCTTATCTTTCAAAATGGATTCCATTTTGCTGGATTTAGCACCTTGCTTTCTATAAGCAGGTTGCCGAGCTTCTTCGGGCCAGTTCCCTCCGCTTCTCTTGATAAGCTTTGTATTTGTATTTTATCACAATTCTGATTTTTTTCAATCCTAGTTTTCCGATATATTTTATTTATTTTATTTTTATAAAAAAGGAATTGCCCATCCGAACAACTCCTTTTCCCCATTTACACAAGTTCTTTAATACGTATGCGATCGTTCCCAATAATATTTTCATATGTTTCGCGCTCTACAACAATTTGTGATGTACCGCCTTTCGCGAAGACGACAGCTGGTCTACGAATCCGATTATAATTATTCGCCATCGAGTACCCGTATGCCCCTGTACAAGAAATTGCTAATAAATCGGCAGAAGCAACTTTCGGTAGAGTAATATCCCAAATTAACATATCTCCACTCTCACAACACTTCCCAGCAATCGAAACGACTTCCTCATTCTCATCATTTCCTCGATTCGCTAACATCGCTTCATAACGAGCGTTATATAAAGCAGGTCTTAAATTATCAGTCATTCCACCATCCACTGATACATATTTCCGAATACCAGGAATATCTTTCACAGATCCAACTGTATAAATTGTCGTTCCAGCATCACCTACAATACTACGGCCTGGTTCAACCCATATTTCCGGCAAGGGATAATTACATACTGTAAACTGTTCCCTCACTGCACTTGTTACAGCTCGCACATATGTCTCAAGAGTTAATGGTGTATCTGACTCTGTGTAGCGTATTCCGAATCCTCCGCCCACATTTAATACTTTTACTACATAGTTCGCGCTCTCTCTCACTTCTTCTAAAAATTGATGAAGAACTTCAATCGCTCGAACAAATCCAGCCGTTTCAAATATTTGCGATCCGATATGTGAATGAATTCCTAACACATCATAATTTGATTTTTGTAAAGCAAGCTCAATTGCTTGCATCGCTTGACCATTTGAAACTCCAAACCCAAATTTCGAATCATCTTGACCTGTTGTAATATATTCATGTGTGTGCGCCTCTACTCCAGGCGTTACACGGATTAATATGTTCACAAATTTCCCATGTCGCACTGCTAAATCATGCAAAATTTCTAACTCTAAGAAATTATCGACAACAAAACAACCAATATTCGCCTGAAGTGCCATCACAATCTCTTCTTCTGTTTTATTATTGCCGTGAAAATGAATACGCGATGCTGGGAATCCCGCTTGAAGCGCAGTATATAATTCCCCCCCAGAAACAACATCTAATGACATATTCTCTTCACGAGCTACTCGGCACATCTCCATGCACAAGAACGCCTTGCTTGCATATGCTACTTGATAAGAGAACCCACTTTCTTTAAAAGCACGATGAAACGCGCGGCACTTTCCTCGAATAGACTCTTCATCGTATACATAAAGTGGTGTTCCGTATTGTTTTGCTAGCTGCGTCGTATCGCACCCTCCAATTTCTAAGTGTCCTTGCCCATTGATTCGGCTTGTGCCGTGTAAATACATTTGAATTCCTCCCTTATTTCCTCTAAAACTCATAACCCCAATCTTCTATTCATTGCAGCACGCTTTTAGATAGACAAAAAACGCGCGGAACAATGTTCACACGCGTTTCTTATTAGGAAAAATATATATTGAAAAAATAAACGAGTTGTTATCTTCTCAAAATAAGAAACCGCATCAACATCTCCAAATAGCTCTCCATAAAAGAAATCTTATGACAGTACTACATTTATTCAATGTAGTCCCAATATATGAATAAGATGGTTATTCTTATATTTCGGCAATAGTCCCTTTCAACCTATGATCACAGATTCCATTAAATCTCCCATAGCTTACTCTTTCCTATTGCGGCCTCTACCTTTGAGAGTAGATGAGGTAAGTCTATTTAATTTTCAAACATCTAATTGTTGCTATTAACAATACCAAAGGACCATTTTATTTGTCAAACAATTTTTTATATTGTTTTTTTACAGTTTAATTTCGTATCATTTGGTAAGCGCTTTACTAAAATCTTTGTCACTTCCCATTCGCCTTCTTCGTTATTAAAAGTAATTGTTACTTTTTCAAATGGCGGGACAATTTTCCCACCAACCTGTTCATATTTCGTCACTTCAATAACCGCTTGAAATAAATATGTACCGCTATACACTTTTTTTAAACTAATAATTTTAGGACATTGATATGGCTTTAAGCTCCCATATTGTTTTTCAATTGCTTTATTTATTTTCGGAAACAAAACAGAATAAAGGGCATCTTCCATAAGAGGTGCATCATATTGGGCTACCGACACACTTGGTGAAGCAAAAAGTATAACACTACTGCATACTATAAAATATAATAATTTTCGCATGATAACCTCCGTATTGTTACACGATTCTTTCTGCACACGATAATAATCATACATAGAAACTCCGTTTTATTGTCTCCTACTGCCCTTTTTCTACTCAATTATTATAAAAAAGCCCACAACTCTCTTTTATTTTCGTATAATGATACTCATAGTATAATAAACATAATAATAAAGGACTGTTCGTATATATAAAATGAGGTGCTAATCAAACCAGCTCACAAGAACGGTCATGCTTTTTAGGAGAGGAGTATATTATGCTACAACGTCTGTTTCCAAAACTGCGATTTGCACTCGTTGCAGTCGTTTTATTATGGATAAAAACATATATTGTGTACAAGCTAGCATTTGATATTAAAATCGATAATTTCTTTGAAGAATTTATGCTTTTTATTAATCCACTAGCTGCATTACTTTTATTTTTCGGTTTTGCTTTATTTGCATCTAAACACCGAAACCGCATTATAGTTGGAATCAGTTTTATACTGTCCTTTATTTTATTTGGAAATGCAATGTTTTATGGGTTTTATAACGATTTCGTTACATTCCCAGTTTTATTCCAAACAAATAATATGGCTGATTTAGGGACGAGTATAAAAGAACTCTTTACGTACAAAACATTACTTTTATTTGCAGATGCGATTATTTTAATGTTTCTTTCACGTAAATTCCCGGCATTTTGTGACAAGACGCCGCTTTCACGCTCTGAGAAGCGAACTTTCTTTAGCGGTGTAACAGCTTTATTAGCACTACAAATTGTTGTTTCCGTTATTTATAAACCACAAATGTTCTCACGCTCATTTGATCGTCAAACAGTCGTGAAAAATTTAGGTTTATACACATATCATCTATTTGATATTACACTTCAATCTAAATCTTCAGCTGAACGTGTATTTGCAAGTGGAGATGGGTTCTCTGAAATTAAAAACTATACAGACTCAAAAGATAAGCAAGTTGATAAAAACTTATTTGGAGCTGCAAAAGGTAAAAATGTTATTTTGATTTCCATGGAATCTACACAAAGTTTTGTTATTAATAAAAAAATAAATGGAAAAGAAATTACTCCATTTTTAAATGAATTTATTAAAGATAGTTTTTATTTCGATAACTTCTATCATCAAACGGGACAAGGTAAAACTTCTGATGCTGAATTTATCGTTGAAAATTCACTTTATCCGTTAGACCGCGGTTCTGTATTCTTTACTCACGCAACAAATGAATATACAGCTACACCAGAGCAATTAAAGAAATACGGATATTCTTCTGCTGTCTTCCATTCAAACGATAAAACGTTTTGGAATCGTGATGTAATGTATCCTGCACTTGGATATGATCGTTACTTTAATTTAAATGATTACGCAGGCACAGAACAAATGTCTGTCGGCTGGGGATTAAAAGATAAAGAGTTCTTTGAACAATCGATTCCAAAGCTAAAATCTTTACCACAACCGTTCTATACAAAATTTATTACTTTAACAAACCATTTTCCATTTCTTCTAAATCCAGAAGATCAATATGTTGATGAGTTTAATTCGGAAAGTGGTGTTGTAAACCGCTACTTCCCAACCGTTCGTTACACGGATGAAGCTCTTAAATTATTTATTAAACAGTTAAAAGAAGAAGGACTGTATGATAATTCTGTTATTGTCATTTATGGAGATCATTATGGCATTTCAGAAAACCATAATGCAGCTATGGCCCAATTCCTTGGGAAAGACGCTATTACACCGTTTGATTCTATGCAATTACAACGCGTCCCTCTCATTATTCATGTACCTGGTCAAGAAGGAAAAGTCATTTCTAAAGTATCTGGTCAAATTGATATTAAACCAACGCTACTTCATTTACTTGGTATTAAAACAAATCAATCCGTTGAATTTGGAACTGACTTATTTATTAAAGAAAAAGATCCACTTATGGTAATGCGTGATGGTAGCTTCGTTTCGGAAGAGTATGTGTATACAAAAAACATGTGCTATAAACGAAATACAGGTGAAGAAGCTGACATTTCATTATGCCAACCAAATATTGAAAAAGCAAAAACTGAATTGAAACTCTCCGATAAACTCATTTATGGAGATTTATTACGTTTCGATCCTAACAATCGTTATAAAACTGGAACAATGACAACGAAATTTGAGTAGTACTAGAAGCAACTTTATAAAAGTTGCTTCTTTTTTTACTTATTTTTCAAATCATTCTTCTATGAAATCTTTCACAAATTGGGAATTTCTTTCGTATGAGGAAGAAATTTATGGTATGATAAAATAAGTAAAATTTCATACACTAATTAAGAATTTATTACAGAAAGCAAGGGATCAGATTTTGTATAGAGCAGCTATTCCAAACTTATTTACGCTCGGAAATTTATATAGTGGATTCTTGTCAATCGGCTATGCATCTTTAGGATATTATAAATCAGCTGCTATTTTAGTACTTATCGGGATGATGTTAGATAGTCTTGATGGGCGTGTTGCTCGTTTATTACGCGTTGATTCACAAATGGGAAAAGAGCTTGACTCACTTGCGGATGTCGTGACATTTGGTGCAGCACCTGCTGTTCTTATGTATTACACATCTTTCTCCAATTACGGAATCATCGGACTATACATAGCGGGACTATTCCCTCTTTTCGGAGCATATCGTTTAGCACGATTTAATGTAACACCATCTTCTACTTCAATGAAATATTTCACTGGGGTACCGATTACAGCAGCGGGAGGGCTTGTTGCTTTCTTAACATTATTTTCACATATCATTCCAAAAATCGTTCTTATTACAGTCTTTGTAACGTTCGCATTTTTAATGGTGAGCCGCATTCGTATCCCAAGTTTAAAAGATGTACCACTTCCACGATATAGCATCATTATTACACTATTTTTAGTTGGAAGCATTATCACAATGTACCAAACAGGGATCGGTAACTTTTCTGTTTTCTTATTCATTGCTATTCCACTATATATTTTGTATATGCTATCTCAATTTCTTAGACAAAGACCATCTAAAAGAGCAAATAAAGAAAAATAAGAAACCTTCCGATTTCGGAAGGTTTCTTTTTATTTTGTAACTACTGCTTTTTGATTTACAGGTGTTACAGGCTCTTCACCTTTTAATACGGCTAAAATATTTCTTACTGCCATTTCAGCCATCGCATCACGCGTTTCGAATGTTGCATTTCCTACGTGAGGAGCAAGTACTACATTCTTTAATCCTTTTAGCTCTTCAGTAATTTTCGGTTCAAATTCAAATACGTCAAGAGCCGCCCCTTCAATTTCATTCGTTTTTAATGCATGAGCAAGTGCCGCTTCATGCATAATTGGTCCACGTGAAGCATTTACAATATACGCTGTTTTCTTCATCATTTTAAACTGTTCTTCATCAATCATATGATGCAATTTCGGATTATACGCACAGTTAATTGTAATAAAGTCTGCTGTTTGTAATAATTCTTCCAATGGTACATATGTTGCTTCCGGTTCACTTTCAGCTTCAGGTTTTCGATTTGGCCCTGTATATAAAACATTCATTCCAAACGCTTTCGCACGCTTTGCAACTGCCTTTCCGATTTCTCCAAGGCCAATAATTCCAATTGTTTTCCCATGTACTTCACGGCCTAAGAAAAATAATGGTGCCCATCCGTTAAATCCAGTTGTACGACATAGCGTATCACCTTCCGGAATTCTACGTGCAGCTGCTAAAAGAAGTGCAAATGTTAATTCTGCTGTCGCTTCAGTTGATACTTTCGGTGTATTCGTTACCGCAATCCCTTTTTCTCCGGCATACGAGTAATCAATATTATCGTAACCAGCACCGTAGTTTGCAATAATTTTCAAATTAGGTGCTGCATCGATCACTTCTTTTGTCACCTTTGTAGAAAGTAGGCTTAACAATGCATCTTTATCTTTTGCACGCTCTGTTAATTCATCTAAAGAAATTAAAGCCTCTTTATCGTACATTTCTACATCATGATCCTTTAATAGTTCTAATCCGATTGCTGGAATTTTTCCTGCTACTAATATTTTCGCCACTACTAACACCTCTTCTATAGAAAATAAGATACCTCTTATCTTTCATTGTAAGAAATCCACATATAAAAACCAAGGAATTTGATTATAGTTTTGAAAATCGACACTTTTCCATAAAAAAAGAGGAGATGCACGTCTCCCCTCTTCTTACGCTTTTTCTTGCGATTCTTTTCCAAGCTTCACATCGATCGTTCCTTCTGCAACTGTATCACTAATTTGTTCCTCGATAACGGATTGAGATGTATCATTCGTTTCAGAAGTATACGCTTGTTGCTGTGCACTTTGTACATTTTGTTTATTTTGTTGTTTCGCCATTTCTTACCCTCCTTTTTATTCTTTCTTATTTTGAACAAAAAGGAGGGTTTTCATCAAAAAATCATGATTATTTTGAAATGGATACTTCTTCTTCCAGTAATCTCATCGTTCTTACTCGTTTCGTAAAGGTAGCTAAGTGTGAAATATCATGACTGCGTAACGTCTTTATATTCTCTTCCACATATTTTCCTAAGTCATGCGGATAATGAGCATCTGAGGAGAGAGTAATCGGAACCCCATGCTTAGCTAGTACTTGTAAATATAGCGGACTCGGACACATTTCGCGCACAGGATATCGATAGTACAATCCTGCATTTATTTCCGTTGCCGTATTTGTTTCTACTAATGCACGCGCAATGTCCTTATAATACGAAAGTTGTTCATTCTCATCTAACCGATAATTAAATACCTTAATGTTATCAAGATGAGCTATTATATCAAATAACTGAGAGCGAACTGCACACTCAACCGTTTTGAAAAACGTATCATATAAAGCATATAAGTCATGCTCCTTAAAATATTCTTTCGTATCTGGATTATCAAATCCCCAGCCATTTAAAAAATGGACAGAACCAATTACATAATCAAAGTCTCCTAATGCTAGTAAAGATTGTAATTCTTGTTCACCACCAATAAAATAATCCGCTTCAATTCCAACTTTAAGCATCACGCCTCGTTTACTCCATCGTTCTTTCGCTTCTTCTATTGCCTTTGTAAAATCATGTAGTGACACTACCCTTACTTGGTCTAGCCATTCCTTCTGTAAATGACCAAGCTTAGAATCGCTAATATCGACATATCTTTCATAGTATTCTTCCGCTTCATAAAAACGGTATAAATGATCGACAATACCAACTTCCTTTATACCTTTTCGCAAAGCTTCTTCTAAATATAAATCAATCCATTTCGTTGTAAATGGCCCTTCTTTCACACGTTTTTGCAGGCGTTCTTGTGTTTTCACAAGCCATTCCATGGAATGTTTTTCTTCTTTAAGCGGTTCATACTGTTGCAATGATTCGTTTATTTTAGCTAGCCACCCTATTGAATATGGCCCTTCTTCTAAATGAATGTGATAATCCACCTTCATCTATATTCCCCCTTATAATGTATCTATGTCTCTTCTGTCCCCTACTCGCGAAAGCTTCCCATTTCTTTCTGTCACTTCCTCCATAACATCTTCTAATGATATATTTTTTTCGGCTAATAAAACGAAGCAGTGATACAATACATCCACCATTTCCTTCACCAATTCTTCTTTATCATTATTTTTAGATGCGATAATTACTTCCGTGCATTCTTCACCAATTTTCTTTAAAATTTTATCTTCTCCTTTTGAAAACAAGTAATTTGTATACGATTCAGGAAGTGAATTTCTCTTTCGTTCTTCAATTGTTTCAAATAGTAATGTAAAGGCGTTTCCCATATGTATCCCCCTATATAATTTTGTAATGAAAACACGTTTTCTCTCCCGTATGACAAGCAGGTCCCACTTGCTTTACGACAACAACGATTGAATCTTGATCACAATCTAGATACAGAGATTGCACATATTGGACATTTCCTGATGTTTCTCCTTTATTCCATAACGACCTTCTTGAACGAGAATAAAACCATGTTCTTTTCGTTTCTAGCGTTTTTTCATATGCTTCTTCATTCATATAAGCTAGCATTAAAACCTCGTTTGTACCCTCTTCCATTACAACTGCTGGTAGTAATCCTTTTGCAAAGTTTGGTTTCATAACCGCACCTCAACGTTTGCATTTCTTAATTTTCTCTTTACATCTTGCATTGTCGCCTCACCGTAATGAAAGATGGATGCCGCTAACGCTGCATCAACTGTTGTCTTTTGAAAAACTTCTATAATGTGATCAACATGACCGCACCCGCCTGACGCGATGACTGGTACGGAAACGCTTTTTGAAATTTCTTCTGTTAAACGAAGGTCATATCCATTTTTCGTTCCATCTGCATCCATACTCGTTAACAAAATTTCGCCTGCCCCTAGCTCGGTAACGCGCTTTGCCCACCCGATTGCATCCATTCCCGTATCAACTCTTCCGCCGTTCACATATACATTCCACTTATCTTCCGCTATTTTTCTAGCATCAATTGCGACGACAATACATTGTGAACCAAAGTGTTCTGCCCCTTCTTTGATTAGCTTTGGATTTCGCACTGCCGCTGAGTTAATTGAAACTTTATCTGCTCCCGCTCTTAGTAAATTGTACATATCTTTAACACTTGAAATCCCCCCGCCAACTGTAAGAGGAATAAATACTTTCGAAGCTGTTTGTTCTACAACATCGATAATTGTTTTTCGTCCTTCATGCGTTGCCGTAATATCTAAAAATACAATTTCATCTGCTCCCGCATCATTATATAAAGCAGCTATTTCAACCGGGTCACCGACGTCTTGTAATCCTATAAAATTTACACCTTTTACGACTCGCCCTTCTTTCACATCTAGACATGGAATAATACGTTTCGCTAACATAACTTTGTTACCTCTAACACTTCTTCTAAATTAATCGTTTTCTCGTAAAGAGCCTTACCAATTATGACGCCATATATATTCATATCATTTAATTTTTTCACATCTTGAATAGATGCCACTCCTCCAGAAGCAATAAGACGAATAGCAACACTTTTTTGTAGTAACTCCAATTGCTCTACATTTGGCCCTGCAAGTGTTCCGTCTTTCGAAATGTCTGTAAACACAATCGTTTGAACACCTACATTCTCCATTTGCTTCGCTAAATCAATGTAAGAAATTTCAGACACATCAAGCCAGCCCCTCGTTGCTACGAAACCATTTTTCGCATCGATTCCAACAATGATTTTTTCTTTATATAGACGAACTGCTTCCTCTAAAAACGCCTTATCATAAAGAGCGGTTGTTCCTAAAATCACTTTATCTACACCTACTGACAATAACTTTTCTACCGCTACAAGTGAACGAATTCCGCCTCCAACTTGCACTGGAATACGTACTGCCTTGCAAATCCTTTCAATAACGAGCAAATTTACTGACTCCCCAGCAATTGCACCATCTAAATCAACAATGTGCAGTGTTTTCGCTCCTGATTTTTCGAATATAATCGCTTGCGCAACCGGGTCTTCATTCATTACTGTTTCTTTACTAAACTCTCCTTGATACAGTCTAACGCATCGTCCCTCTTTTAAATCGATAGCTGGGAAGATTTCCATGCTTCTACCACCCCTTTGAAATTTTTCAACATTTTCATCCCAATGTCACCACTTTTTTCAGGATGAAACTGTGCGCCGTATATATTTCCTTTCGCTACAAAACCAGGTACTTTCAATCCATATTCACTTATTCCATATACAATTTCATTTGGACAATCTGCATAATAAGAGTGAACATAATATACGAAAGAACCGTCCTCTACTCCATTCCAAAGTGCTATTTCTCCCTCTTTCTTTAGCTCATTCCATCCCATATGTGGAATTTTATAAGGGACTTTTAGCTTTCGAATAACACCTGGTAATAAACTTAATCCGTTACAGTCTTGTAGTTCTTCACTTTTTTCAAATAAAAGCTGCATTCCTAAGCAAATGCCTAGAAGCGGTTTTCCTGAACGCCCGACTTCTTTTAATACACACACTAAATCTTTTTCTTTCAATACATCCATCGCTTTTGGAAATGCACCTACTCCTGGTAAAATCACTCCATCACTTTTAAAAATTTCTTCTTTATCACTCGTTACGATGTACTCTGCTCCAATATATTTTAATGCTTGTTCTACACTACGAATATTTCCCATTCCATAATCTATAATAGCAATCAATTACAACATCCCTTTCGTTGAATTTACACCAGTAATGTTGGTATTTTTATCAACTGCTTCCCTAAGCGCTCGACCAAATGCTTTAAATAATGCTTCAACTTTGTGATGTGTATTACTTCCATATAAAACGCGAGCATGTAATGTAATATTTGCAGCATGAGCAACTGCTCTAAAGAATTCTTCTGTTAGTTCTGTATCAAAATCCCCTAGCTTCGGATTTGTTAATTCTCCTTGAAATACAATATACGAGCGTCCGCTTATATCAATTGCGACAAAACCTAAAGATTCATCCATCGGTACATAAGCAGAGCCATAACGGTTAATCCCCTCTTTATTTTGCAATGCTTCTTTCAAACAATTTCCGAGCACAATTCCAACATCTTCAACTGTATGATGTGCATCAACGAATACATCGCCTTCCGCCTCCACTTGCAAACCGAATCTTCCATGCCTTGCAAATAAAGTTAGCATATGATCAAAAAATCCAACTCCCGTTTGTACAGAAACATCCTTTCCTTCATCAAGCTGCAAACTTAATTTTATTTTTGTTTCTGTCGTCTCACGTATTTGACTAGACTCACGCATTATTCTTCCGCCTCCTCAAATCTTATTTGAATTGCTCTCGCATGCGCATGTAACCCTTCTTTATTCGCAAGTTCTACAATGTGATGTTGTACATCTCTTAACGCTTCCTCTGTATAAGACAGAAAGCTTGATTTTTTCACGAAATCATCAACTGATAACGGTGAGAAAAACCTTGCCGTTCCACTTGTCGGTAACACGTGATTCGGTCCTGCTACATAATCGCCAAGTGGTTCCGGCGCATATGGTCCAAGAAAGATAGATCCTGCATGTTTCACGTAAGCTAGTGCATTCATCGGTTCTTTTATATGTAACTCTAAATGTTCCGGGGCGATTTCATTCGATAATTGGAGTGCCTCATCTAAAGAGGGAACGATACAAATGGCTCCATTTCTATTTATCGATTCACGTGCAATTTCGCTTCTTGGTAATGTTTCTAACTGTCTTTCTATCTCTTTTTCTACTTCTTTTGCTAACTCTATATTCGTTGTAATACAAATTGCTGTCGCTCTCTCATCATGTTCTGCCTGTGATAGTAAATCAGCAGCAATATATTTTGCATTGCCGGTTTCATCAGCGATAACTACAATTTCTGACGGTCCAGCAATCATATCGATATTTACTATTCCATATACTTCTCGTTTCGCTAGAGCGACGTACAAATTTCCTGGTCCAACTATTTTATCCACTTTCGGAATCGATTCCGTCCCGTATGCTAAGGCAGCAATTGCTTGCGCACCACCTATCATATAAATTTCATCTACCCCTGCAAGACTTGCAGCAACTAAAATATGTGGATCAATTCCTCCTTCTCTCGGCGGTGTTACCATTACAATTTTTTTCACACCTGCGAGTTTCGCTGGTAATACATTCATTAATACTGACGAAGGATACGAAGCAGTTCCGCCTGGCACGTATACTCCTACATTTTCTAATGGCCGAATGATTTGTCCCCTAATGATGCCTTTACTCTCGCAATCGAATATAGATTGCCTTTTTTGCTTTTCGTGATACGATATAATGTTTTTCTTCGCCTTTTGTAACGCTTCTAAAAATGAATTTTCTACGAACATACTCGCTCGTTCTATTTCTTCTTCACTTACACGAAACTCTTTCATCTTTACACCATCAAACTTGTTTGTATAAAAAGATAGGGCCTCATCCCTATTCTCCCTTACATTTTGAACGATCTCTCTTACACTTCTTTGAACAGTTTCTTCTATTATATTAGCGTTTTCTCGTAGCAATTTTATTTTCGATAATGCCTTTTGAAAATCTTCACAAACGATCTCCATTTCAAGTCCCCCTATTTTCCTGACAAAATTTCTTGCTCCATCATATTTACAATACTGAATATTTCGTCTTTTTTAGTTTTTAATGCAGCCTTATTTACAATCATTCGCGCAGATATAGAACACATTTCCTCAAATACAATGAGTCCATTTTCTTGTAATGTTGTTCCTGTTTCAACAATATCAACAATTGCATCTGCCAATCCAAGAATAGGAGCGATTTCTACAGAACCTTCTATTTTAATAATTTCTACATCCTCTCCTTTATCATGAAAATAGTTAGAAGTAATATGGGGATATTTCGTTGCAATACGTTTCTTCCGGTAGCTCTTCGGGTTATAAGTAGGAATAGAAGCTACACAAAACTTACACACGCCTACTCCTAAATCCAACATTTCATAAATATCTTTCTCATTTTCCATTAAAATATCTTTTCCAACGACCCCAATATCCGCTACTCCATGTTCTACATAAGTAGCAACATCTACTGCTTTCACTAAAATAAATGAGATATCTGTATTCTTACTTTGAAAGACAAGCTTTCGCCCTTTATTTTTAAGCTCTGAACAATCAATTCCAATCTGCTCAAAGAGTGGAATCACATGCTTTTCTAATCTCCCTTTCGTTAACGCAATTTGAATGTTACGCATGAGGTTTCTCCTTCTTTCTGGACTACCCATTTCTCTTTCCATACATATTCCAATAATGATTCATTCTTCGCCTCAACGACCGTTACTATTTGATTTTTTCTTGCAAATTGAAAGGTGTCGTTTACATTAGAGAATAAGGATAGCTCTACTTTTTTCCCGTCCTTTTGAAGTAAATTTCGTAATCTTTCCGCTTCTGCTAATCTATTTAACTCATAATGAATGATTATATCTATTCTCTTTCGTTCATATGGTTCTTGCTGCTCTTGCAGCGCCTTCACAATTTGATTGACTTGCACCGCGAGTCCAACAGCCGGCAGCATTTCTCCAAAATTTCCAATTAACTCATCATATCTTCCGCCACTAACAATTTCTTCTCCAATTTCATATATATACCCTTTGAAAATAACTCCTGTATAGTAATCTAGATGTTGGATCATACCTAAATCAATTGATATGTAAGATCCATAGCCTAGTTTTTCAATGGCTACATATATTTCTTTCACTCTTGCGATGGCCATTTTCATTTCATTACTTGAGGCGAGTTTTTCCGCTTCCTCAATTACTTCTAAATTCCCAAATAACCTTGGTAATTTCTCAAGTAATCTTACTGTTTCATCACATCGATCTAATTTCTTTTCTCTAATAAAATTTGATAGAGCAGCATAATTTTTACTTTCAATATATGTTCTAAGTACTCTCTCTTCTTCCTCATGAATGGAGAGCTTTTTGACAATACATTTATATAACTGCACTTGCCCAATCTCTATTGTAAAAGATTGCACCTTCACCTTTTGAAGTGATTGAATGACGCTTATGACACATTCAATTTCAGCTCTTACATTATCAATCCCAATAATTTCAATACCACTTTGTATAATTTCATTATATTTTCCAGTAAGGGACTCATTCGCCCGAAATACATTCCCGCCATACGTCAGTTTTAGCGGCGTATCCCACCTCTGCGTTCCCATCACTCTCGCTAAAGGAATTGTCATATCTGGACGCAAGACGATAATCCGTCCCTTTTCATCAAAAAATTTATACATCTTTTCTTCATCTATCGGTCTATTTTGAAAGGCAAACACATCATAAAATTCTATTGTTGGTGTCCTTATTTCCTCATAACCTCGCTCTAAAAAAGTACGTCTTAATTTTTGCTCCACGTCTTCAATTAACGTACATTCTTCGAATAAATAATCTCTCGTTCCATTTGGATTTGCACGTTTCCATTTTGTCATCTAACTTCTCACACCTTTCCCTTTCTAATGTATGCCTATTTCATTCACCTAAACCGAAAATAAAAAGAGCCTTGTAGACAAAATACCTACAAGGCTCTTTAGTAGAGTGTAGGTACAACGGGAATAACCCTTGTGCCTACACGTTTTCACGCTAGGTTCAAGGGCTTTATGTATGATGATGTAGTTGTGTAAGCATTTCAATAGGTTGCACGATATTCATAATACTTACTCCCTTTCTCCTCTGATTTTTTACATAGTATATAATACTTAATTCTGAATGTAAATACATTTCAAACATTCCGTTATTTCTTAATATAAAGCTACTTCCCTTTCATATTCTACAATTTTTTGTTCATATTGCATTGTAATACTAATTTCATCTAGACCATTTAATAATTTCTCTTTCCACATTTTCTCGATTGTAAAATGAAACTTGTGCGTACTCGTTGTGATGACTTCATTCTCTAAATCTACTTCTATTTGTTCTCTCGCATCCGTTTTGGCAAGCTGTTCGCGCATTTCTTTATCCATTACAATTGGTAACATACCATTTTTCATACAATTCATATAAAAAATATCTGCAAACCCGCCAGCGATAATAACACGGAAACCATAATCAGCAAGCGCCCACGGAGCATGTTCTCTTGAAGAACCACAACCAAAATTATCACCTGTAATTAATATACTTGCTCCTTTTCTATCTTGTGCATTAAGTGGAAAATTAGGGTTTTCATGGCGGTTATTATCATAACGCCATTCATCGAATAAATATTTTCCAAATCCCGTCCTTTCAATTCTCTTTAAATATTGCTTCGGAATAATTTGATCTGTATCAATGTTATCATTCATCAGTACTGCGGCAGTACCTTTATGAATACGAAATGGCTCCATCATAACTCTCCTTTCTAGTATCAACAAAATGACCATATAACGCAGCTGCTGCCGCCATTGCTGGGCTAACCAAATGTGTTCGCGCTCCTTTTCCTTGTCTTCCTTCAAAATTGCGGTTTGAAGTGGAAGCACAATGTTCTCCTTCAGGTACTTGATCTGGATTCATTCCAAGACACATTGAACATCCAGGCTCTCTCCATTCAAATCCTGCTTCTTCAAAGATGTGATGTAGTCCTTTTTGCATCGCAGCTTCTCTTACTCTTTTCGATCCAGGCACAACGAGTGCTCTCACACCTTCTTTTACCTTTCTCCCTTTCACAACAGAAGCAGCAATTTCTAAATCAGAGAGCCTGGAATTTGTACAAGATCCAATAAAAACATGCTGAACTGGAATGTCATACGTACTTTGTCCTGGGCTTAATCCCATATAAGAAAATGCTCTTTCATCATTTGCATCATGCTTTTCTGGCAATTTTTCATCAATACGAACACCCATACTCGGGTTTGTTCCCCACGTAACGTACGGTGCTAAATCCGCCACATCAATTGAAATATGTAAATCATAAATCGCATCTGAATCTGTATACAGTTCAGACCATTTTTTCTCGAAAGTTTCATAGTCTTTCGGTGCATATTGACGTCCTTTTACATAAGTAAATGTTTTTTCATCTGGTGCTATAATACCAGCTTTCGCTCCTCCTTCAATTGCCATATTACAAAGCGTCATTCTCTCTTCCATCTCCATAGCTCCAATTGTCTCTCCGTAAAACTCCATTACGTATCCGGTTCCAACTGCTACACCGTACTTCGAAAGGAGATGCAAAATAATATCTTTTGCGTAAACACCTTTCTGTAATTTCCCTTTTAACTCAATGCCCATCGCTTTCGGCTTACGTTGCCATAACGTTTGTGTCGCCAATACATGTTCAACTTCACTCGTACCAATGCCAAATGCTAGCGCGCCAAACGCACCGTGTGTTGCTGTATGACTATCACCACAAACAATTGTTTTTCCTGGCTGCGTGAGCCCAAGTTCTGGTCCGATAACATGAACAATCCCTTGCTCTTCATCTCCAATATCCGCTAACGGTACCTGAAATTGTTTACAATTTTCACGAAGTGTATCTAGTTGCTGTTTCGCAATGCGATCGGTAATATTCCAAACATCTTTCGTTGGAATATTATGATCCATCGTTGCGAATGTTAAATCTGGTCTACGGACCGTTCGATTTGTAAGCCGCAAGCCTTCAAAGGCTTGCGGTGACGTTACTTCATGGACAAGATGAAGATCGATATATAATAAATCCAACCCATTTTCGTTTGTCGTAACTATATGTCTTTCCCATAGTTTATCTAGCAACCTTTTCCCCATTATCTCCCTCTCCCTACTAACGCTTGCTCTTCCATTTCCTGCATAACCGCCTTCGTAAATGAAGTTGTCGTTTCAGTCCCCCCGATATCTGCTGTACATTTCCCTGATGTAAGGACTGCAGAAATTGCATCTTCAATTGCACACCCTTCTCTCGTTAATCCGAAAGATTGCCCAAGCATCATTGCAACAGAGCGCATCATTGCAATTGGATTCGCCTTATTTTTCCCGGCAATATCCGGTGCTGAGCCGTGAATTGGCTCGTATAATGAAGGTCCCTTTTCCGCGTGACTTGCTGATGGAAGCATCCCTAATGATCCAGCTAATACAGAAGCCTCGTCACTCAAAATATCTCCAAATAAATTTTCCGTTACAATTACATCAAACCGTCCTGGATTTCGAATTAATTCCATCGCAGCGGCATCTACTAAAATATGTTCTAGTTCAACGCCTGGATAACAAAGTGATACTTCTTCTGTCACAGTTCGCCATAGTTTACTAGACTCTAAAACATTCGCCTTATCAATCGATGTTACTTTCTTCTTCCGCTTGCTCGCTAATTGAAAAGCATACGAAACGATACGTTCAATTTCATGACGATGATACGTAAGTGTATCGGTTGCTACTTCGTCCGTTCGTTCTTTCGGATAAGAAAAATAAATCCCGCCTGTTAATTCACGAACGACAACGAAATCAATTTCATCAACCTTTTTTAATGGCGATAAATGTGCCGTTGCGCTTTCTACCGTTACAGGGCGAACATTCGCAAATACGCCGAGTCCTTTTCTTAAAGCTAATAACCCTTTCTCTGGTCTTTCTTTCGCACTATCCCACCTTGGTCCACCAACTGCTCCGAGTAAAACTGCATCACTTGCTAAACAGGCGGCAAGCGTTCGTTGTGGTAATGGTTGCCCATTTAAATCGATAGCACTCCCACCAAAATACTCATCTTGCAAATGAAAACGATGCCCATATAATCTCTCTACCATATGCAATACTTCCTTCGCACTTTCCATAACTTCCGGGCCAACACCATCACCAGCTAAACAAACGATACGTTTTTCCAATTTCAACACTCCTTCTAACTGAATTTTCAGAACTTTAATTTGATAGGTGAGGAAAGCTTCTCTCACCTATCAACCACTTATTTCACAAGCTGGATAAAAGATTTTAATTTCCCCGCCGCATGGACATATGCTCTCGCCGACGCTTCCAATACGTCTTGCGCAACACCAAAACCTGATACTTGATGCGTTCCTTCTTTTAATTCAACATGAACATGAGCTAGTGCGTCTTGACCTTGTGTAATAGATTGTATGCGATAATCCGCCAATTCACATTCTAATCCTAAAATTCTTTGAATTGCATTATAAATCGCTTCAATACTACCAGAGCCAGTAGCTGCATCTTCGTATACATTTCCTTCTTCATCTTTTAATACAACTGTCGCGCATTGTGTACTATTTGATACGAAATGTACTTGCAGTTGCGTAATAGTATATTGCTGAGCCGCAAATGCTGCTTCACCAAGCATAAGTGCACGTAAATCTTCCTCCGTAATTTCCTTCTTGCGATCAGCTAATTTTTTAAACGCTTCAAACACCGCATCTCGTTCTTCCTTTGTAAATTCATAGCCAAGCTCTTTCATTTTTTCTGTAAACGCGTGACGTCCAGAATGTTTTCCCAGTACAAATAAGTTTTGAGATTCGCCTACTAGCTCTGGTTCAATAATCTCATACGTTGTCACTTCTTTTAGTACACCATCTTGATGAATTCCTGATTCATGAGCGAATGCATTCGCTCCAACGATTGCTTTATTTTTCGGTACAACCATACCTGTTAATCTGCTTACTAATGTACTCGTCGCTTTAATTTCTTTTAGCGTCATAGAAGACTCCGCTTTATAGAAATCTTTTCTAATATGAAGAGCAACTGCGACCTCTTCTAATGCCGCATTCCCTGCTCTTTCTCCAATTCCATTAATTGTTCCTTCTACTTGCAATGCTCCACCTTCAACCGCAGCTAATGAATTGGCTACAGCCATCCCAAGATCATCGTGACAATGACAAGAGAAAATTGCTTTTTCATATGAAGGAACGGATTCTTGTAAGTATTTAAAAAGAGAATAATACTCTTCTGGATTCGTATATCCAACTGTATCTGGAATATTAATTACATTTGCTCCTGCACGAATCGCAACTTCTACTGCTTCAGCTAAAAAATCTCTTGCTGTTCTTGTCGCATCTTCTGCAGAAAATTGTACTGTCGGAAATAACGATTTCCCAAGTGTAACCGAGCGATGAATACTATCTAACACATCTTCCTTTGACATACAAAGTTTATACTTCATATGAATATCACTCGTAGCTAAAAATACGTGTAGACGGGGAGATACAGCACCTTTCACCGCTTCATATGCTCTTCGAATATCACTTTCTTTCGCTCTAGCTAAACTCATAACTGTAGCATTTTGAATCGTATTTGCGATGCGTTTTACCGATTGAAAATCCCCTTCGGAAGCTGCTGCAAAGCCAGCTTCCATGACATGAATACCCAGTCTCTCTAATTGCCTTGCAATTTGCAATTTCTCTTGTTCATTTAAATTCACTCCTGGTGATTGTTCGCCATCACGTAGCGTCGTATCCATGAACAAAATCTGCTTCATATTATTTGACCCCTGCCTTTACTCGCGGCTGTACGAAAGGCATCATTTCACGTAATTTACGTCCAACTACTTCGATTTCATGTTCATTCTCTTTCTCATTTGTCGCATGGAAATTCGGTTTTCCTGCTTTATGCTCTGCAATCCAGCCTCTTGCAAATGTACCATCTTGAATTTCGGCTAGCACTGCACCCATCGCTTTCTTCGTATCTTCCGTTACAACGCGTGGTCCTGATACGAAGTCGCCCCACTGCGCTGTATCTGAAACTGAATATCTCATATTTTCAAGTCCGCCTTCATACATAAGGTCAACGATTAGTTTTAGTTCATGTAAACATTCAAAATATGCAAGTTCAGGCTGGTATCCTGCATCAACTAGCGTTTCAAATCCAGCTTTTACTAGCGCAGTTACTCCGCCGCAAAGTACAGCTTGCTCTCCAAATAAATCTGTTTCTGTTTCTTCTTTAAACGTCGTTTCTAATACGCCCGCTCTCGTCGCTCCAATTCCATCAGCATAAGAAAGTGCCTTTTCAGTCGCAACTCCTGTCGCATCTTGGTATACGGCAAATAATGCAGGTACGGCTCCGCCTTCAGCAAACGTACGGCGTACAAGATGCCCTGGACCTTTAGGCGCTACTAGAAATACATCTACATTAGCTGGTGGTTTCACTTGATCAAAGTGAACATTAAATCCGTGTGCAAAAACGAGAGAATTTCCTGCCTGTAAATTTGGTGCAATTTCCGCTTCATATACTTCTGGCTGCAGTTCATCCGGTAGTAAGATCATTACTAAATCAGCCTGCTCCGCCGCTTCTGCTACTGTATATACAGAAAATCCATCTTCTTTCGCTTTATCCCAAGACTTACCTTTTCTTAAACCTACTACTACATCAAATCCGTTATCACGCAAATTTTGCGCATGCGCATGACCTTGCGAGCCATATCCGATGATTGCTACTTTCTTTTCTTTTAATACATTTACCGTTACATCTTTCTCATAATAAACTTTTGCCATTTTCATTTCCCCCTATATTTAAATGATTATTGAATTAACATAACTTGCTTATCTTGTTTTTTCATACTACGCGTAAATGCTGTTACACCTGTTCTAGCAATTTCTTTCAAACCGTATGGACGAAGTAATTCAATTAATGCTTCTACTTTCTCCTGCGTACCGGTTACTTGCACAACTATGGAATCCTTCCCAACATCTATTACAGCGGCTCGAAACGGTTCAATTAAACTATATAATTCTGCTCTTGCTACTGATGTTGCGACTTTAATAAGTGCAAGTTCTCTTGCGATCATCGCTTCTTCCGTAATATCTGATACTTTCAGAACATCAATTTGCTTATGAAGTTGTTTAATTAACTGCTCAACTTGCTGCTCATTTTCAACGTGTACAACAATCGTCATCCGTGATATGTCCGATGATTCTGTATGACCTACTGAAATACTTTCAATATTAAAATGCCTTCGTGTCATAACACCTGTAATTCGGTTTAACACACCACTTTGATTTCGAACTGTCGCTGTAACAATTCTCTTCACCTTTTTTCCACTCCCTCCATTTGGTGAACACCTTTCCCTGGCGCAACCATCGGCATTACCTTTTCTGATTGAAGTACACGACAATCAATTACGACCGGTTCTTGTAATTCAATCGCATGCTGTATTTGCTTCTTTGCAAGAAGTGGATCATCTATGCGAACTCCTTTTATGCCATACGCATTCGCAAGAGCGACGAAATCTGGTTGACACGATAGTAAAGAGTGCGAATATCTTTTGTTATAAAATTCATCTTGCCATTGTCTTACCATTCCTAAAGCTTCATTATTTAAAATAAACACTTTAACAGGTAAGGAGTGTTCTTTTAACACACTTAATTCTTGCAGCGTCATTTGAAATCCAGCGTCACCGACAATTGCGATAACTAGTTCATCAGGCTTTGCAATTTGTGCCCCAATTGCTGCTGGAAATCCGAAGCCCATCGTTCCTAATCCTCCAGAAGTTACCCATTTATCTGGGTTTTTCAGCGGATAATATTGTGCGGCCCACATTTGATGTTGCCCAACATCTGTTGTTACAATCGCTTCTCCTTTCGTAAGTTCATATAACATATCAATTGCGTATTGAGGCTTAATACTTTCCGAATTCCGTTTATAAGATAGTGGATATTTTTCTTTTCTACTCTTTAATAAGGAAAGCCAATTATGATGATTTTCTTTCCTTCCTTCCGGTTGAAGTAATACTTCCAACGCTTGCTTAGCACTTGCAACAATAGGAATTTCAGTCGGCACATTTTTTCCGATTTCTGCTGGATCAATATCGATATGCGCAACAGTCGCCTCTTTAGCAAAATAAGCTAAATTTCCAGTAAGCCGATCATCGAATCTTGCACCTATATTAATAAGTAAGTCGCATTCATATAACGCCATATTGGCTGTGTATGAGCCATGCATTCCTCCCATTCCTAGAAAAAGTTCATCATCTGGCGGAAAGCCTCCAAGACCAAGTAAAGTATGCACAACTGGGATTTCATATTTACGAGCAAAACTTGTTAACTCTTTTGATGCTTTCGCATGCAATACACCTGCTCCAGCTAAAATTAACGGCTTACTTGCAGCACTAATTGCTTGTAATAATTTGTTTATTTGGAGTAAATTCGGTTCATAATTCGGGTTGTATCCTGGTAAATCCATTTGTACGTCATTACATCGTTCCCCTTGCTCTACCACCATATCTTTCGGAAGGTCAATAACGACTGGGCCTGGTCTTCCTGTTCTAGCAATATGAAATGCTTCTTTAATAATTCGAGGTAAATCTGAAGCTTTTCGCACTTGATAGTTATGCTTTGTCACCGGCATCGTAAGCCCCATAATATCCGCTTCTTGGAAAGCATCACTTCCAATTAACGTTGTTGCTACTTGCCCTGTAAATACAACAAGTGGTAACGAATCAATCATGGCATCTGCAAGACCTGTAATAACATTTGTAGCACCTGGTCCACTCGTTGCAATGACAACCCCTGGATTACCAGTAATTCTGGCATACCCTTCAGCGGCGTGAATAGCACCTTGCTCATGCCTTGTTAAAATATGCGGAATTTCACAGTCATAGAGTGCATCATAAAGAGGTAAAACAGCACCACCAGGATAACCGAAAATCACTTCTACTCCTTCCTTTTCTAGCGCTTCTAACAATAGCTGTGCACCAGTTGCCAGTTTCTCTTCCGTTTTTGAAGACATTGTTTTTATAAGCCCCCTTTTTGAAAACTTTTATCAATAAAAAAAATCCTACGTCCACACTCCAGCTATGTGCTGAAGGGACGAAAGATTTCGCGGTACCACCCTTCTTCGCAAGAATACTCTTGCCTCAGTGACCCATTAATGAGTCTAGCTAATAACGGAGCTACCGTCTAAGCCTAGACAAATGCTTCAGCTTAGCACTCAAGGGCGATGTTCGTCGACGTGAACCATCGGTTTTCAGCAACCACCGACTCTCTGTGAGGCTTCACAATCAACTACTCCTCCCTCTCAACGCTTTCTTATGTTATAAAAAGTTGTTATCCAACTTTATTTTCTTCGTAAATTTTCTCTCCATCTTCTATAACTAACTTTCGGAATTCTTCTAATAAACGATTCGTATGTGGACCTGTTTGCCCTAAACCAATCGTTCTACCATCTACTGTCGTAACAGCAATTACTTCAGCAGCCGTTCCTGTTAAAAATACTTCATCAGCTACATATACATCATGTCTTGTAAATAATTCTTCTCTAACGTCATATCCAAGTTTTTCACCGATTTCTAAAATAGCGTTTCGTGTAATACCTTCTAACGCTCCAGCAGAACTTGGTGGTGTAATTAATTTATTTCCTTTTACAATAAACACGTTATCTCCTGAGCCTTCAGCTACGTATCCTTGATCATTTAACATAAGTGCTTCTTGTACTCCAGCTAATTTCGCTTCAATACGAACTAAAATATTGTTTAAGTAATTTAATGATTTTACTTGAGGCGACAAAACATCTGGACGGTTTCGGCGCGTTGCAACTGTTACAACAGGAATCCCTTTTTCATAATATTCTTGTGGGAATAAAGATAATTGTTCTGCAATTACGACTACATTCGGTTTCTTACAAGAATCAGGATCTAATCCAAGATTTCCTGCACCTCTCGATACAACAAGGCGAATGTATCCATTAGATAATTTATTTTGTCGAATCGTCTCAACAACAATATTCGTTACTTCATCTAAAGAATATGGAATTTCTAACATGATGGATTTTGCTGATTCATATAACCGGACAAGATGCTCTCTCAAACGGAAAACATTACCGCTATAAACTCTAATTCCTTCAAATACTCCATCTCCATATAAATAACCATGATCATATACTGAAACTTTTGCTTCGTCTTTTGGAACAAATTCTCCATTTAAGAAAATCCATTGCTCATTCACTGGAAAGCGCCTCCTATGTTCTATGAATTTTTTATTGTTTCCTAGTTTACTCTCCTTTCTAAATAAATCAAGTGAATTTTTAGAAAATTTATAATTTTTAATCGTACGTACATCTTTGATTATATTGATTTAACAGCATTGTTAACGTTTACAAAAAGTCAAAAAATTTTTTTCGCCAAATTCCACTAAAAAAAATATTTGTTTAAAAGAAGGATTTTCATCAATTGATACGAATCTATTGTATTCAATAAACGGACGTCCGTTTTTATAAATTCGGGAATATACAACGACTTTTGCTGAAAAAGGGGGAAAATAAGAAAAATAACGCTGTCTAAAAATAACATTCATATTTTTCATCTCGCAATCATAATCCTATTTTTAAAAAACAATTTGTCAAAATGAAGGAGGAAATCAATATGGCGTGTGTACAAATTAAAGGAACGAGACAAGAGGTAGTAGAAATGCTTCAACTATTTGATCTAATGGATACGAAAGGGTTTTGTAAATTCAATAATTATGTAGAGGTAGAACCAAATAATAAAGAACATAATAATTTTATTGCTTCAATCGACATTCATTCAAATACTTCTTCCGCCCAAGATACTTTAAACGATCAATTCGTAAGTCAAATGCTTACTGGTGTATATAACGACTAAATAAAGTGATATGTTAATTAAGCTATCCGTCAATAGCAGAATAAATATAGGCTTCCTACCGTCTTTGCATAAAGTGAAACTTTAATCAGTGGGGGTTTTCTTCATCCCCCACTGATTATTAGCCCTCACCAATCGGACTTTTATGGGCAGCCCGACCCCAACCTAACTTCTTTGCTTTCGCTGAATTTTGAGGTGGGGGTCTTACTGCCCATTAAAGCGGGATAAATATATGCGATGTACTTGGGCATACTAGCAACTAGATGGTAGGAGGTGAGAATTATGGCTAGAATTGGCGTTGAAAACTCATTAACAGATGTTCAACAAGCTCTTAAGCAACAGGGACATGAGGTCGTTACCCTTCACTCCGAACATGATGCACAAGGGTGCGATTGTTGTGTTGTAACTGGGCAAGATTCCAATATGATGGGTATTGCAGATACATCTATTAAGGGATCGGTAATTACAGCTCATGGTTTAACAACAGATGAAATTTGTCAGCAAGTTGAGAGCCGCACTTAAAAAAGAAAGAGGACTCCTTTTGAAAAGGAGTCCTCTTTTTTATATTCACCTAACGGGAAAGTAACATATACTGGATGAAAGCCCTACCTCTCTCTCATCATCACGGTTCCAATGACCGCTCCTTGATTCACTAGTATACCTATAAAGCCTACAATTATAATTTATAGGGTTTGTTCACAAAAGTTGTTGGTAAGACTACCCGATCTTTCGCAAACTTTTCGTATTATATTTATAAGATTTATTTACTTTACACTAGCTGTAACCGAGACACGAATTAAAATCTTAACACTAATACAATAACTTGTCAACATTTTTTACAAATTAAAAACAGACAGTAACGGTTTGTCTGTTTTAGAATGGAGCTTTTTCTTTTATTACATATACAACAAAACCGCTTACTAACATACATAAGCCAACTACTAAGTTTTTGATATTAATCATAAATTCCTCTCCCTTATTCCACACATCATATATATTTACAGTTCAATTATTCCGATCATCCTAAAGCGCACTTTTTCTAATATATCATAATTCCTAAAAAATGCAAGTTCACTTTTGGCGACCATTTACAAATTTATCTACAGTGCTTGGTACAGTATTTAAAGCCTTTTCAATTAAATGCGTACTACTATTGAGGTGCAATACTTGCACACCGTTAGAACCAACTACTAAAAAAGCAACTGGACTAATAGAAACCCCAGCCCCGCTTCCGCCTCCAAATGGATGGCTTTGCTTGTTCTCTTTATGTTGCCCTTGTCCGTTATTATGTTTTTCAGAAATAAAATCACCTTTAAAATCACTTCCGCCGGCACCAAAACCAAAAGCCACTTGAGATACTGTTAATACTACATTTCCATCAGCCGTTGAAACTGGGCTTCCGACAATTGTATTTACATCTACCATCTCTTTTAAATTTGTCATTGCTGTTTTCATTAAATTTTCAATTGGATGTTCCATTATGTATTGCACCCTTTCCTTCTTATTCTTTTTTATACTTTCCAAAATAGAGGAAGTCATACTAACTTTTCCTATTTCAAAAAAACAATTTCCACCTTTTAAATGGATATTACTCCCTGTACATACTCGGATAAAGTGAAACTTTAATCAGTGGGGGTTTTCTTCATCCCCCACTGATTATTAGCCCTCACCAATCGGACTTTTATGGGCAGTTGATCCCCCACCTAACTTCTTTGCTTTCGCTGAATTTTGAGGTGGGGGGCTTACTGCCCATTAAAGCGGGATAAAAAAGAAAAAGAGAAACATACTACTATTGAACCTTGTTATGAAAGGAGTTATGACTTTGACTGAGAAATTTGATGAGTATAAAAAAAGAGATAGAATAGATAGTGATTATAGTGACTATAACGAAGAATATGCAGCTGAGGTTGCACCACAGCGCATTGATTATGATTACGATGAGAAAGATCATAAAGATGATGTAAGATCGTCGGCCGCTGGATCAACTGCTGGCTTTATCGCTCTTGCTTTATCTATCTTATCACTCTTTACCTTCCCAACATTATTTGGTCTTGTTTCTGTATTATTAGGGATTTACGCTTATAATCGCGGAGCTACTGTAACTGGTGGTATCGCTGCGATTGTCGGCGGAATTGCAGCACTCATTGCAATTTTATTCCGAGTAGCACTTGTCGGATTATTGTTCTCCCTTTTTTAAAATGAAAAAGGTATCTCGCTTATGCGGGATACCTTATCCTGTAAATACATCTTCCGATGGATATTTAATTTTTTGTTTTGCTGGTCGCGCTAAAGAAAACACAAGTGTTAACGGTCCAATTAATCCGCAAAACATAACAAACATAATAATGCATTTTCCAAACGCTGATAGCTTTGCAGTAATCCCCATCGTTAACCCTACTGTACCGAACGCTGAAATTGTTTCAAATAGTAACTGAATAAAGCTGAAGTTTTCTGTAAGCATTAATACAAATACAGCTGCAAAAATGAGGATTTGACTGGCAACAGCAATAGCTAACGCTCTCGTTACTGTCGACATTTTTATTGTGCGCTGAAATAATACGATTTCCTCTTTCTTTCTAAAGAAAGAAAGGACAGATGTAACTAAAATAACAAACGTTGTTAATTTAATCCCTCCACCCGTTGATACACTTCCTGCACCAATAAACATTAAAACCATCGTAAATAATATAGATGATTCTTCCATACCCCCGTAGTCAACTGTATTAAATCCAGCAGTACGAGGAGTAATACCTTGGAAAAAAGAAGCCCATAACTTTTCATTTAAAGGTAAATTCCCTAACGTCTTCACATTATTATATTCCAATACAAAAATCACAATCATCGCTATAACATTTAACGCTACTGTTCCAACAATCATAATTTTGGAATGAAGCGATAGTTTTCGAAAACTACGGCTATACCATATATCAATTAATACAGTAAAACCGAGACCACCTATTACGATTAAAGAGCAAATCCCAATATTAATAATAGGATCTCCTACATACCTTGTTAAATTATCCGGCCATAGAGCAAATCCAGCATTATTATAAGATGCAATCACGTGAAAAATACTATAGTATACACCTTTTCCAAAACCAAACTCTGGAATAAAGCGAAATGATAAAAAGATGACTCCAATCAACTCAATACAAATTGAAAATATAAAGACACGTTTTACTAATTTTACAAGACCACCTATATTTGTCTGATTAAATGCCTCTCCAATTAATAATCGATGGCGTAATCCGATTTTTTTACCTAATACCCAAACAATTAAAATGGCAATTGTCATAAGACCTAAACCGCCTGTTTGAATTAAAAACATAATAACAATCTCGCCAAACATCGTAAACGTACTTGCAGTATCTACTACTCCCAATCCCGTTACAGTTGCTGCTGACGTTGCCGTAAAGAAAGCATCTACCCAACTAATATGTACTTTCGTTGCGAATGGTAACTTTAATAACAAACCGCCAACCACAATTAAGCAGAAAAAACCTAATGCTAATATTTGTGGTGGATTTAATCGTATAAAACGATTATACAGCCCTTGTCTTTTTGTTACTTCCATATTCACTAACTCCCTTTTTCCCCTCATAACTAAAGGCTTATAACAAACCTTACATAGCGGGATAAACCTTATATTCTCATAATATAGTTGAGCATAATCCTTTTTTTCATAGTTTTCAACTTTTATTTCATTTTATGACGAGACATTTTCTATTCTATTTATTCTTACTCTATAACTCTCGCAACAATCATGTTATATGTATCATTTCTCAATTCCTCATACCTTTCACTCTATGTTCACGCCAAGGTCACATCTATCTTTTATAGTATATGTATCGAAGTTGTTCCTCCCTAATTTATAAGACATTCCCCAGTGTCTTGAACAACTTCCATCCCTAATTAAATTGACATAAATTGTCCCCTTCCTTGACCATCTCTTATGTGATGGTCTTATTTTTTTGTCTTTATCCTTTATGTAAAACTCCCTCTCTCTTTCACTCTATGTTCACATCAAGGTCACATCCACCTTTTATAGTATATGTATCGAAGCTGTTCCTCCCTAATTTATAAGACATTCCCCAGTGTCTTTGAATAGCTTCCATCCCTAATTAAGTTGACATAAATTGTCCCCTTCCTTGACCATCTCTTATGTGATGGTCTTATTTTTTGTTTACTCTAGCTTCTATTTAAAACTCCCTCTCTCTTTCACCCTATGTTCACACCCCGGTCACATCCATCTTTTATAGTATATGTATCGAAGTTGTTCCTCCCTAATTTATAAGACATTCCCCAGTGTCTTGAACAACTTCCATCCCTAATTAAATTGACATAAATTGTCCCCTTCCTTAGGCCATCATTTGTGATGGTCTTATTTTTTTGTTTACTTTATCCTTTATGTAAAACTCCCTCTCTCTTTCACCCTATGTTCACATAGGGGTCACATCCACCTTTTATAGTATATGTATCGAAGTTGTTCCTCCCTAATCTATAAGACATTCCCCAGTGTCTTGAACAACTTCCATCCCTAATTAAATTGACATAAATTGTCCCCTTCCCTAGACCATCCTATGTGATGGTCTATTTTGTTTTCTAACTAGATTTCCCGATTTTTTGCTTACTCTAGCAAAAGCAATCTATATTTAAATAGATATTTTTATACTAAATATTCAGAAAATACTGTCAAAATAGGTAGTTTTTCGGTACAATTAATGTAGAAAGTAATTTCACAAAAATAAGGGGGGGTTATATTGAAACAAACAAAAGCAATTTTAATTGCATTATTTCTCGGTTTAGTTGTCGGACTCACTTTAAATTTAGCTGCACCATCCATTTTTGAACCATTAAATCAATATGTGTTCAATCCACTTGGTCAATTGTTTATTCGACTCATTAAAATGCTAGTTGTTCCTGTTGTGTTCATTTCTATCGTGCTTGGGGCTGCTGGGCTTGGAGACCCGAAACAACTTGGAAGAATCGGCTTAAAATCAATTTCATTCTTTCTTGTCACTACAGCCGTTGCCATTTCTATTGCAGTTACATTTGCACTGATTATACAACCAGGATCTGGTGGTAACTTTAAAACCGAAGGGCTTAAATATGAAGGTGCAAAAACCGAAACATCTTTCGTCGATACACTACTCAATATCGTACCAGATAACCCAGCAAAAGCGATGGCTGATGGAAACATGTTACAAATTATTGCTTTTGCCGTATTAATTGGACTCGGTATCGCTATTTTAGGAAAACGAGTTCAAGGTATCCATTCATTACTTGAACAGGGCAACGAATTAATGATGTATCTTGTTAATCTCGTTATGAAATTAGCTCCAATCGGAACGTTTGGATTGCTCGCTTCATCCGTTGGTAAAATGGGTCTTGCAGGCGTCGCTGCGATGTTCAAGTATATGATTGTCGTTATGCTAGTACTTATTATTCACGGCGTCTTCGTCTATGGTGGATTATTAAAGGTATTAGCAAAAGAAAGCATTGTCCGTTTCTTTAAACATTTCGGACCAGTAATGGCAATTGGATTTAGTACATCTAGCTCCAATGCATCTCTTCCATTTGCAATGAAAACAGCACAAGAAAAACTTGGTGTTCCAAAAGCGATAAGTTCTTTTGTACAACCACTAGGTGCAACTATCAATATGGATGGTACTGCCATTATGCAAGGTGTAGCAACTGTGTTTATCGCTCAAGTATATGGAGTTGAGCTTACTATGTCCCAATTAGCTGTCGTCGTATTAACTGCTGTACTAGCTAGTATCGGTACTGCTGGTGTACCAGGCGTTGGACTTGTAATGCTTACGATGGTTTTAAATCAAGTAAATCTACCAGTAGAAGGTATTGCCTTAATTATTGGTATTGACCGTATTCTAGATATGTCACGAACAGCTGTAAATATTTCTGGCGATGCGATTTGCGCAATGATTGTCGCAAAATCAGAAGAAAAATATAATACGGATCAATCTGCAGCATCTTAAATCAAAAAAGGAGTGAATTCACTCCTTTTTTGATTTACTTCCTTTTTTCGAACGATATTCTTTTCCTTTGTTATCATTACCAGTCTCAAATTCAGTGCTAAACTCTTGCTGAAATTGAACTGATTTCGGTGAGCCTTGATTTCCGCTCCCTTTACTACCATTTCGATTTGTCATATTTCTGCCCCCTTCCTTTACTAGTAGTATGTTACATATTTTCTTTTTTATAATCTTTTACATACGAAAGAAGACCTTCCTCATATAAGGAAGGTCTTCTCTTCTTTAGTTGTAAGCGTTTTCTTATTTATAACGAATTAAATAAGTTTTTTAGAAATAGATATCATGATATTCATTTCTTCTTCTGAAAGGGCGGAGAATCTTTCTTGTAAATATTTCTTTTTCTCCCCTTCCATTTTCGCAACCAAATCTTTTCCTTGCTCTGTAATCTCTAAATATACAACTCTGCGATCTGATGTAGAACGTGAACGGGTTACAAAGCCTTTATTAATTAATTTTTCTGTAACAGCTGTAATATGACTATTCGATACATTTAATTCGTTAGCTACACGTGATACCATTTCTTTATTCGTACGGTTCAATATTCTAAGGACGATGAACTCATTCCACGGTATGTAACCACCAAATATTTTTCCAATATCATTACGCAACGTGCGAAACATAGCAAACACATTTGTCGATAGTTCTTCCATTAATTGCTCTCGATTTTGAGACAATTTTGACAGCCCCTTTTATTTCATTTGGTTAAATAAAAACCTTATTAATAATTTTACATGAAATCTTACTTTTTGTCACCTTATTTTCCCATAATTCGTAGTTTTTTAATATACATTTCATGATACAATAAAATTAAATTTCCAAAAAAAGGAGATGAGGTAGTGAGTGAAGAAGACAAATTTTCTAATCTTAATCTAAAAGATAAGACTTTGATTATTGGTTTTGTTATTCTATTTCTCATTATAATTTTTGCATTTATTTTCTTTGTATATGTAGGAATCTTTCATATGACAGGTATAGAGTATAGATCACGCACTGCTTTACTTCTATTTTTTTTATTAATCACTTTCTTAGACGGTATTACATTCTTTATATTCGGTTTCCTCAAGGCGTTGCTATACCCAATGACAAGAAACATGCCAAATTGGCTAGCTATTACCCTTTTTGCAATCATTGAAATTACGTTAGATTGGTTCGTCATTCATACTGCCGACGATTGGATAGAGAACGTACAACTGTCCAACATAGCTGAATTATGTGTCGTACTATTCTTTTTCCTAGTAAATACATTATTAAGCGACAAGAAAGAGTAAGAATACAAGCTTTTCTATATAAAAATTGGTACAATAAAAACAAATCATACTAAAGAGGTGTTACTTATGAACTTACAACAATGGGCTGATAAAGGTATGTCCTTTGATACATATGTGAATGAAATGAAAGTAAATCAATACGAGCTACTACACATTTACAATAACTTTTTAATTCCAAATGAATTACTTCCTGTATTAGAAGAACGCCAAAATGATCAGTGGCGCGTTATCGTATTAACAGCTGATTGGTGTGGTGACGCCCTTTTATGCGTACCTGTTATGAAACGAATTTCTGAAGTTGCAAATATTGATATGAGATTATTAATTCGCGATGAAAACTTAGAATTAATGGATCAATATTTAACAAATGGAACAGCACGTGCCATTCCAATCTTTATTTTCATTGATAAAGATGGAAATGAACAAGCCGTTTGGGGACCACGCGCTCCAAAAGTACAAGAATTAGTAACTTCTATGCGCGCTACATTGCCTGAAAAAGAAGATCCAACATTCGAGGAAAAACAAAAAGAAATGTACGCTAACTTCCGTGCTACATTAGCGGATGATACTTCTCTTTGGGAACATGTAATGGAAAGTATGATGGAAAAAGTAGTAAAATAAAAAAACTGCCGAACTCGGCAGTTTTTTTATTACATAATGAAGAAGAAATAGAATACCGCAGCCAAAATGAAACGGTAGTAAGCGAACGGTGTTAGTTTTACACGAGCTAATAATTTTAAGAATGAAACAATTGCAAGCATCGCAACAACGAATGCTGTAATGAATCCTGTTGCAAATAATGGGATATCAGCCGTACTTAATATATCCCAGCTTTTAATTAAATCTAAACCACTTGCAGCTACCATCATTGGTACTGCTAAAATAAATGTATATTCAGCCGCCGCTGTATGTGACACGCGAGCTAATAAACCACCACTTATTGTAGAACCAGAACGAGAAAATCCTGGCCAAAGCGCTAAACATTGGAACATTCCAATTGTAAAAGCTTGCTTATATGTGATTTCATCTAATGTTCTTGCTGTACTTGGTTTCGAAAATTTCTCAGCAACAATCATTAAAATACCACCAGCCACTAAACTGATGACAACTGGGCCTGGCCCAAATAAAACTTCTTTAATCGCACTATGGAACAATACGCCAAGTACACCGGCAGGAATCATCCCGATAATAATATGTAATAAATTTAACGATGGTCCCTCTGTTACTTTCCCTATACCTACTAAAGACCATAGACGCTTCCAAAATATAACAACAACTGCTAAAATCGATCCCAATTGAATAACAACTTCGAAAACTTTCGCTCTCTCATCGTCAAATCCAAGTAAATGACCTGTTAAAATCATATGTCCTGTTGATGAAACTGGTAGAAACTCTGTTAAACCTTCAACAGCACCCATGATTATTCCAATTAACCAATCAGCCACGAGTAGTGCCTCCTTAATAACGAATATGTAATTTTTTCACACCTTATCATAATACCTTATCCCTTTTCAAAGTGCATCCTTTTTTATCGACTCCATATGTTCTAGGCGCGTATTTCTTTTCTATTTTTTAATTAAATTGTATGATAGTAAGAGTTTGTTTTTTTATCGGAAAGGGGATTTTATGAAAGAAACTAATTCATTCTCACAAAAATTAAAGCAATTTGTATTACTATTTTTCCCGATTTTCGTAACACAAATGTCATTATTTGCAATGAGCTTTTTTGATACGACAATGTCAGGGCACGCGAGTCCTATTGATTTAGCAGGTGTCGCTATCGGAACAAGTATATGGCTTCCCGTTAGTACCGGATTAACAGGAATTTTAATGGCTACTACTCCAATTGTTGCGCAGCTCGTTGGATCAAAGAAAAAAGAGGATGTGCCCCAAGTTGTCATACAAGCAGTATATTTAGCAATTTGTGCTAGTTTCGTGGTCATCCTTATCGGTTTCTTCGCTGTTTCACCTATTTTAAACGGCATGCGCTTGGAAGAACCTGTGGAACGTATTGCGGCACAATTTTTAAGTATTATTGCAATTGGAATTATCCCTTTATTTACTTACACTGTTTTACGCGGATTTATTGATGCATTAGGAAAAACTCGCACAACAATGATCATTACATTACTATCATTACCAATTAACGTAGTATTGAATTATGTATTAATTTTCGGTCATTTCGGTTTTCCAAAACTCGGTGGTGTCGGAGCAGCAATTGCTTCTGCAGCAACTTATTGGTGTATTTTAATTATTACCGTTATTATTATTCGTACGAAAGAGCCTTTCGCATCTTTCCATATCTTTAAACAATTATATCGTCCTTCTCTTTCAAGTTGGAAAGAGTTCTTAAAACTTGGCGTCCCTATCGGATTTGCTATCTTTTTTGAAACGAGTATTTTCGCTGCAGTGACACTTATGATGAGTAATTTTAGTACGACAACAATCGCAGCGCATCAAGCAGCTATGAACTTCGCTTCCTTGTTATATATGACTCCTTTAAGTTTAGCAATGGCAATGACCATCGCTGTTGGATTCGAAGTTGGAGCAAAGCGATATAATAACGCAAAACAATATGGATTTATTGGGATGGGCTTAGCACTTGCATTTGCCCTATTATATTCAATTCTTCTCTACTTCTTTGATGATGAAATTGCTTCTATTTATACGACAGATATACAAGTACATCATCTAGCAAAAGAATTTCTCATATTTGCGATTTTATTTCAAATTTCAGATGCAATTGCAACTCCTGTACAAGGGGCACTACGTGGTTATAAAGACGTAAATGTTTCCTTAATTATGACATTAATCGCTTATTGGGTAATAGGTCTCCCTCTCGGTTACATATTAGCAACGTATACTGACTGGGCAGCAAAAGGATATTGGATCGGTCTTATTATCGGTCTAGCATTTGGTGCTATTTTCCTTCTTGTCCGTCTCTTTCAAGTTCAAAGAAAATATACAACAGAAAACCGCCGCTCATGATAGAGGGGCGGTTTTCTTTATGCATATTTTTTCTTTGAACGTATAACATAATGAAAAAGAAAGGTGGATACATATGGACGAAAAAGAAAAAAAGCAATCATTCGATGAAGAATTCGCCCCTGAAATTTCACCTGGATATCGACAAGATGTACATAAGCCACCTAAAAATAAAAACACTTCTTTTTTAATGGGTATTACCATTTTCGCTGCTGTACTACTTGTGCTTATCATTTTTGTTTATTTTTAAGGAAAGGTGACATATTATATGAAGAAACAAAATTCCAATCATACGAAAAGTACTGTAAAAACAGAAAAAGGGTATGCAGGTGATTCTGTTCTTACTCAGAAACAAGTCGGACAAGGAAATTTATACATTGCGCAAAAAGAACTTGGTCAACAAAATGAAAACCTTTAAAATCCCTCAAAGAACTGGGGGATTTTTTATCGGCTATTTGTGGCACTTTATTGTACATATTGCTTTTGTTCTAATACTACATAATATTATTTATAGCTTTGAAACAAAGAATGAACTTGCATTCCTAGCGGGTACAGAGCAACTGAAAGTAATACTACAGGGATGAGATTACATTCTCTCCCTATACTCTCTCTCCTCATACATCATTAACTTTTTATCCATTTCAACAATGACTTGATACAGTTGAAATGCTTGTAAAATTTGCAGTTGAATTCCAAAAGGAGCATTCTGTTCTTTTAACCATTGAAATACTTTCGTTTCATCTTTCATTGATTATTCCTCCCTTTATTAAAATCTGCTACAAATATACGGTAAATGATGAAAAGCTTTTCATGTCAATAATAAAAAAGGATGCAACATTGCATCCTTTAATGTACGATATTTTTCTTCTGCTTCGCTTCTTTCTTTACTTCTTCCCCTTGGCATTCGCTACGAAATGCACAACTTATACACTCAGAACGAAAATGACGCTCTGTATAATGCTCAGGTTGTTGCAACATTGCTTTCATTCTAGATAAATCAGCCATTCCAGTTATAATATCTTCCTGTTTCGGAACATACTCGTACTTAGTTCCTTCTATTAAATTAATAACTTCAATTTTTCCGGGAAGAATGCCGAAAGCTTTATAACTGAATACTGTCATTAACTTTTGACAAAGAGCAAGCATTTCCTCATCCGCATCGACAACATACTTTTTAATTACAAACGACTCAGTACTCCACTCACCAACTTCTAATGTCAATGACATGTGGACACCTAGCTCTTCCATATATGTTTGAAATTTTTCATATAAAAATAACGGCGGTGTTTGACTATCATCTCTTTCAACGAACTGTAATAAATGATCCGTTAACTTCGCTAACACAATATAATACTCCGTCTTTGAAGCAAACATATTAATCCTTACTTTTTTCCAATACTTTTCTATTAATATTAAAAGTACGATTTTCGTTTGTTGGCCCGCAGGTAGTGTGTAATATTCGTTAATAATTCGATTCACAATCATTTGTGCGATTTGTTGCCATTCAAACGAAGAAGGTTCTCTTCTTTTTATATGACGAAAATAAAATTTATGCGGACAACGCATAAAATCATACAAATGATAATCTGTCATCGTTTTGATTGCGATTTTCTCATGCACTTGCTCTTCATCTCCCTTCTGCCATTAAGAAAGGTGTTTTACAAATTCAGCTCCAAACTGTAAACATTTTTCTACATCTTCATCTTCTGGCGTTAATTCTACTTTTAGTCCTTCTAACACAACTGCCGCTCCGCGCTCTTGTAGCTTTTCTATTAAAATATCAACCGCCACGCCGTATTTCGGATAAGCTGAATCACATGATCCGAATACTGCTGCTTTTTTCCCAGTTAAATCAATAGAATCCATTGCGTCATAAAAATCTAAGAAATCATCAGGAAGATCACCATCTCCCCAAGTGTAAGCACCTAAAATAATTCCATCATACTGTTCTAGTATAGAAGCTTCTGGTGAATCCATAATATCGATAACTTCAATTTCATTTTCCGTTTCACGAATGGCACCTGCAATATGATCAGCCATTTCCTCTGTATTTCCACTCATACTTGCAAAAATCATTACTAACTTACTCAACTGTATCTCTCCTTTTACCTTGTGTCTCTTTTTCTGTTGGAAGTGTACTCTTCTCATCTACATATTCAGAACGAATTACATTTCTTTGCCATTCAATATGCTGATCCACATCTTTATTTTTATCTTTTAATCCCCTCCGCAGAAGGTGAAAATTTTTTCTCATTAACATGTCGCACCCATCCTATTGATAATAATTATCAATTTCAACTACCCTTAGATTAATTGACGGTGATTATCAATGTCAATAACTATTTTTAAAAAAATGATGAAAATGTACAAGCTTGTCCGTTAGCTATTCATATACTATAAATGAGCATAGTTCTTTCTCAGCCCTCTCTGACGGAAAGAAATAAAAGCAACTGCGATAGAGCGCAGTTGCCTTTTTTTATACTTTTCTATGATTTTAGTAGTCTTATCGCTGTCTCTAGAAATAATTCCACTCCATAAATTAAAGCTGATTCATCTACATCAAATTTTGGATGATGATGCGGATAACAAGTACCTACCTTTTCATTCCCCGTCCCCAATTTAATGAAGCAACCCGGTGCCTTTCTTAAATATGCTGAAAAATCTTCTCCTCCCATAGAAGGTTCAAGCTTCACAACACGCTCATTCCCAAACAAATGTAGTGCACTATCTTCTACTACTTTCGTAATATATTCATCATTAATAACAGGATCATATCCATATCGATACGTATATGTATACTCCCCTCCATGTGCCTTTATAATGCCTTTTACGATTTTCTCAATTTTCTCTTCTGCTTCCACCCTTAACGCTTGATTAAATGAACGAACAGTTCCCATTAAAGTTGCTGCACTAGGAATAATATTATCAGCCATTCCCCCATGAAACTGCGTAACTGAAACAACTCTTTGCATGAAAGCACTTGTATTCCTTGATACGATATGTTGTAAATTTGTAATAATCTGCGCTCCGATAGCAATAGGATCTATCGTTTCTTCCGGCCTCGCCGCATGCCCTCCTTTCCCTTGAATTTCAACTGTAAATACGTCTGGTGCTGCCATCATAGGTCCATACGTAATTCCTATCTTCCCGCTCTCAAGTCCTGACATAACATGTAAACCTATTACATAATCCACACCATCCATCACACCTGCCTCAACCATTTCTTGTCCGCCGCCAGGATACACCTCTTCTGCGTGCTGAAAGAAGAGACGTATCTCACCTGCAAAATCTTCCTTTATATGTGATAGCACTTCTGCTGTACTTAACAAGATAGCTGCGTGAGCATCATGCCCACATGCATGCATCATTCCTTTATTCACAGACGTATAAGATTTCCTTGTCTCCTCTTGAATTGGTAAAGCATCTATATCAGCTCGAATCGCAATCACTTTCCCTTGTTCCGTTCCTCTTTTAATTGCTAGTACACTATACTTCGTCGGTCTCGTTACTTCAAAAGAAGAAAATGAACATAATGTATCATATATAAATTGCGAAGTTTCTTTTTCATGAAATGATAATTCCGGATACTTATGGAAATGCCTTCTCCATTTCACGATATTTTCTTCCGAAATAAGACTCTTCCACACTCTATTCATGATAATTCCCTCCTTTTAAAAAGATTTAGAAACTTAAAGTTTGTTCACTCTCTACCGATTAATAAGTAACAAATCTTATATTTTCACGTATTCTTTTAGTCCACTTTTATGTATTCACACAATCCACTTTCTTTTTACATGTCAAACTCGTTACAAATTGATGCTGAATGTAATATAATTGCTAAGTTAGGGATTTTCTTTTTTAGTATTTAGTGCTAATATCAGAAAAGAGCCTTTTGACTTATTTTTACCTAAAATGTGGAATTTTGTTTTTTTCACAATAATGTAGGACATGATACCTACAAAGAGCTATCATTTCATTAAGAGAGGGAAAGACATGGAAAGATTAAAAGAGATATGGTCTCGACCACTCACACAATGGGTTGCAAAGACGGTTTATTACCTTGCAATTTTATTTGCATTACTTTGGTTGTATGGATTCCATGATACAAACACAAGTACATTTATTTACAATGAATTCTAGGGTGGGAACGTTATGAAGTTATTAGAACAAATTGAAAAGTGGGCTATTGAAACGCCTGATCAAACTGCTTTTGTTTGGCGAGATGCGAAAATTACGTACAAACAATTAAAGGAAGATTCTGATGCGTTAGCACATTGGATTTCTTCTGAGTATCCAGATGATCGTTCACCAATTATGGTGTATGGCCATATGCAACCTGAAATGATTATTAACTTTTTAGGATGTGTAAAAGCTGGACATGCTTATATTCCTGTAGATTTATCTATCCCAGCTGATCGTGTACAACGTATCGCTGAAAATTCTGGTGCGAAACTACTTTTATCAGGAACAGAAGTAACTGTAACTGATTTACCAGTTCGCATTGTAAGTGAAGACAACTTAAAAGATATTTTCTTTACTCATAAAGGGAAAACTCCAAATCCTGAACATGCGGTAAAAGGTGATGAGAACTTCTACATTATTTACACATCAGGAAGCACAGGTAATCCGAAAGGGGTTCAGATTACTTATAACTGCCTTGTAAGCTTTACAAAATGGGCTGTAGAAGATTTCAACTTACAAACAGGGCAAGTATTCTTAAACCAAGCACCTTTCTCATTCGATTTATCTGTCATGGATATTTACCCATCATTAGTAACAGGTGGTACACTTTGGGCAATCGATAAAGATATGATTGCACGTCCAAAAGACTTGTTTGCTTCTTTAGAGCAATCGGATATACAAGTATGGACTTCAACACCATCTTTCGCAGAAATGTGTTTAATGGAAGCATCTTTCTCTGAGAGTATGCTACCAAACATGAAAACATTCTTATTCTGCGGTGAAGTGTTACCAAACGAAGTGGCTAAAAAATTAATTGAGCGTTTCCCGAAAGCGACAATTATGAATACGTACGGTCCAACAGAAGCTACTGTCGCTGTAACAGGTATTCACGTTACAGAAGAAGTGCTTGATCAATACAAATCACTTCCAGTTGGCTACTGTAAATCAGACTGCCGTCTTCTTATTATGAAAGAAGATGGCACGATTGCACCTGATGGTGAAAAAGGTGAAATCGTAATCGTCGGTCCAAGCGTAAGTGTTGGATATTTAGGAAGCCCTGAATTAACAGAAAAAGCATTTACTATGATTGACGGTGAGCGCGCCTATAAAACGGGCGATGCTGGCTATGTTGAAAATGGTCTTCTATTCTATAATGGTCGTCTTGATTTCCAAATTAAGCTGCATGGTTATCGAATGGAATTAGAAGAAATTGAGCATCACCTTCGTGCGTGTTCTTACGTAGAAGGAGCAGTTATCGTTCCAATTAAAAAAGGTGAGAAATACGATTATTTATTAGCGGTTGTTGTTCCTGGAGAACATTCATTTGAAAAAGAATTCAAATTAACATCTGCAATTAAAAAAGAACTCAATGAGCGATTACCAAACTACATGATTCCACGTAAATTCATGTATCAATCTTCTATTCCAATGACACCAAATGGAAAGGTAGATCGCAAAAAATTATTGAGTGAGGTTACAGCATGACCGCATATGGATCATTTTATTTTTTCGCTATAGTGGGCATTTTATTAATACCTACTATCATAGCTGGATTAAAAGGTAAAATGTTGCGTAAATATAATGCCGTTTTAACATTAGTCATGATTGCTATTATCTTCTCGGATAAACCGAAGCAAGCGATTATGTTAGCCGTATTTATTATTTGGCAATATGCCCTGATTAAAGGCTATTTAATTTTAAGAAAACAAAATAATAGTACATTCATGTTTTGTATAGCTGTTATTTTATCGATTTTGCCACTTATTTTGGCAAAGGTCGCACCATTTGTACCTGAATTACATTTTATTGTTTTCGCAGGTATGTCTTACGTAACATTTAGAGCTGTACAAATGGTCTTTGAAGTTCGTGATAATTTAATTAAAGAACTTTCCTTCTTTAATTTCTGGGAGTTTGTTTTATTCTTCCCTGCGATTTCAAGTGGACCTATCGATCGTTACCGTAGATTCCAAAAAGATATCCAAAAGCCACCTAGTGCTGAGGAATATCAAAAATTACTATATACAGGACTTAACCGTATTTTCCAAGGTTTTCTGTATAAGTTTATAATCGCGCACTTGATAACAACATATCTTGTTAAGGCAGTATTCGCCAATCAAGATACACTTTTATCTAATGTGATTTTTATGTACGCTACTAGCATGCAATTATTCTTTGACTTTGCAGGTTATAGTGCGTTCGTAATTGGTATCAGTTACATGATGGGAATTAAAACGCCAGAAAACTTTAATAAGCCATTCCTTAGTCGTAACATTAAAGACTTCTGGAACCGCTGGCACATGAGTTTATCATTCTGGTTCCGTGATTTTATTTACATGCGTTTCGTCTTTTTTGCAACGAAGAAAAAGTTAATCAAGAACCGTTACACAATTTCGTATATCGGTGCCTTTTTAAACTTCTTCATTATGGGAATTTGGCACATCCAAGGAAGCGCCATTGCGCAGTATGTTATTTATGGTCTCTATCATGCCGCACTGTTTATTTTATTCGATATTTTCGAACGAAAAAACAAGAAGCATAAGTTTTGGCCAAACAATAAATTTACACACGTCCTTGCGATTGTAATTACGTTCCACGTTGTATGTTTCGGTTTCCTAATTTTCTCTGGACACCTTAACAGATACTTTTAATGCACCCTTCTTATACTAATAAGAAGTTGCACATATAATATATTTCGGATATAAAGGAGATTTTAAAAATGGCAGAATTCAAAGAGCAAGTATTAGATATTTTAGAAGAAGTATGTGAAAACGATATTGTGAAAGAAAACTTAGATGTTCAATTATTTGAAGAAGGTATTCTTGATTCTTTCGCTGTAGTATCTTTATTAGTTGAATTCCAAGAGCGTTTAGATATTGAAGTTTCTATTTCTGATTTTGACCGTGACGAGTGGGCTACACCAAACATGGTTATTAAGAAGTTGGAAGAAATCCGATGAACAAAGCAAAATTTGGTCCGATGCTTTTAGCATTGGCCCTTTTTGCTGTATTCTTACTTATTCCAACGCGCTTCCTACTTCCACTTTTAAGTGATGAAAAAGTAGAACAAGCTGCCACTTCTTTAAAAGAAGAAAAGATTCAAAGTATGATTTTACAGCAAAAGATGTTAGCAGACCCGAAATACCTTCCGATGTACGGTTCATCGGAATTCGCACGTATGGATGCTTTCCATCCATCAAATTATTTCAAAGTAAAGCCTGAAGGGTTCACACCATTCCTTCTTGGACGCGGAGGAACACAAGACCTTGTACATGTGTTAAACTTTGCATCTACAATGGATCAATTGAAAGATAAGAAAATGGTATTTGTTCTTTCTCCTCAATGGTTTGTACCACAAGGTATTGATGAAACACACTTTGCACCTAACTTTTCAAAACAACAAGGTTATCACTTACTTTTCAATGATGATCTAAAGCCTGAAATGAAAAAGCAAATTGCAAAACGTTTATTAAACTTTGAGATCGTTAAGAAAGAAACTTTATTAAAAATTTCGCTTGAAGGTATCGTTTATGATGATACAAAGCATAAAGTAAAAGCACTTGCTGCTAAACCTTTCGCTTATATTTATCGTAACATTTTAGATCGTAAAGATTTATTTACAGCAATGTTTGATATTAAACCGCATAAGGAAAAACTTGACCCTTCATTAAAACAAATGAATTGGGAAGAAGCTCGTAAACATGCAGATCAAACTGGTGCAGTAGAATCAGGTTCTAACGAATACGGTATCGAAGATGATTACTTCAACAGCAAGATTAAGAAGAAATTAAAGCAACGTGAAGGCTACTTAAAAAATGATGCTTATGATCAATCGCCAGAATATGAAGATTTACAAATTGTACTTGATTTATTAAAACAATCTGGTGCAAAACCACTCTTCATTTCTGTTCCTGTAAAAGGTCCTTGGTACGATTACGCTGGCTTCCCGAAAGAACGTCGCGAATTGTACTACAAGAAAGTTCATGAGCAAATTGAGAAAGCTGGCTATCCAATTGCCGACTTCTCAAATCATGAGTATGATAAATACTTCTTAAAAGATCATATGCACTTAGGTTGGAAAGGTTGGGTTTATATCGATGAAGCCATCCAACAATTTTATAAAGCAAACTAATGAAAAGACCGCTTGAATTATTCAAGTGGTCTTTTTCTATATACATTTTGCAATTGTTCGATTACGTTATCTGCTTCTTTCATCACTCGCTCCACTACATGCTGAGCTGATTCTATTCGTGCTAATGATGACGCTTGCCCTGCCCAAAGCGACATGTATTCTCCTTTATTATGCTTTGATGCTTCTTGGCGTATTTTAGAGGTTAATACATTTTGCACTGGATACATCGGAAGCCCTTCTTCATGCCCTTCATGTCTCTCTATAAATTCATTACGAATACCCCGTGCATATTTCCCGGAAAACGCACGGGTCACAGTTGTACTCGTATCTGTACTATGTAAAACTGCTTCTTTATACACATCATGCGTAATACTTTCTTCACTCGTTAAAAAGGCTGATCCCATTTGAACAGCTTCTGCACCCAGTGTAAATGCCGCAACAAGCCCTTGTCCGTTCATTACACCACCTGCTGCAACAATTGGTATATGCGGGACTGCTGCTACTAACTGCGGAATTAATGCGAATGTCCCAATCATAGCGTCCTGTTCTTTCCCGATAAATGTTCCTCTATGCCCTCCTGCCTCGCTACCTTGACCGACAATAATGTCTACTCCTAATTCAGCAAGTACTTTTGCCTCTGCCACATGAGTAGCTGTTCCGATGACTTTTATTCCTCTTCTTTTTAAGTCATCTATTTCTTCTTTTTCTAACGTTTGAAATGCAAAGCTAACGACTGGCACGTTTTCTTCTACTAACACTTGTAATTGTTCTTTATAGCTTTTCGGAAGCTTTATCGTCTCTTCTTCCTCTATACCGAATTCTCTATTTACTCCGCTAAGTAATCCCTTTGCCAAAGTTACCTTCTCTTCTTCTATTTGTATTTCTTTCGTTAACAGTAAATTAACACCGAAATGCTTATCCGTTCGTTCCCTTATTTTATAAATTGCGTCACGAATTTGTTCAGGGCTCATATAGCCTGCTCCAAGCGTTCCTAATCCTCCGCTATTACTTACAGCTGCAACAAGTTCTGGCGTCGTAATCGCACCCGCCATACCTGCTTGAATGATTGGATACTTAATTTGTAATATATTTAACACTCGACTTGTAAACATTATTCCTCCTCCTATTCCACTTATATCTTCTTTATTTGACAAACTTTCCCCTTCTTTTACAAGGGTTGAACTTCCTATGAAGCGAATATATTGAAAGTGAAGGAGGCTGAAAACGATGATTTATCCAAATGCGTTACAACAAGGTGATACAGTAATGGTTATTGCCCCGTCCGGTCCACCAACAATTGAAAATGTATTAAAAGGTGTAAACGTATTACAAGAAATGGGTTTATCTGTAGTAATCGGGAAGAGTGTTTATGAGAAATATGGATATTTAGCTGGAAGTGATCAAGTTCGCCTTGATGATATACATGAAGCATTTTCAAATCATGAAGTAAAGGCCATTTTCTGTGCACGAGGTGGTTACGGAAGTGCTCGTCTCCTCCCTCATATTCAATATGAAATCATTAGGCAAAATCCAAAAATCTTTTGGGGATATAGCGATATTACAGCTTTACATACTGCCTTTTCACGTTATGCAAAGCTCGTTACTTTTCATGGTCCAATGGTTGAAGAATTAGGAAAAGGTGTAGATTCTCTCTCTTTATCTTCTTTCAATCAACTATTCCATCCGTATTCCACCATCTTATCTGCTTCAGAATGTATCGTACCTACCTCTTCCTGTACAGTTACAGGCACATTAGCGGGAGGAAATTTAGCTGTGTTAGCGAGTATAATTGGCTCACCTTATGAGATAAATACGGCGAATAAACTTTTGTTACTTGAAGACATTGGGGAAGAACCGTATCGCATTGATCGTATGTTAAATCAGCTACTTTTATCTGGAAAGTTTAACGAATGTAGTGGTGTTATTTTTACAAGTTGTCACGACTGCACTCCTTCTAAACCATCTCAATCATTGCAAACAATACTATATGAATATTTTGCACCATATCATATACCTGTTCTATTCGGTTTATCGATTGGACATATAAGCCCAAATATCGGGATTCCTCTTGGAGCTACAGCGACCATAAGTACAAATAATAAAACACTCTCTATTTCTTCTGGCGTAGCCACTCCGTTCTCAAATTAAAAAGGAAAAGCGATCCCGCTTTTCCTTTTATTTATAATAATTAAAAATTCGTCCAGATGCGATATCTGCAATTTCTTCTGGAATAAATGTTTTACTTATCTCAGTTCCAACATTTAATACTGCTGTAGCATCTTTCTCAATGCCACCAAATAACTCTTTCCCACGTATCGTAATAAGGGGCGTTCCTTCTGGCAACACGTCTTTTACAAATTCCATTTGTGTAAAGAAGGGAACGATCCATCTACCCTCTCCTTGGAAATGACGCAAACGAAGTATTCCTTCTGTTGCCCCGTCCTCTGCTTCTAGTGAACCAGCAACATAAAACTCAGTAGATAAGAGCAATTCATAAAATTCCTTTTGCTTCTGTTTATCGTCCCCTGCTATAACAAGTACTTCTTCTATTCTCTTTACCGGAATTTGCTCCATATGATGCCACCCCTATTTCAAAATGATTGTACTTAGATTATACGAAATATTCTTATTTTTTTCTACATAATTCGCAATTATTTTCTTAAAATAATTTTAACACTTCTTTTGTTGTCACAATCGTAGCAAACTCTTCATGTAAATTTACAAGTGTCATATTGTGAATATCCTCTGCATTATACTCTTTACCATCTAGACCTTTACGGTTAAAAGTCGCCGTTGCATCACTCACTAAATACGTTGTAAACCCTAAATTCCCTGCCATTCGTGTCGTAGTCTCCACACAATGATTTGTCGTTAATCCTACAACCACTACTGCATTACATTTGTTCTCTCTTAATTGCTCTTCTAAATTTGTCCCAATGAACGCGCTGTTAACAGATTTCTGAATAATCACTTCACCTGGTAGTGTCTGCACTTCTTCTTTAAAGTTTACCGTTTCCGCTCCCTCATAAAACATCGACTGAGCATTTTCTTTATTTACATGTTGAATATGAAAAACTGGTTGTTTCCTTTTTCTCCATCCTTCTAACAAAATTCCTATGTTTTCTTCAGCAAAAAGATTATTTCTCTGGCCCCAATATGGTAACTGAAACGCCTTTTGTACATCAATTATGATAAGTGCTATTTGATTAGTCATTATTTTCTCCTTCATTCGGCTGTAATTGAAACAAAAAACCAAGTTGTTGTGACGCAGTAATAAAACAAATATAAGCGCAAAGCTCTACAATTTCTTTTTCCGTCCAATATTGTTTCAATACATGAAACATATTATCATCTATCGCCTTTTTGTCATGAACAAATGTATGTGCAAAAGTAACGGCTACACTCATTTCTTCTACCTTTTGCATATCATCAGGCCTCCCCTTTGCCATACAGTACGGACATTCATTCCCATACGCTAAGGTTCTTCTTACTTGCTCCTTCAGCTCTGCCGAAAGAGTTCCTTTACTATACAATGTGTTCTCTACCATACTCCATGAATGCAATAGATCCGGATTATGCCCTAATAACTTTTGAAACTTTGTATCTCCTACATTTGATAATGAAATTCTCCCCATCATTTCCCCTCCTAATTCTTTCTGTTTTATTGTAAAATAAATAAAGTTCACTTTACATTTCATATGAATCTTAATTTATATTTTCACTTTACAAAAATTATCATTTTACTGGAGGTATATTTACAAATGCAACTAGACCGTGTAGATCGAAAAATTTTAAATGAATTATATAATGATAGTCGCCTTTCAATGCGCGAATTGGCAAAACGAGTAAACTTATCTGCTCCGTCTACTGCAGAACGTGTTCGTAAACTCGAAAGTGAAGGCGTGATTCAAAAGTACACAATCGATATCGATTATAAAAAAGCAGGACTTGTTTTAGATTGTATTTTAGAAATCACTTTAAAAAATGGTGATACAATACGTATGCAACAGTTTATTCAGTCTTATCCATCTGCAAGCTTTTGTTACCGCGTAACAGGGAGCTTATGCTACATTGTAAAAATTTCTGTTCCTTCACTCGTTGAACTTGAAGAATTTATCAATGATGTTTCTTCATATGCAACGACTGTTTCTCATATCGTATTATCAGAAGTATCTCTTACTCCTGATATTGAACATATCTTCCCAGAAGTTTAATTTATTTTTATTCATAAAATATATAAAAACCCCTTACAATAAGAATAAAAATAATATATTATGTATTAAAATACATAAAGTTCGAGAAAGGGGCTTTACATTGAAAATCTGGTTTTATGAAAAAACGGCACAATTAGATGACTTGCTTGGCATTTGGGACAATGTTCCGACTATCCCTCGCATTGGTGAAAAAGTGGAGATTTTAAAAACAGTCCGCACTGTTACAGATATTAAATATGTAAAGAATGGTAATAATTTTCGAGTAGAAATTATTACAAATTAAAAAGTAGCTCCAAGGAGCTACTTTTTAATTATCTATTATGCGCTTTCTTTATCACAATTTTATCTTCTTCTACAGATACTGTTACATAATCATTTTCTTCTAATCGAAGCTTATTCACAGCCTCATCTGGTAGCTCTACAGCCATCAGTCTATCTGTTACGATCACTTGACTATACGCTTCATTTTCTTGTAATGCATTCACCACTTTTTCCTCATTTATAAAGCGTATCGGCGGCACACCTACTTCTTTTACTGTACGCCATTGTTTCCAAACATAAGGAATTAACCAAAGTAACCCAACAACTGTAAGTCCGATACCGATCCATAAATTACTTTGCGCTTGTAATTCAGGAATTGAAATTGCACTACTCTCTTCTCCACCGACAAATTGCATACTTGTTGCAATTAAATTATTTAGAGCGTGCACAGCGATATTCGTCCATATATTTTTCGTCTTTATGTATAATAGACACATTACAACACCAAACATGAACGCACCAATAACATCAAAATGTCCTAGGCCAAAAATAAGTGAAGATATGATTACAGCTTTTTTAATTCCCCATTTATAAGCCATTCGCTGTAAAAAGAAGCCCCTAAAAATAACCTCTTCCATAATAGGTGCTAACACACATGCTGAAATGAAAGTAAATATCGTAATATATACGTTACTCGTGTTAATAACATTTCCGTCTTCTAACATAGTAACTAAGAAATTCGGTAACGTATGTGCTAATATGTAAAATTGAATATGAGATATACCGACTGAAAAAATCATTCCCATTATCGTTGCTAATACAATTAAGCCCCACGGTAACCGTCCTGGTTTATCAAAAAAACTATTAAATACAACATTATTTTTATTTGTTTTTACGTATAACCAAAATAACGGAAATACAAAAAATAAAGTTATTTGTGAAATAACTTCCACCGTATTCTCAGAAACATTTGATAGACTTAATGGGATCATCGTAAGGAACAATCCTATAATCATCCATCCAAAAAAACTGCGTAGTCTTATACGTGAAAATGCATAGTGCATATAGAACACCCCCAAAGATAGTAAAAATACATGATCTGATAATGAAATTATAATATGAATATAGTTGGAAATCTTCCTATTTTTCTCAAATTCTTTCAAATAACATATAGTTATCATTTTTTTCAATTGAAATCTACGAGAAAGTTATGTAATAAAAATCCCCGTTTTTACAAGCGGGGATTTCTTTTATTATAATACGTCACGTTTTTGGAATAATGCACTTGATGCTACAAGTAATACAACAAAATATGCAGCTACAAGTAATAATGAAGTTGTAAATGTAAACTCTGTAAATGTTGGTTCCGTTCCGCCACTTACTAATTTATTGCTATCGTACACACTTAAGTTTAAATGGAAAAACACTACAAATTTAGCTACACCTTTTGCAAACATCATCAGTACCATATTAATTGGCCCTTGTAAAAAGAAGAGGAACATCGTAATAATTAATGGTAGTACAGACTTTCTAAATACGTTCGCTAAGAAAAATGCAAGCGTCGCAAAGAAGAATGGTGAAAGTACTTGATATAACGTAGATTTCATTACGATTCCTAGCGTTAATTCTGTTTTACTACCATCCATTACAATTCCGCCAATAATCATTGAAATGATCGTGTTAGCAAATATGATAAATACTATAGTAAGTAACACTGTAATGTATTTAGAGAATAAAACTGTAATTCGTTTTCTTGGACGGATTAATAACTGCTTAATTGTACCTTTTTGGAACTCATCAGTAATCATACGAGAAGCAATCGTAATGCCAAAAATTGTTGCAAACAAAGTAATTAAACCAATCTCTGAACTTGCAAAATCTAAATATGATCCTTTAAATTCGCTTCCGTCTCCCCATTTCAGCATCGCTAAAACTCCCAAAATCTCCAATACTGCAATAACACCCATTAACATATACATACTCTTTTTCGCATGCAACTTTAAAAATTCATTTTGAATTAATTTAAACATTACGCTTTCACTCCCCCTGTAATCGCTAAGAACTCGTCCTCTAACGTTTTATTTTGAACAGTAACTCCGTATACAAGCACATCGTCATTCACAAGTCTTTTTACAAGTTGTGGAATTTCTTCTTTCATTACAGATACTGCAATTACGTTTCCTTGCGCCTTACCTTTAATGATTTCATTTGCTTTCTGTACTTGGTCTACTTCAAAAGCTACAACTACTGTCTCATCATGTTTCGCTTGTTCATGTAAGTTGTACTCTTGTACAAACTCCCCTTGCTTAATAATAACGACGCGATCACACATGAGTTCAATTTCACTTAATAAGTGACTCGATACGATTACGGCAATATTCTCTTCTTTCGCTAAACGCTGTAAATAATCACGAATTTGACGAATACCAGCTGGATCTAATCCATTTGTCGGCTCATCTAAAATTAAAATTTTCGGCTGATGAAGTAATGCCTGTGCAATTCCTAAACGTTGTTTCATACCAAGTGAATATGTTTTCACTTTTTTATGAATCGCATGCTCTAATTCAACAAGCTTTACAATTTCAGCAATGCGCTCTTTACTAATTGGTGTAATTGCCATGTTCGCAAAATGCTTCAAGTTTTGCATTCCAGTCATATAATCATATAGTTCAGGATTTTCTACGATCGCTCCAATTTGCTCTAGCGCCTTTTCACGCTCCGTGCGAATACTATGACCACAAATTGTAATATCGCCCTCTGTCATTGATATAAGACCTGTCATCATACGAATTGTCGTCGTTTTACCACTACCGTTCGGTCCAAGAAACCCGTACACTTCCCCTTCACGAACTTCAAATGATAAACCGCGGATAATTTCCGTTCCACCAATCTTTTTTCGAACATTCTCTAACTTTACTACTACATTTCCCAATGTTGATTCCTCCTTTAGACTTCTAGTTTTTTATCAATTATGCGACCTGTTATATAAACAAGTAGAATAAATATTGCTATAGAAAAACTAAGGCTATATAAATTCATAAGTTTTTCCGGGAATAACATTATATCTGTATCTGGTGATTCATCTATATAGACTAAATTTCTTATTAAGGGTGCTATAGGAGCAAGCCCACCCAACATTTCATATATAATGCTCATCACTTTTGTTACTAATAAAAACAAGAAAAATATAATCGTATATTCAAGCTTCTTCTTTTTCAAAGCAAATATTTTAACGCTAGCTACGGCAAAAAGTAATACTAGCAATATGCTAGATAATTTAAATACATATAACATGGTACTAAAGAGGTGCTTTAGTGGATTGAATACACTTTGGGTAAATAACACTTCATAGAGCTCTGTACCTTTTATTATTTTCATAGAAATACCATATAAAAAAATAGAACCTATTACTTCGAAAATAAGGAGATAAATTACAGCATATAACACTATTGCTAAAACAATCTTTTTACCGGGTGTCGGTGTTAACCGAAATAATGTACTTTCAGTCATTTTCCCAAATGCAGACACTGCTTGAATATATATCATTGCTAAAAAGGTTATATATACTAGAATAACCAAGCTAATTATAATTATTTGCCTTACCTCTCCTGATTCTTGCTTAATGTAATTCCCCAAACTTACGAAAGCTACAGCGACAATAAATATAAATGATAACAAAGAAATAATAATTTGCTTTTTATTTATATTGTATATATATATTAAGCTCGATTTCATCTACTAAAAACCTCCTTAAACACATCTGTGACAGCTTTTCCTCGCTGAAAGCGTAACTCTTCTACATTTTCATACAATACAATTTCCCCATCTTTCAAAAAGATTACTTCATCAAAAATATTTTCAACTTCATTTATTAAGTGAGTCGAAATTAGTATCGTACAATCTTCTCTATAAAATTGTAGAATGAGATTCAATACGTGTTCTCTAGAAACGAGATCAATTCCGCCAAGCGGTTCATCTAGTACGTATAACTTCGCTTTCCTCGAAAATGTTAAAATAATTTGTAACTTTTCAACCATACCTTTTGATAAAGCTGTAATTCTTTCTTCTAACGGTATTTTAAATTCCGCAATCGTATCTACCGCTTTTTGAATGTCGAAGTCTTTATAAAAATCTCGATAGAAAAATAAAGAATCTTTTACCGTCATCCAATCATCAAATACTGGTTTATCCGACATAAAAGAAACAATTTCTTTCGTTTCTAATCCGACCTTTTTACCAGCGATTGTAATACTCCCTTCAGAAGGATGCTGCAGACCGGCAATCATTTTCAATAACGTCGTTTTCCCGCTCCCGTTATCTCCAACGAGTCCTATAATTTTCCCTTCCGTAATCTCTATGTTTAATTCACGGATCACTGCTTTTAACCCGTATCTCTTCCATAAGTTTTCTATTTTTAATAACTCTGTCATTCGCTCTCCTCCCTTTTCTCATGTAATGAAGAACGAAGGATTGTAAGAATTTCTTCTTCTGAAAAACCTAAATTGTCCATTCCATCTATAAAAGAATGAAGTAATTCTTTCGCCATCTCTTTTCGTAGCTCCATAATTTTCTCCCCTTCATTCGTTACATATCGTCCCATTCCTCTACGCGTTACAACAACTCCATCCCGTTCTAGCTCTTGAAATGTACGCTGAATCGTATTTGGATTTACTTGTAATTCACTCGCTAATTCACGTACAGAGGGAATTTTATCACCAGGCAATAAATGTCCTGTTACGATTTCTTTTTTTATGTATTCCATTACCTGAATGTAAATTGGTGTATTTGGAGAAAACTCTATTTTCATTTCTTCCCTCCTTTTGTATCAGTGTACTAGTTAAATAATACACTGATACAAAAGGATTGTAAATACCCATTTAATTACAAAAAAGTGCTATCCATTAGCTGGATAGCACTTTTTAAACAGAAATTGTTATACAAAAATAATAGTGTTATGTAAACAAACTCATAAAGAAAAGCTGTCTTATTCATTGATAAGACAGCTTTTCTTTATGATCATATATTAAAAATTAAACACGAAGTCATCGTCAGATAACTTTTCAACGTTCGTTGCTTTTACGTAACCATTTCCTTTTACAGAGAAGAAGTCATGGTTTTTCGTATCTGTACGTAAACCATTTAAAACGATTGGGTTAATTTCTTCTTCTTCAAACTTCGGCTCAAGTCCTAAGTTCATAAGTCCTTTATTCGCATTGTAACGAACGAAACGATTTACATCCTCTACAAGACCGATAGAAGTGTAAATTTCTTCTGTGTATGCCATTTCGATTTCATATAGTTCCATTAATAACTCTTGCGTTTCTTTTTGCACTTCTTGTTGATCTTCTGCAGAAAGTTCTGCGAAGAGTTGCTGTGCTAAAATACCGACGAATACGCCGTGAATTGACTCATCACGAATTATTAAGTTAATAATTTCACCACTTGCCGTCAATTTACCTTGACCTGCTAAGTAAAGTGGATAGAAGAATCCACTATAGAATAAGTAACTTTCTAAGAACACACTGGCTACCATTGCCATGTATAATTCTTTTTTCGTTACTTCAGGCTTTAATAAACGACGATAGTAACTAGTAACAATACCAGCTTTTTTCTCAAGTAATGGATGATTGTCTACCCATTCAAAAATATCATCAATTTCTTCTTCAGTAGCTAACGTCGTGAAAATATGACTGTAACTCTTCGCATGTACTTCTTCCATAGCTCCCATGAAAGCTAATACACTTTTCGCTTGTAAATTTTCAAGATGAACAAGTACAAGTGGCATCCCTTCGCCACCTTGTTTCGTATCTAAAAGTGTTAAACCACCTAATACACGCTTATAAGCAACCTGCTCTTCTTTTGATAATTGTGCCCAAGTATTTTTGTCAGAAGATACCGCGATTTCTTCTTCTGTCCAAAACTGAGCGATGTTTTGCTTCCAAAACATTAAACTAAAATCATCTTCTTTTTTGTTCCAGTTTACCGCACGCATTCAATCGCCCCTTCTCTAAATAAACATGAAAAATTGATAACTAAGCATGAGCAGGGTTCAGAAAACCCTGCTCATGCTGTCTCACTTTTTATATTAAACGGTACAAGCTACGCACTCTTCCACGCTTAACTTACGTGTTCTCGTATAATAAAGACTCTTTAAGCCTTTTTTATGTGCATAGATGTAGTAACGTGCTAATTCACGTGTTGAAATATCACTATTAACGTAAAGAATTGTACTAATTCCTTGGTCAATATGTTCTTGGATTTCTGCGATTAAATCAATTAATTTAAACTGATTCATATCGTAAGAAGATTTATAGTACCAGAACGTATCTTTTGATAAATACGGCATTGGATAATATGTTGTCGCATTCGCATACGTTCTTGACTCAATTTGACTTACAATCGGCATTACGCTTGAAGTTGCATTTTGAACGTAACTGATAGATTGTGTTGGAGCGATAGCAAGACGGTATGAATTATATAATCCATTCTTCTTCACTTGCTCTTTTAAACTTGTCCAATCTTCTTTTGTTGGAATATGAATTCCATCAAATAGTTGCTGAACTTTTTCAGTTACTGGGCTGTAATCTGTCGTTTCGTATTTTTCAAAGTATGTGCCATTTGCATAATCAGACTTATCGAAGTCTTTAAATGTTTCGCCTTTTTCTTTAGCGATTTCCATACTTTTCTCAATAGAGTAGTAATTTAACATCATAAAGAATGTACGAGCGAACTCTTTCGCTTCAGCACTTTCATATGCGATTTTGTTTTTTGATAAATATCCGTGTAAGTTCATGGCACCAAGTCCAACTGAATGAAGCTCATCATTAGCTTTTTTCACAGTTGGTGCATTCGGAATGATCGTCATATCAGAAACAGCTGTTAAAGCTTCCATTCCCGCATGAACCGCTTCACGAATTTCTTTATTTTCCATTACATTTACGATATTTAACGATCCTAAGTTACAGTTAATATCACGGCGGATAATGTCATCTGTACCGTAATCATTTATTTCAGAAGTTTCTTGAAGCTGGAAGATTTCTGTCTCGAATGTTCAACCGAGTTCGCTACTCCTCAGTCCGTTGCTCAAGCAACCGCTGTATGTCACCATACAGGACAGACTATATCATCACCTACAGCATTACCTGATTAGGTGCTCCGCTTTTCGAACGCCAATCGCTTGCGCTCTACTCCCATAAGGGATAGTCGTTAGGCTTTTACTTATCTTAATACTTCAGAAAGTCTCTTATTACTTTATGTTGTCCCTTAACTCTGCTATACAAAATAATAAGATACATTCTGAACTTTTACATTTTCATTCTAAGATAAGATTTAGCACGGTAGGTTACCTCAAATTTGAGGCTTTCCCCGTTTAACGGAGTTTTCGACTAGCATTTCTACTAGAAGGTGCTACATATTTAACACAAGTTCGACATCTTCACAGTTCCAATATCCTTCAGTGGATGTTGGTTATTTGCATTTGATTTAAACATTAAGTATGGGTAACCAGACTCAAGCTGAATCATAGCAATTTTAATAAGCATATCACGTGCACTAATATCTAGCGGCTTCTTCTTCACTTTCGGATTGCTCATTAATTCATCGTACATTTCATCGATATCAATATCATCTAGATGCTTACCATATTCTTTATACACCGTATAAGGCGCGAAAACATGGAAAGGTTCGTTTTTCTCAGCAAGCTCAAAGAACTTACTTGGAACGATAATTCCGATTGATAGAGACTGAATACGGCTCTTCTCATCGGCATTTATTTTCTTTGTATCAAGGAATTCAATAATATCCCAATGGAAAATGTTTAAGTATACTGCGCCGGCACCTTTTCGTTGGCCAAGCTGATTCGCATATGAAAACGAATCTTCAAGTAATTTCATAACAGGTACTACACCACTTGCAGCATTATCGATACCTTTAATTTGCTCACCACGTGCGCGTAGCTTAGATAAGTTTAAAGCTACTCCCCCGCCGATTTTCGATAATTGCATTGCAGTATTAATGTTAAAGCCGATTGAATTTAAGCTATCATCCATCTCTAACAAGAAACAAGACACCATTTCTCCTCTTCTGCTTCGTCCCGCATTTAAAAAGGTTGGTGTCGCTGGTTGGTAGTTTTGTTTTACAATCATGCTTGCGAAGTGTTTTGCCTTCGCAACATCACCGCGTCCTAAGTATAATGAAACAATTGCTACACGATCTTCATAGCTTTCTAAGTATTGTTTTTGATCATTTGTTTTTAACGCATAATCTTTGTAGAACTTAGATGCTGCCATATAAGATTGGAACTCGAAGTTTTCACCATAAGCGATGTTATATACCTCTTCTACTTCCTCCAAGCTATACTCGTCCAGAACGTTGTAATAGTAATCATGTTCTTTCATATATTCCATTCGCTCTGCCACGCTATTAAAATGAACGGTATTCTCTCTAGCTTCTTCCATAAAGACTTCTAACGCCTCTTTATCTTTATGAAGCTGATAAAAACCGTCCTGCATTTGCGTGATTTCATTATTCAGTTCAATGTGTCGCAATCTCCCGCACCCTTTCCTTAAAATATTCTACATCGTTATTTGTTCCTGATAACTCAAATTTTGATACAATAGGCACTTCATATTTAGCAGAAATTTTGTCAGCACTTGCACCGAACATGTCTCCCCAGTTACGATTGCCGCTTGCAGATACGCCTTTTAATTTTTCATTATTGCGCTCTAAAAATTCTAAAACACGTTCTGGTACATTGCCAAAACCTGTTGTATACGTAATTAAAACAAAGTCTTCATCTATTACTAGATCTTCACCAATTTGAACGGCCGGCATATTTAATTTGTGAATGAAACGCTTCACGTTTCCTGTCATAGAATCATATGCAACTATCATTTCCGACCCTCCCTCTCCAATCTATACTCTCTGTATGTTGATTCTCGATTTCTCTATATATTGTATTACGTTTCAAAATAAGACACAAGATATATGTATAAATTCTTTCTTTTTTTAAATTTTACTTTTCGACAAGATAGTCGATTTTTTTCAATACAATGACTATGAAACAACATTCTAAAACTCATGTCAATAAAGTGCTTTTCAAAAAAGTTGTCAACGAATTTAACCTTATTTTTAAAAAAGTTACCAATATATTTTGTCATAAAACGGCAAATGCTGGAGGAATATATTTCTCCAGCATCACGCAAAAAAGAACAGACATGAAACGATAATCTGTTCTAACAAACGATTACATTTATCAATTTTACTTTATTAAATATTATACATATACTTTTGGCTCGCGTTACATACTAAAAGATAACTATTATAGAAAAAGATTATTATTATGGAAATTCAACTTATTTATGAAAAGATTATTCAGAGTGCTCAATACGCAAAATATCTTTTACAAATATATGATGTGGATTTTCATCTTTATCAATCATTGTACATACAGGAGCTTCTTCATCAAAGTACACAATCATTCCTTCTACGTACTGATATGTATGTTGAACTTGTACAGTTACTTTAATTTCTATAGCCTCTTCATATGCTCTTTTTATTTTTCGAAGCATTTTTTCCGAACACTTTCGTTTCTCTGGGTACATAACCATCCCCATAAACCTATTGCCGGATCTGTCTTTCCACATATAATCCCAATGTGGTAATATGCCTTGTTTAAAATCGCCCATAATTCTCCTCCCCTATATTCTTCTAGTTACGAACGTGGCGTTTCTGAATATGTATAAATTACTTGTCCGCCGCGCTGCGCGTTCCCAATAATATGTTTAAAATCTTCACGCCCTACTACAACTTTCCTAAACGTATAAAATACATCTTTCGTTGCAACATACTCCTTTATTTCACCATTTTTCAGCTGATCCAAAATTGTATTTGCTAATTGCTCATCCATGTATTTCACCTCTATGCAATATTTTATTTTATCGTATATTCTTTAGGTCAACAACTGTAAAATTATCCAGATGCTATACCTTCATTTCATTTTCATTATTTGCAAACGATATCACTTTACTATATGTCCACTAAATATCATATACTAACATAGCTACTTCTCTATATCAAACATTTCGACATTCAATTATGCAAAGTTCCATACCACTATGCTACAATATACAAATAGAACTAGGAGGGATACTATGATTCGGAAAGCAAAAAAGACAGATGCGAAGCTAGTAGCGCCTTTATTGTATAACGCTCTGCACGAAATTGCTGAAAAAATTACTGGTAGCACAGTTGAGACAGAAGTATTACTAGGACTTGAAACATGGTTCTCAAAAGAGAGAAATCGACTGAGCTACGAAAACTGTTTTGTATATGAACAAGACGGTGATGCAGTTGGGGTTATTGTCGCTTATCACGGTAGTGAAGCAACAACGCTTGATACACCAATTGTACATTACTTAAGAGAATTACATAAAGATGAATCGATTACGTTAGAAAAAGAAGCTGAACTTGATGAATATTACATTGATACATTATCAGTTTCAAGTGCATATGGCGGAAAAGGCATTGGTTCTAAATTAATTGAAGCTGCTGAAATCCATGCAACTGAAAAGGTGTATGAAAAAATCGCATTACTTGTTAATTTAGAAAACAAACGTGCCTATTCACTATACGAGAAGCTAGGTTATAAAAAAGATCAAATCGTTATGCTCGTAGGCGAACCTTATGCACATCTTGTAAAAACATTAAACATCAAAGTTTCTATATCTTAACATAAAAGCACACGATTTATATAAATCGTGTGCTTTTATGTTAAATTTGTATGTAATGCATTACCATCCATCGCTTCGTGGAATGTATAGATTGTACATCCCCATGGCTTCCTATGTAAAATAGGAGAACCGGACCATCCCATTGCTCTCAGTTCCGCACCAATCATTGCATTCACATAATTATGACCTATAAGAGCAATACTTCCGTGTACGAGGGCGTAACGATGTAATAAGTAAGCCGCTTGCCTTGCCCGCGCTCTTACTTCCTTATAAGACTCAACATCTTTATGGTAACCAAGTATCCATAATGTTCGTCCGATAAACATCCATACGTTAGGTTTACATTTCAACCATTTCGGAGCATAAAAACTCGTCGGAACTTCAGCTTCCCTAAAAAGAGAATTTTGCATAAAGGATAAAGAATCCATTAATTCAGCTGCTGACTGTACAGCACACCTTTGATCACTCGTTACAATCAATTTTGCTGCTTCAACCGCTTCCTTTGTTTCCATTGGTATAGGTGCTTGTTCTGTTGTAGTATGTAAGTCATATCCTTTCATCCATGCATGAAAGGATGTAACCGTCATTGGTTCTATAGTACGATCTAAGCGACCATGACGAATAAAAGAAATCTTCATTCTTTCCACTCTCCATTCATCACTTACGAACTCTATTATGTACTATTTTTTAATATCATACCACGCAAAAAAAGAAAGTTATACACCTTTACATATCCTCGCCACTCTCATTTGTGACCCCAGCATGTATACCATCCATCCCATCAAAATATGTAGTCGTTTCATGATGACGAATCTTTTTTAAATTTATATAAGAAAATACAAATAAAATTAATGCTATAACACTCCCCACAAATTCAAACATCATTTTACCGCCTCTAATTTCTCCCACTTTAGTAGGTTATTGTATATTTTTTATTATACCCCCATATAAAGATGTTCGCATTTAAACCGTTCTTTTTTTCTATTAACATGGAGTTCTTGCATATTTTCTTACAAAATGTGAATATTTTTCGAATTTTTACTTTGGAAACATTTACAAACTGGACAATATGGTTCAAAATAGGAAGAAATAAAAAAACCAAAATTATTCTTTTTTGGGAAAACTGTAACAAGGAGAGTTGCTTATGCAGATCGCAGAAACTGGAGATATCATTGAATTTAAAGGTGGAATGCAAGGCCGTGTTCAAAAAGTAAATCAAAACTCCGTTATTGTAGATATAACAATTATGGAAAATTTTAGAGAACTAGATATGGAACCTCTTACAGTTGTAAGTCATAAAAACTATACTGTCATTAATCAAAATGCATAATATAATAGAAAGAAAGGATCTGTATAACATACAGATCCTTTCTTTCTATTATATATTAACGATTATCAATTGTTTCTGGATATAGATCATGGTTCATCATGCGGTAGTCTGCCATTTGTTCATATTTCGTTCCTGGGCGACCGTAGTTGCAGTAAGGATCAATTGAAATCCCTCCACGTGGTGTGAACTTACCCCATACCTCAATGTAACGTGGATCCATTAATTTAATTAAATCATTCATAATAACGTTCATGCAATCTTCGTGGAAGTCACCGTGATTACGGAAACTAAATAAATATAGCTTTAAAGATTTACTCTCTACCATTCTTTGTTCTGGAATGTAGCTAATATAAATTGTCGCAAAATCTGGTTGGCCTGTTTTCGGACATAAACTTGTAAATTCAGGGCAATTGAATTTCACAAAATAATCACGGTTTGGATGATTATTATCAAATACCTCTAAAATTTCTGGGCTATATTCAAATAAATATTTTGTATTTTGATTTCCTAGTAACGTTACATCTTTTAAATCTTCATCTAATCTTCCTGCCATTTTAAACATCCCTTCTCATTATACTCCGCGTTTATTTCCCCATACTAACGCATGAAGCTGCGGCAATACTTTTGCATCATTCATCTCTTTACAATTTACAGCTTTATCAATAAGCCACTCATACTTATCTAATAATTTCTTAATCAACATCGCATCATCCACTGTTTTTGTATCATCATTCCCTACTTGTAAGAAAAATGGTACATCTGGATAACGTTCGTGCATCTTAACTGCATACTCAAAGTCATAGTCGTCAAATACTACTACCTTTAAACTAATATCTTTTCCTGCTAGTTTCTGAATAACTGCATCTAACTTCTGAAAATCAGTATTCATTGTCGAACTTGGTGGTTTTGGAGAAATCGTTATCTCATCAATTTGAAGTAACCAATCTTGCCATTTACTCCCTTGTGTTTCGATTGCCGTCCGCATTCCATTCTCTTTTAATATAGAAAGAAGAAACTCAATATTTTTCAACAATGCTGGATTTCCACCTGAAATCGTAACATGAGAAAAATTTTCGCCACCAATTTCTACAAGCTCATTCCAAACGTCCTCTGCTGTCATTTGTCTAATTTGATCCTTAGCTGATCCATCCCACGTAAAAGCAGAATCACACCATGCACAGCTATAATCACAACCTGCTGTACGGATAAACATCGTCTTTTGTCCCACAACCATCCCTTCACCTTGAATAGTCGGACCAAATATTTCTAAGACAGGGATTTTACTCATCGAGCATCCACTCCCGTCTTACTTCCGCATAACTAGTTGGCGTCTCGAAAAGACGAACAAATTCAACGCGAGCTCCTTTATATTCGTTCGCACGATTATCTTTTATTAATGCTTCTGCCATCTTTTCGTAAATCCAAACGACCATGTTTTCAGCAGTCGTATTCATCGCTGGTAACGTTTCGTTTAAATAACGATGGTCTAAATAAATTTCTATTTCATTCTTCCAAATTTCTTTTATATCTCCAAAGTCAATCGCAAGACCTATTTCATTCACATATCCACTAATACCAAATACAACTTTATATGTGTGACCATGTAAGTTTTTACATTTCCCTTCATAACAGTGTAAATGGTGTGCTGCATCAAATGTAAATTCCTTGCTGACCATTACTCTTTTATTATGATATTTAAGCTGTTTACGCTGAATATCCTTGTCCATTTTTTGCAAATTTTCTACGATGCGAAATCCAAAGAAGTTATCCATTAGTTACTCGCTCCTTCGCGCTCTTGTAGGTACGTATCTAATCCTGCTTTACGAAGTTGACATGCTGGACATTCACCGCAACCATCACCAATGATTCCGTTATAACATGTTAATGTTTTTTCTCGAACAAACTCGAATGCTCCAAGCTCATCTGATAATTTCCATGTTTCCGCTTTATCAATCCACATAAGTGGTGTATGAATTACGAACGGATAATCCATGGATAAATTTAAAGTAACGTTTAACGATTTCACAAACACATCACGGCAATCTGGATAACCACTAAAATCAGTTTCACATACACCCGTTACAATATGACGTGCTCCAACTTGTTTTGCTAATACAGCAGCAAATGATAAGAATAGTAAATTTCGTCCATCTACAAACGTCGATGGCAATTCACCTTCTTCATGTGTAATCTCCATATCCGTTCTCGTTAACGCATTTGGAGCAAGTTGATTTAATAGACTCATATCAAGTACCGTATGTTTAATTCCTAGCTCTTTTGCAATTTCCGCTGCACAATCAATTTCTAGCTTATGACGTTGATTGTAATTAAACGTTACAGCCTCTACTTCTACAAACTGCTCTATTGCCCAAAATAAACATGTCGTACTATCTTGTCCTCCACTAAAAACAACAACTGCCTTTTCTTTTTTCATTTCACTCATTCTCCTTCTCTACTACGAATAAGAAGAAAGAACGTTCTTGAACTGTCACAATAAAAAAACAAAACAATACCTAAAGATATTGTTGTTTCCATAGTTTTTTATAGAGGGAGTTCGCGAACCTCTCCCGTGCAATGCACGGAATTCCTTCTTTCATTGACAAAGCTTATTGTAACATATTGTATACTACCAGAAAAAATTTCTGACTTTTCCGCTATTTCTCATTTCATTTCTATCATTTTATAGTATGATTAATTTAATATGAGAAGAGAGGAGGCACCCTACTGAAACCCTTTATTATTTATCTCTTTTTAAATATATTATTCATCCTCGTTACCATGCTCGTATACCATTTATTTTGGAATCAAAAAGGGAAACGCTCTCCTAAATTAAATTCAGCTATATTTATTACATTGTGTTGCCTCACTACCATACTATGTATTACTTTTGGAGCAAAAACAAATTATGGATTTCAATTTGATATGCGCCATATCGTATTAATTGTCGGTACATTAACAGGAGGCCCTATTGCTGGCGCTTCCATCTTAGCTGTATTAAACATATACCGCTTCTTATTAGGGGGAATAGGTGTATTCCCATCCCTTATCGCTTCGGTTTTACTGTTTATTGTTCTACTATTAACATACAAACTATTTAACCGAAGTTCTAATCGTATAAAAATAGCACTCGCTATCTTTTACAGTCTCATATTTGGCTTAGGGTGGATACCATCTTTCCTTTTAGAGGTTACAAATAGTGCAGATTATATACCACATATTATCGTATACGAAATATGTACAATAATTGGAACAATCCTTACTTTATATTTGCTACACATACTACAAATGCAAGTTCGTCTTCAAAACGAACTTATGAATGCTGAAAAATTCCATTTAATTGGCGAAATGGCCGCGTCCATCTCACATGAGATTCGCAATCCATTAACTTCAACAAAAGGATTTTTACAACTTTTGCAGTCGAATACATGTACTGAGCAAGAACGAAAATTATATATCGACATAGCCATCAACGGAATCGAACAAGCAAATCATGTTCTTACAGATTACTTAACTTTTGCGAAACCAAGTATCGAAAAAGAACAACAGTTACAAGTAGAGGAAGAATTATTGCATGCCTTATCTTTAATCACACCTCTTGCTAATTTAACAAACGTTCGTATCCACTACATCAAACAAAGTACATCTTTCTATATCGCTGGTGAAAAACAAAAACTGAACCAATGTTTATTAAATATTTTAAAAAACTGTATTGAGGCTATGCCTACAGGCGGTGATCTCGTACTTACTTTAGTTCCAGATCATAAACATATACAATTGTATATAAAAGATACAGGGATTGGTATGGATCAAGAACAAGTAAAACGCCTTGGATCCCCTTTCTACTCAACGAAAGAAAAAGGGACTGGTCTTGGAATGATGGTCGTATTCAGTGTTGTGCAAGCTATGAATGGAAAAATTGATATTATAAGCGAAAAAGGGACTGGTACAACCTTCTTATTAACTTTTCCGCTCATACAAAAAACGTGATGAAATAATCATCACGTTTTTTCTGTTCCTTCAACTAATTCAGCAAAGGCTTTCACTTTTCCATGTGGTTTTTGATTTTCTTTACGTGCTTTCCAAGCGCGCTCTTCTTCTTTCTTTTTGTTGGACATACTTTTCAACTCCTTCTATTCTTTCTCCATGTAGTATTCCAAAATAAGAAAGAAAACTATGCACGTATCAAAAAAGAAGTGGTCTCCCACTTCCTTCTAATTATCGCTGTAAAATTGCATGTTTCGCCTCTTTTAACTGCGTAAGATGTCTTTGTTCATGCAAATCAAGAAATTGAACCCACTGATACAAATTCAGATCATTAAAAACCGGATGCTTTAATCCATTTTCAAATAGATCTTTTTCATCTAGCACACTATGAAGCGCGTGTAATAGTTCTTGTCGTGAATGTTCTAGTAATTGAATTCCTTGCTGTTTTTTCATTAACGTTTCTGTTGGTTGCATTTGCTGAGGAGCTTCTCGTTTATGTGTGCGATCAAGCGTAAGTTGGAGGTCTTTAAATGGAGTCGTGTTTCTTTCATTTTTTTGTAAAGCATATACAAGGGCAGATGTGACGGATTGTTCAACTAAATGTAAATGATGCAAAATTTGAATAATACTCCATTTATCACGGCGCGGTTTTACATTCACTTCTGTATCATTTAACATTTCAATTTCTGATAATAGCGTGCTTCGGGTAGACTGTAACGAGTTCACCAAACTTTCTAAACTCACATCCATATTAGATTGAAGCATACTTCTTTCCCCCCTTTTTGTTGGTGAAAAAAGGTGTCCCTTATTAGAAACACCTTTTAGTATTCTGAATTTTCTTTTATTATCTCATCATTTTCTCGTTATGTCGATGTTAAACATGTGAAAAAAAGCGCATGTTTTTTACAATTTTGTGTCGTCAACCGCATGTAGCCACGCTTCTATTTCTGTAATGACACTTTTCACACAACCTTCAGCAAATGGTGATGTTAAATTTGCAACTTCTACTAATTCCAAGAATGATTTACTTCCACCTTGTTGGCACAGAGTTACATAATCTTCCCACGCCTCTTGTCTATTATCTCTTGCACGTTTCCAAAATTGCAGTGCACAAATTTGTGCTAATGTGTAGTCTATATAGTAGAACGGCGAGCTATAAATATGTCCTTGACGTTGCCAGAAACCACCGCGCTCTAAATAATCATTATCTTCATAATCACGATGCGGCAAATACTTTTTCTCTATATTACGCCATGCTGTCTTACGCTCTTCTGGTGATGCTTCTGGATTTTCATATACATAATGTTGATATTCATCAACAGATACACCATACGGTAAAAACAGAAGCGCTGAGCTTAAGTGAGAGAAATAATATTTATCTGCATCTTCTTCAAAGAATGACTTCATCCATGGCCATGTAAAGAATTCCATACTCATAGAATGAATTTCACATGCTTCATACGTTGGCCAATTGTATTCTGGAATTTCAAACTTACGGCTTTCATATACTTGGAAAGCATGACCAGCTTCATGTGTTAATACATCAATGTCGCCAGATGTTCCGTTGAAGTTCGAGAAAATAAATGGAGCTTTATAATTCTCAATATATGTACAATATCCGCCACCAGCTTTTCCTTTTTTCGCAACTAAATCTAATAAATCATTATCTAGCATAAAATTGAAAAATTCATCCGTTTCAGCCGATAACTCTTTATACATCGTTTTCCCATGATTAACAATCCAATCCGCATCTCCTTTTGGAGTTGGATTACCAGTAGCAAACTCAAAGTTTTCGTCGTAATAAGCTAACTTCTCTACACCGATACGTGCTTGTTGTCGTTTTCTTAATTCCGTTGTAACTGGAACAATATAATCAAGTACTTGCTGACGATAATTCGCCACCATTTCCGCATTATAATCTGTACGGTACATTCTTGCATATCCAAGTTCAACAAAGTTTTTGAAACCTAAAGATTTAGCGATTTTCGTTCTCACTTTAACAAGCTCATCATAAATACGATCTAACTCTTCCTCATTCCCAGCTAAAAATCCGTAGTATGCTTCACTCGCTACTTTACGTTCACTTCTTTCTTTCCCTTGCATAAATGGAATAAGCTGCGATAACGTTCTTTCTTCTCCTGCAAAGTCAATTTTTGCAGATGCTAATAACTGCGTATATTGTGAAGACAATTTATTCTCTAATTGTAAATCTTTCACCACGTCATCAGAATATGTTTTTAAATCACACTCCGCTAAAGCAAATAATTGCTTCCCATAATACGCTTCTAATTCTTCACGGTATGGAGAATGTATTAACGCATGATAATACTTTGTACCATATCCTTGTACAACTGGAGAGAATTCATCAAAGAAATCTTGCTCTTCCTTATAAAAAGCATCTGTCGTATCAACAGAATGACGAATGTAACAAAGATTCCCCATTGTACCGAAGTCGTTGCGAATTTCGTTAATTGAATTGATGACTTGTTTTTGTTCTTCTACCGTTTTGGCGTTATCAAACTTCTCTAAGGCAACAGTAAACTTCTCTTTTAATTCTTCAATATTTGGCCGTTTATACTCATAGTCTTTAAATGACATGAACGAGCCTCCTCTCCATTATGTGCATCCTTACTATAATTCAATGCTTACTTACAAATCTCCTCTTATTCTTCAGCAAAATACGGCAGCTATTGTCATAATTACATGTAAACAAAAAAGCCTTGGATTTCGTTATCCAAAGCTCCTTTGGCACATACTATTACTTTTCATACTTTCCAATCTTTTTTAATAGATCAAGTAATTCATCCTTTTCCTCTTTCGTTAACATTTCAAAAGACTGATGTATAACTTGCTCATGCCCTGGAAAAATAGAAGCAATAAAGTTCTCTCCAGACTCAGTTAATTGTGCATAAATAACACGTCTGTCATTCGGGCACGGAATTCTCTTTACTAGTCCCTTTTTCTCTAGCTTATCTACAACATATGTAATGCTGCCACTCGCTATTAAAATACGCTCACCAATTTGCTGAAGTGGTTGACCACCTTTATGATATAGCAGTTCTAATACAGCAAATTCAGTTGGATTTAACCCGTTACTTTGTATAGATTTATTTGTAGTATCCATAACAGAACGATGTACACGAGATAATGCAATAAATACTTTTAGAGATTGAGAAATATCTTCTCGTTCATTATTTGATGTCATACAACTTTCAACCCTTCACTTAAATTCTCAGTAATAAAAAGAAAAACAGTTTAGTACTTCATGTAAATTCCGAATGAGTATTCACTCATTCATTACCTCTCCCCAAATATATTATGAATGATTCTTGAATAAAAACATGACAATTTTAACATAGTTTATATATAATGATAATAAAAAAGAAGGAGTACCAAACTTGAAAGTCAAATTCCACAGCATCGTTTTATATATATTGCTTGTTATCCTACCAACGATAGGGATTGGTGCTACATTTTATTCATATCATTCGTATAAAATGAAACAGGAAAACAAACTATCTGCTCACACGGTTCTCTTTTTATATAGAGACTATTTAGATCATCATCTTGGTGAAGCAATTTCCGCATTAGAAATGCTCTCAAAAGTCGTAGGAACCGAGACTGGAAATATAAATGGAGTAAAACAAATTGTACATGATACAGATGGAAACGATGCACGCTTTTCTGGTCTATATTACGCTACACCAGAAGGTATCATTACAGTCGCATCCGAAGGCGACCAACCACCTATTGATGTCTCAGATCGTAAATATATTCAAGACGCGTTACAGACGAAGAAAACAACTGTATCATCAGTCATTACAGATCGTGTTCTTGGGCATCAAGCTATTATAATTGCTTCTCCCATTTTCAATAAACAGAAGGAGCTATCGGGCTTATTATTAGCAAGTTTACGCTTTGACTACATTTCAGCATCTTTAAATGCCATTAAGCCACAATACCACTTTGAAGTAACTGATAAGTATGATGTAGTTTTTCTCACCGATGATAATAACGAAACAAGTGATGCGCATTCTAATATGCTTACTACCCCACTCCAAAGATTAAATTGGAAGGTCTCTGTTTCTCCATTGCCTATCCATCAAAAAACATTATATCAGTGGGTTTCAATAGAGTGTATAGCTACTTTATTTTTAATGTCTATTTTATTTTTACTTGCTCAATATATGTTGTTAAAACGCCAAACAAAACTGGAAAGACAACAAAATGAACTACAAAAAATTGAATTAGTTGGCACTTTTGCAGCTAGTACAGCCCACGAAATCCGTAATCCGCTTACCGGAATTAAAGGACTCGTCGCTCTATTAAAAGAAAAATATAAAGATGAACAAGATCAGTTCTATTTTTCCGTCATCGAACAAGAAATAGAACGGATTAATGAAATTGTAAGCGAATTTCTTATTCTTGGAAAGCCAACTGCTATCATTGAACAAACATATGATGTGAGAAACATTCTAAATGAGGTAGCATTAATTATTCAATCTGAGGCGAATCTACATAACATTATATTCAATTTACATTTGCCAGACCATCCTGTTCATATCCGTTGCTCAAAAGACCATATGAAACAAGTGGTTTTAAACATTACAAAAAATGCAATTGAAGCCATGACTTCTGGTGACACACTAACTATTTCCGTAACGAACAATGAAACACACGCACAATTGCAAATTATAGATACTGGAAAAGGGATTCCAAAACATATTCAAAAACACCTCTTTCATCCGTTCTTTACTAATAAAGATACTGGAACAGGTCTTGGACTTGTCATATGTAAACGAATTGTAGAGATGTACAATGGGCATATTTTTATCGACAGTATAGAAAACGAAGGAACGACCGTTCATATCGAAATTCCGTTACACATAGTATAATTATCCTTCTCCCAAAAGGGTAATTATACTTATTTCATAAAACCAGCTACAAGCATTCGCCAAAAATTACTCGATTTCCCTTCATACCCAATTTGAAAAATAGGTACCTTTATAATTGATAACCATTTTGGTGTTTGTTTTTCTTTATAACACTGGTACTGTAAAATAAGCTTGTCCAATTCTTGACTCACTTGAATCGTCTCCATACTATTTAACCCACTCGTTAAACCTAATTGAATCATTTCTTCACGTTTCATATGAATATCACGTGAAAGCTTTTCTAATGTGTACTTCCTTTTTACAGTAAACATTCATATCCCCCTTATTATATTCCATGCTCTCTACTTCACTTCTCCATCAGCCTTTTAACTACTTACATCATATTTGAATTTGAAGAATCAGAAAATTTAACATTTTCTCCCTGTAATTTACAAATCTTTACCCTCACTTTGAGAATTATTACAAATTATTCTATCTTTGTAAATACATTCGCAATAATAGACATTTTTTTCATCTTCTTTTTTTACAAATACCAATTAAATAGCGGATTTTCTATTTTCCATATACTTTTCTTCGACATTTTTTGTTTAATTTATATAAAAACGCAAAACATAATGATGATTGATAAAGTGCAATTTAATCATTGGGGATTTTGTTCATTCCTCACCGCTCGCAAATAGCCGGATAAACTAGAAAGGAAATATTTATATGCGCAAATATACGATTGCATTGCTTATATTTACTATGTTCTTACCATCCTTCTTATTTCCTGTTCAAGCAAAAGCTCATACAAACAAAGTTGCTATTGTCATTGATGACTTCGGCAATAATATGAAGGGGACTGATAAAATGTTATCACTTCCTATTCCACTGACTGTTGCCGTTATGCCTTTTCTCCCTTCTACAAAGGAAGATGCGATAGCGGCTCATAAAAAAGGGCACGAAGTTATTATACATATGCCAATGGAACCTATTAAAGGTAAAAAAGAATGGCTTGGACCAAAAGCAATTACAACTGATTTAAGCGACGAAGAAATAAATAACCGACTCGAACAAGCGATTCAAGAAGTACCACATGCAATTGGGATGAACAATCATATGGGATCAAAAGTGACTGCAGACGAAAGAATTGTAAGGCTTATACTTGCAGCTTGTAAAAAACACGGTTTATTTTATTTAGATAGCAAAACAAATCCTAAGAGTGTTGTCCCAAAAATCGGGAAAGAATTAGGAGTGCCTATTATTGAAAACCAATTATTTTTTGATGATGTGTATACAGCGGCACATATTTCAAAACAGGCCCAATTACTCATTAAAAAACTTCAAGAAAAACCAATTATGGTAGCTATCGGACATGTTGGACCTCCAGGTGAAATTACATCACGTGTTATAGAGTCTTCTATTCCTAACATTCGTGCCCATGCAGATTTTATTTTTTTATCTGATTTAGCATTATCTCCGCCTCCTGTTTCAAAATAAGATTCATTACTCACACTAAAAAAGGGACCAATCTGCATATAGCAAATTGGTCCCTTTCCACCTTAAATATAATCTACATGACTCACCCTGAATCCTTTTTTCTCTATTTTTCCGATTAATTGCTTCAATCTTTTTTCATTTAACTCATCCGTTATATTTACGATAACGCGGCGAATATATTGATCACCGTTATCTAGCGTAAATAGTCCACCGATATTAAAAGATTTCAACAATGTCCCAAGTTCTTTAATCGTTCCCTTACAATCTTGTGTTGCAATTGTTAATATATAACCACCCGTCCGCATACCGAATGAATCTTCAATAACATCAAATACATTAGAATGCGTTAAGATACCGACAAATTCATTATAGTCATTTAGCACAGCTAAAAATGGAAGTCGACGAATAACATAAAATGCTCTAAAAAAAGAATCCTTTTCAAAAATAAATGCAGAGGAATCTTCCAGCATATGTTCCGTACTTAATTTCTCTAATCCGCTATTACACTTCTTTTCTAAAAGATCTACTTTATAAATAATCCCCATGAATTTCTTTTCATCTTCTGCTAATACAGGGATTGCTCGAAATCCCGTTTCATTCATAATGTGCAAAGCCTCTTCACCTGAATCGTTTATTTTGCAAAATGTTACTTGCTGTTTTGGCAGAAAATGATATTTAACTCGCAAAATATGTTCCTCCTTACATGTCAACATGTAATCTATATATAATAAGGAGACCTATATTTTATGAGTGAAATTATTTTTAAAACGCTTTCATTTGTTTGGTGACTTGTAACGACATCAAAAACCATTTATATAACAGAGCTCTTTGCACCTTTTATCATTAACAATTTTACATGGTAATTCATTAAATACTCTATACCCTCTAGCCATTTTTTCGCTTCTTCTGGAGTTTTCCCCCACACAATCATGCCATAATTATGAACAAGAACTACTCCTCCACCTTCAATAAAATTCGGCACATTATTTTCTAATAAATCAGCAAACTTCTTCTCATCTTCTACAATGGGAATTGTCATTTCTGTTATACCTTCTTTTCCAAAAACACGTTCCACACTACGTTTATCAAATGTTACTTCCCCTTCTTCTCCATATAACTCTGATATTAAATGGCTATCTACAGTCTGCACTTGTAAAATACATTCTGCACTACTCTTTTTATAAATATCCGCATGCATAAACGATTCTACAGCTGGTTTTTCTTCATTTTCAAATACTGGCTCACACATACAATTAACAACAATAAAGTCTTCTTCTGAAAATAACCCTTTATCTCTTCCCTCAACGTTTACTAAAAAAGTTAACGGCTCTTTTGACGTACAGAGTGATAAACTAATTTTTGTACCATAAAACCAATCACGAAGTGCCAATTCAGATTTCACATCTTTTAATTCATTCCATTTCTTTAGAAAAAATAACATTTCGTCACCCCCGGCATAATATTTATATAATGTTCGAATCCTTTCTATGTAAAAGGAATATTTTTTGATTATTCTAAAAATTTAATTGAATTATCACACGAGAACGCCTTTTTGTCAATATAGTTTCACAGCTCTTCTTTAAAATGGGCCATTCATCTATCTATACTCCTGTCTATTGCCTATTTCATTTTGTACATAAAAAATACGTTATTCTTATTAAATCAAAGAATAACGTATTTTCTCATCTTTTATTTCGTTATCGCGTTATATAAAAACTGTGCATATTGTTCACGTGTTACGAAATCACCACCTAAAAAGTTTCCTTTTCTATCACCTTTTGATATATTATTATCCGCTAACGCTTTCACATATCCTTCCGCCCAATGACCAGTCGGTACATCAATAAAGCTCTCTACACTCTTTTCATTTCCCTTTAACTGGAATACTTTTTGTAATACTACTGACATTTCATATCGAGTTAATACTCCATCTGGGCGGAACTGACCATTATCGTATCCAGTCATAATTCCAGCTTGTGCAACTGCCTCAATAGCCCCTTCATATGCATTCCCTTTCGTATCTGTGAACTTCGCTTTCTGTTCTAGATTACGCTCCAGCTTCAAGTGCTTTTGTATTAAAACTGCTACTTGACCGCGCGTAATATTGTCACCAAATCCAAATTTTCCATTTCCATAGCCTACAAATAATTTTTCTTTCGCTAAATGATTAATTGCTTTCTCTGACCAATGACCCTTTGGTACATCTTTAAACTCTATTACCTCTTCGGCTACTTTTTCATTTACAACCTTTTGAATCACAGAACCAGTGAAGAAAATGCCTGTATCCGCAAATGGATCTTTCACTCCAAATTCATATACTTTCTCACCTGGTGTACTCCATTTCACTATACCCTTACTATACGTACCACCATCGCTCTTCAGACGGATTTTTGTAGATACCTCGCCGTCTTTTTCGTATATAGGTACTTTCACTTCTTTATTTACTTCTGTATCCTCTAGAAAGATTTTTTGGTTTTGAACATTAATATAAGCTTTCTTACTTAGTTCGATTACTGGTCTAACATCGCGAATTTCATTTGCAACAAAACTTAAATATACTAACTTATCCAACTTACTAACTGGCGATAAGTCTGAAATATAATTTGCTTCTAAATCAAGTTTTTGTAAGTTTACTAGACTAGATAATGGCGTTATATCTTTTAACTCATTGTTAGGTAAATCTAATTCTGTAAGTTGAGTCATTTTAGCAAGTGGTGTCACATCTTCTATTTGATTTTTTCCGATAAATAATTTATTTAATTGATTCATTTGATCAATACCCGATAAATCTTTAACTTTATTACGCGTTAATACTAAGTCCTTTAAAGGTAATGAATATAACGGTTTAATATCTTCAATTTGATTACCGGCTAAAGTTAAGTATGTTACATTTTTCAATGCGCTTAATGGAGCAACGTTCGTAATTTTATTATTTGCTAAATTCAAGTAACCTAGTTGTTCCATTTTCGATAATGCTGTTACATCTTCTATTTGGTTTCCTGATAGATATAAACTTTTTACATTTTTCATTTCAACTAATGGTGCAACGTTTGTAATTTTATTATTACTTAAATCAAGAGATTCTAAATTATCCATCTTTACAAGTGGCGTTACATCTGAAAATTCATTACCACGTAAAGCTAAATGATTTAATTGCTTCAAGTTCGCAAAGAACGACGGATCTGTTATCTTCGCATTCGCAACTGTTAAAGATTTTAAATTTGGCATATATTTTAATGCACTATAATCAAGAATCTCATTCGTATTTAAAAACAAGTCCTTTACTTGTAATAACTCTTCTTTCGTAATTGGTGTATTTACATCTTTTCTATTAAATACTTTTTTATTAACAAGTTCTCTTAATTTGTTATCTGTTATCATATTTTGATTATCAACTGGATTATCTGTTTCCGTATTGCCTGAATTAGAGTTATCATCTGGTTTCTCTGTTTCTTTGTCACCTACAGTTGGATCTTTAATTTCAAATTGAACTTGATATTTGTGATCGTATCCAATAGCTGGAATAAGTATATGCATTTGCATATTGTGCTTCTTCTCAAACTCGCCAATTTCAAATTGAACTACTTTCGTCCCATTTTTTCTCTTATCTTCTGACAAAACTTTCACATCATGAAATACACCTGGTTGGTTTTTATCTTCTATTCTAAGATATTGAAAATAATCGCTATCTTGTATTGTTACAGTAACAATTTTTTTCCCGTCTGCAATCGCTACTTTAGGATCTTTTATATATTGAGAAACCATAGATGGCTCGTCTTTTTTGTCCTTATATATTTTAATCTCAGTATCGTATGTACGTTCACTAGCTGCTACCACCGATTGATTTGCTTCAACTTTTAGTGCTGCTAATGCTGGAGTAGAGTATGCAGCAAATGGAATTGCTAATGTTGTTGCTATTACTAACGCCTTCATATATTTTTTTTCAAAATAATATCCCCTATCATATATATTTTAATTGACAACATTTATCAATTATCTACAAATAAATGATAATGAATATCATTATCATTTTCAATGAGAATATTACATTAAATTTATATTTCCAAAGAAAATAATGAAAAGGCCCTTTATTCAGAGGGCCTTTTTACTTATCGTATGAAGAATTTCACTTTTTTCTTTTTCATTAATAAAACCAATTTTCTGCAAAATATTTGCATACAATACAAGTTTATTATATATCCGTTCTGACATACTTTCCCCTTCTTTCCTTCGACCAACTTTTTTTGTATTGGTAAATTATATGAAAGAGATGAGAAAATGTGTCCACTTTTTGCATAAATCCAAATCTTTTATCCCACTTTTGCGGACAGTAAAACTTCCACCTCAAAATCAGGTGGGAGTTCCATTTATTTAGCAAATTGTCCATTGAATATTATGCCTTTTGACTTCCTCTTCAAAACTATAGGGCATTTTCTTATCACAAATTACATGTTGAATACGCGAAAACGCTGCTATTCGGTAATTTCCTTTTACCCCTACTTTTGTATGATCACATAAAATATATGTTTTCTCTGCTAATTTCATCATCGCTTCTGACAGTTTCGCCTTTTCTAATTCAAAACTAGAAACCCCAAAACCAGGTAACAATCCATCAATCGACACAAATGCTTTATGAAAATGAAATTGCTGGATTACTTGCTGCGAAATAGACCCTGACACACGTGAATGCTTTGGAGATATTTTTCCACCAATAAATAAAACTTCACCATGAAACATCTTTTTATTAATAGAAGAAATTAATTGTGTGGCTACTGGAAATGAACTTGTTACAATCGTTAAATTTTTACGATGAACAAGATATGGCACCATTTGAAGTGGTGTACTTCCGTCATCAATCGCAATCACATCTCCATCTTCCACAAACGTTGCTGCTTTATACCCAATTCTCTTCTTCTCTTCTATATGCAGCATCTCTCGTTCTAACATTGGTGCCTCTATTCCAGCTCCCGGAAGTTGGACGGCTCCACCATACACTTTCTTCAACTTCTTTTCACGATCCAATTCTTCTAAATAACGGCGAATCGTCTCTGTCGATACAGCAAACTCTCTCGCTAACTCTGAAACTTTTACTTTCCCTTTAAACTCTACCTTCTCAAGAATGGTTCGCTTTCTTTCTTCACCTACTACAGACATAGCCTCACCCCATTGATTTCTACCTCATAAACTGCCTTACTTATACAAAGTTATAACTTTCTTTTTCAGTAAAAACTTCTTCATGAATATGAATACCACGCTTTACTAGTTCATCAAAAATAATTTGTGGATTTACAAAAGCGTCCTCTGGTGTCACAACGCCAACTTTATTTACATTCCCTTTTGCGATTAACTCTGTAGCAATCCCAAATGGAATACCGACGTTTCTCGTATAAGCTCTTAATTTTTCCCATCCTACAACAGATCCATCAGATAACGGGTGTGTATGATATAATACGTGCCTTTGTTTCTCATTATTTTTCATACCTATTACTTCTACATGAAGTGCATAACCGTAAATTTCTGTTTCTTGTCCCTCTTTCGATTGCAATAAATACTTCGAAATACAATCCATAATGCCGATTTCTTCCCCATTTATTTCAACTTGATCATTACGCAATATACCGTAATCATATAACGCACGTACGAGTTGCATATTTTGCTTTGGCCAAGTCCCTCTCGTCTCTATCAGTTTGACGCCTTTATTTTTCAGTGCTTTTGCTAACGTAATCGTTTCAGAATGCGGGATTATATACTGCGTTGCCTTACCATAAGGCGCCGGTAATTCAATTTCTCTCGGACGCGCAAACGGAGGTACTTGCTTAAACTCACCATCTTCATACACTGTACGCGATGGTAAATGTGGATCATATTCATATGTCGTTGTTTCTGTAATTGATGCAGAAAAAGCAATCGGACGATACGAACCGTGGCTGACACGAACTGATTCTACAGTATCTAGCTGATTTGCTGCATGCATTGCCATCATTTGCGTTACCCCTGGCGTCATACCAAAACCAGGTAAACATGTTTTTCCGTTTTGAACAAATATAGAGTGTGAGTCATTTTCTTCACCAAATCCATTCAAATTCACACCGTGACAACCTGCTTCTGCAATACATCGAGTTGACAAACCATTTAGCTTTATCGTCGTGCCATCCATTACAATGTCATAGCCCTTCATTTTTGCAACCGTATCCTCATGATTCGTTACATCTACTTTCACAAAATCAACGCGAGGATCATTGAGCCATTCTACTACTTTCAGGCCCTCTTCTTCATTAAAATCAGCTACTGTAATCGTCTCAAAAGATGAAAATTGCACCAAATCTAAAATTGCTTCACGACAAATTTTACCTGCTCCACCTAAGCAAAATACTTTCAACCTATAACAACTCCTTTAGCAATACTATCAACTAAACGATCGATATCTGCCTCATGTACATCACCGATATTTCCAATACGGAATGTATCTACTTTTGAAATTTTACCTGGATAAATAACAAATCCATCACGCTTTAATTCATTGTATAACTGCCCAAAATCAAACCACTCTTCTGGATAAATGAAAGATGTAATAATAGGTGATTGATATTTTTCATCTACTAGTGACTTAAATCCGATTTCTCTCATTCTATTCACTAATAGTTTTTGATTGTTATAATATCGATTGTAACGCGCTTTTACTCCGCCCTCTTTTTCTAATTCAAGTAGTGCTTGATAAAAAGCGTGTACAACATGTGTAGGTGACGTAAAACGCCATTTTCCATTTTGATTTTCCATCGTCTCCCACTGATCGTATAAATCTAATGATAATGAACGTGCCTGTCCTTTACATTTCAACAATTCATCGCGCTTTGCAATAACAAAGCCAAACCCAGGAACCCCTTGAATACATTTATTCGCACTACTAATTAGAAAATCAATTTGCAACTCAGCGATATCTATTTCAATACCACCAAAACTACTCATTGCATCAACTAGTGTTACTTTTCCATATTGCTTCCCTAATTTACATACATCTACAATTGGATTGATAATACCTGTTGTTGTTTCACAATGAACAACTGCAATATGTGTAATCTCTTTATCTTGTTGTAATATCTTTTCTACTTCTGCAATATTAGTAGGCTCCCATTCTTCCGTTTGACTAACCACCACATCTATATGTAACATCTCTGCCATTTGTACAATTCGCTTACCGTACGCACCATTTGTACAAACAAGCAACTTTCCATTTCTAGGAATAACAGAACCAATTACTGCTTCAACTGAAAACGTACCGCTTCCTTGCATGAGAACAGTCGTATATTTCTCTTCTTCCTTCGTTGCTAACGATACAAGTTTAGCTCTTACATCTTGCACCATCGTGTTATATTCAGCATCCCACGTACACCAATCGTATAACATAACTTCTTTTACCGTTTTTGTTGTCGTTAATGGTCCTGGTGTTAATAATAAGTAGTGATTTTCAGTCATGATCCTATTCCCCTTTTATGAAATAATAAGTTCTTGTTTCTCGATATGTTCCATTACGCTTTCGAGTTCCTGCATCGTTTCTATCGTAAAGTGCGCCCCATTTTCAACGAAACGCTTGCGAACTACTTCTATTTTTTCACGAAGTTCTACCGAATCCATATTCTCCACTTCTTCTTCCGTTAAACCGAGCTCGCTACTGCCAAGAATGACACCAACTGTCCACATTCCAGCATTTCTTCCCTCTTTCATATCCGATACCGTGTCTCCAACCTTTATCATATGATTCATTGGATATACCCCAAGTTCCATCGCATTTTTATAACACATCCACGGATATGGACGACCCGCTGGAACATCATCTGGCGTTACAAGAAAATCAGGTTTATACCCTTGTAGCGCTGCTTCTCTTGCTACAATATCCATCATTTCTCTCGTATAACCAGTCGTTGAACCAATTTTAATTCCTCTTTCACGTAAAGAAGCAATCACTTCTTTTATTCCATTAATCGGCGAAGCATAGCGCGGTAAAATAGCGAAGAGAATTTCTTCAAATTCTTTATACATCTCCTGAATATCTGCTTCTGTTGGTAATTGTCCGAAAACACGATTCCACTCACTCGCAATACGAGGCATCTCTGTTAATGCTCTAACATGATCAATTTTCAATAACCCCATTGGCTTACGAGCTTCTTCTGCAGTAATTTCAACACCGCGTTTATGGAAAATCTCCATAAATACTTCCAGTGGTGCAAAACATCCATAATCAACTGTCGTACCCGCCCAATCAAAAATAATTGCTTCTATTTTCATTCAATCCATCACCCTTCTTATTTATCTTTTTTGCCATTGTGAAGTTCGGTTACGAAGTGCTTTCGTTCCCCATTCATATACAACTCTTACTACAATATTTGTAACAACAATAAGTACACTCATTGCAGCTGCTGGTGCTACATTTCCTGCATCATCCATGTTTACAATTGATACAGCAGCTAGTTTAAAATCAGCTGCGTATAGGAATACGACTGCCGAAACAGTTACCATTGAATTTACGAAGTAGTACATTACCATTTCTAAAATCGCCGGTAAACACATCGGTACTGTTACTCGAAAGAATGTTTTATAAAACGGAATTCCCATCGACTGTGAAACAAGTTCAAACTCTCGATCTAATTTCTTTAAAGCTGTCGTTGCCGTAACAAATGTTACAGAATAAAAATGAATGATATTGACTAATACTAGCACAGCGATTGTTCCGTATAGAGAATGAAACGGATTCGTTACGGAAAGTCCAAAGATTTGTATGGTTGGTTGACTAAAGAAGAAGACATAGCCTAACCCAAGTACTAAACCTGGTATCGCTAAAGGGACGATAGAGAAAAAGTAACCTGCTTTTCGGAAAAATTGTAGCTGATCTATTTTCTCAATCGCATAAGCGAACATAAATGTTAAAACCGCTCCAATAACCGCTGTGATTGCTGAAACAATTACGCTGTTTTTAAACGCTTCAAGTCCATCTCCTGTTAAACTAGAAAAGTTAAAATGCTCAAATGTAAAGCTCATATTATATGGCCATACTTTCACACTTGCCGCAATACCAACTGCCACAAATAATAGAATGATCATAAGCGTTACTACGCTACAATATACGAATGAAATAACATCTCGTTTCTTATTATTTATTATTCTGTAAGGTACTGCTTTAGAAGACAAGAGATTTGCCTGCTTTCTTTGCGTAATACGATCAACTGCAAACGCAAATATAGCTGGGATTAATAAAATCATCCCGACAGTTGCACCCATCGGCATATTTTGCTGTCCAATTACTTGCTTATATACATCAGTAGCAAGTACATTATATTGTCCACCAACAATTTTTGGTGCCCCAAAATCAGTGAAACTAAGTGTAAACACAACGAACATCGCACTAATTAATCCGTACTTTACACTAGGTAAAGTAACAGTGAAAAATTGCTTTGTTTTACTCGCTCCTAACATATTAGAAGCTTCATATAAACGATAATCAGAGCCTTGAAAAGCAATTAATAATATAAGAAAAGCTTGCGGAAATGTATACATAACCTCAGCTATTACAATTCCTACTGGTCCATATAAAGGGATTTGTATCCCTTCAAACAAACCAAACATTCCTTTCGTTATTAACCCTTGATTACCAAATAAATATGTTAGTGCGATACCGTGCATCATTGTTGGTGCGAATAGTGGTAACAACGCGACGTATTGAAATACACGCTTCCCAAACACATTCGTACGAGCAATCGCATAGGCGTAAGCGAAAGCGAGTGTCACTGCAATAATTGTTGTCGCACCTGAAATCCATATCGTATTTTGTAATGATTGAACTAGCGTTGGTGTTGTGAAATATTTACTGAAATTCGCAACACCAATGAAAGCTCCATCTTTATCGTAAAAAGCTTGTGTAAACAATTGTAATAGGGGTAATACAAGCATGATCAAAAAGGCAAGAAGCATACCGATAATTAATAGTCTTTGTATCCACTCTTCTTTACCAATACGTCTCTTAATCTTTTTTTTCGTACTTTCTACCTTGAAATTTTCTAACATCTCCATCTATACAATGACCTTCTTTCCATATGACAGCATATGATTTTCTGAGAAAGAGATTTGAATCGGCTTTCCTTTTCTAATAGCGGTTTTTTCTACTTCTGATGCCAATATATCCACTACAATTTTCTCGTTATAAAGATGTGTTTTCTCTTCTACGACTCGCACTTCTGTCCGATATACAGATCCACGAAATTCCATGCTTTCCACAACCGTTTTAATACCATCATTTTGTACAATTGTTACATGTTCAGGACGAATTGCATGTTCTTCATTATTTTTCGAAAAGAAATTAATAGAACCAATAAAATCTGCCACAAACGGATTGGCTGGTCTTTGATAAATCTCCTCTGGTGTTCCAATCTGCATAATTTCCGCATGATTCATTACAACAATTTTATCAGCCATCGTTAATGCCTCTTCTTGATCATGCGTGACCATAATAGTTGTTACTCCTACTTTTTCTTGCAAATCACGCATTTCTCTACGTAACTTTTCACGTACTTTTGCATCTAAAGCAGATAACGGCTCATCCAGTAACAAAATATCCGGAGACAGAGCGAGTGCACGTGCAAGTGCCACTCGCTGCTGTTGTCCACCAGACATTTGAGCAGGATATTTATCTTTTACATTCAGTAAATCAACTAGTTCCAACGCCTCTAGCGCTTTCTCTTTTACTTCTGCTTTTCCATATTTTTTTGTCTTTAAGCCATATTCAATATTTTCAAGTGCTGTTAAATTCGGAAATAATGCATACGATTGAAACACCATTCCGAAGTTCCTCTTTCCAGGAGGTAATGCTGTAATATCTTTTCCATTCACAGCTATACTACCTGTTGTTGCCTCTTCTAGCCCTGCTAAAATTCGAAGCAATGTCGTTTTCCCACAACCACTTGGGCCTAATAAACATACAAACTCATTTTTTTTCACAGTAAAAGAAATATTTTTTAACGCTGTAAATGCATCAAACTGCTTTTGAATGTGTTGAATTGATAAATATTCGCTCATTTTTTCTCTCTCCCACTCACTTACTTTTTCGGTTCTGCTTTTTGGCCAAATTCTTTTTCCCATTTTTCTAAAATTTTGTCGCGATTTTCTGCTGCCCATTTAAAGTCATTCTTTTTGTATAACTTTTCTGTTACATCTTTAGGGAATCCATCTGGAAGTTTATAATCATTTTTAATTGTCGCAAATCCATTTTTCTCGAAGTATAACTTCATTACATCATCAGTAATTGCCCAATCTAAAAATGCTTGCGCTAATTTTTCATTTTTTGCATTATCTTTTTTAATAAGTGCGTTCGCTTCTACTTCCCATCCTAATCCTTCTTTCGGCAATACAACTTCAACTGGTGCACCTTTTTGTTTCTCTTTCAAAGCACTATAAACCATTGATACGCCCACTGGATATTCACCCGCGCCTGCTAATTTCGCTGGTTTTGATCCTGAGTGAGTATAAGTTGCCATATTATCATGAAGTTTCTTCATGTAATCCCAGCCTTTATCTTCACCCATAATTTGTAACCATGCAGAAACTGTTAAAAATCCTGTTCCAGAAGAAGCCGGATGTGGCATAACAAGCGTTCCTTTATATTCTGGTTTCGTTAAGTCTTCATATGATTCTGGCATCGGTAAATTTTTCTTCTTTAATTCTTCTTTATTTATAGCAATCCCTGTCATAAATGCCGTATTACCTACCCATTTTTCTGGTTGCTTATCATCTTTAAATTGTGGAAGAACACGATCTGCTCCTTTTGGAGAGTATCCTTTTAACATATCTTTTTTATCTAAAGCTAGTAGACTAGACGCTGCTGTTCCCCATACAACATCTGCTTGTGTATTTTTTCCTTCAGCTAGCAATTTCGCTGTAATAACTCCAGTTGAATCACGAACAATGTTCAGTTTTACATCTGGATACTTCTGTTTAAAAGAATCAAGATAAATGGGTACAAGTTCTTCTTCAATCGCTGTGTAAACAGTCAATGATCCAGATAATTTATCATCTTTCACTTTTGCCCCAGCGCTTTCTTCTTTCTTTGCACCGCACCCCATTAATAACGAAAATACCATTCCAGTTGCTACAGCTTTAAAGATTGTTTTTTTCACTGTCTCTCTCTCCTTTTATAAATCTTATGTACAACTCAAATATAAACAACTAGTGTAAAAGCAGTATTAAACCAACATTAATCTTTTGTTTGTTGTTTGTTTTTGTGTAATACGTTGCTACTTCTATGTTTTTTCGCATTTTTCTGCTAATAATGAACACTAAATTTACAAATAATTAAAAAAACCTTTATAATCCCACAAAAAAATGAGGCGTTTGTAAAAAACGCCTCATTTTTGTTTACCTTTTTTTGAATTACGATTTGCATACTTCGCGCTATTTTCTCCTTCATACTCTAATGCAAATTCTGCATCTGGTAAGCTTTCTTTCGGAGTTTTATTATTGTTGATTGCCGCATTTTGTTTCACTTTTCTTTTTACCAATACATTCACCTGCTCTCAAGGATTCACTTTCTACTCTAGTTTGAAGCAAGCTGAAATAATTATTACTGGCAAGTGTTAACAAGTACATAAGAACTGCTAGATGGAAATACTACCTATGAAGAAAGCATTCTAAAAAGGAGCGATTATTATGAAGAAGAAAGATAAAATTCAGTCACCAATTTTAGATGAAACGCTCCCGCATCAAATGAATTTCCCATCTTTTAAAGGAACAGGAAAGAAGATGCAACAACCTTTCATAAATCAATATGACGTCGTAATCGGAGACAGTAAATATGATTCCGAGAATAGTCCACTTCACAATTGGAGTGATGAGGTAGATCCTGCCATTATGGCTGGAGAAGAATGGATCCATCCTACAAATGATATTGGGTGGATTTCAGAAGAAAATCAAGAGCTGCTAAAAAAAGAAGTAACGAATAAGAAGGATGCTTTTATGCATCCGCAATTTGGCATTAACGACTAAAAAACCATTCTACCTAACGTAGGTAGAATGGTTTCATATTATCCAATAATAATTCTCTCTTTCGGGTATTTATAGCGAGGTGGCTGTTCTCTTCCACCACTAGCTAGTATAAATGTTAAAATACCGACACGCCCGATAAACATAAGTACAATGAGTACAAGTTTACCAACCGTTGTTAAATCTGGCGTAATACCTGTCGATAGGCCTGTCGTCCCGAAAGCCGAACACACTTCAACAATTAAACTCATAAGCGGTACGTTTTCCGTAATAGATAAAATAAATAGCGCTGTGGCACATAATAAAATCCCCATCGTCATAACGACAGATGCTTTCAGCACGTCCTCTTCATGTAGCTGACGTTTGAAGACTCTAACCGTTCTTCCGCCTCTTGCAAAAGTGTATAACGATAATATGCTAACAGCAAATGTTGTTGTCCGTATTCCGCCCCCAACCGAACTTGGAGATGCTCCTATAAACATTAATATGCTCATAAATAAAAGCGTCGGTTGTGACAATTCAAGTATATCCATTGTAGCAAGTCCACCACTTCGCGTCGTCACAGATTGGAATAATGTATAGAAAACTGTTTCATGCCATGACTTTCCTGCTAAAAAATGATTTCGTTCTAGTAAAAAAATCATGATTGTTCCAACGACAACGAGCGCAAAAAATGTTGTTGTCGTCAATTTTGTAAATAATGAAAAGCGAAATAGTTGCTGTTTCCTTTTACTAAGGAATTGTTTCACTTCCATTAATACCGGGAAACCAATTGCCCCTAAAATAATAAGCAACATATGAATCATTTGAACAATGTAATCTTTTTTATACGGAATTAGTGATTGTCCTGTTAAATCAAATCCGCCGTTTGTAGTTGCACTAACAGCCGCAAAGAAACCGTGAAAATAAGCTTCTTGCCAAGTTGGAAAGTAAAGTAAGAATCTTGTACCTAATAATATTGCTCCAATAAGTTCTATCGAAATAATTACAATTAAAATAGAACGCATCAATTCTACAAGGCCTGATAAATTCCCTTGATTATGGTCTGCCATAATGAGCCTTCTTCTCTGCAAACCAATCTTTTTCCCTGTTATAATCCAAACGAACGTACCAAGTGCCATAATTCCTAAGCCGCCTAATTGTAAAATAAGGGCTAACATAATAATTCCTGCCGTAGTAAATGTATCTGAAATCGTAACAACAGACAATCCCGTAACACTTACCGCACTAACAGATGTAAAGAGGGCATCGATAAATGTCCATTTCACACCAGCCTTCGTAACAAACGGGAAACTAAGCAATATCACCGATACAACTACTGCTAATAAATAAAACAAAACAATGAGTTGTACAGGACGTAATTTTTGTAAAAAATTTTTTATATCTCTCATTCCATCACTTCGCTACCTTTTTTCTATCGATTAAATAAAGAAAAATCTTCACTTTCTTTATTTGTAAATAACTGCTCAAATAATTTGGCAAATACCATTCCATACACAGTTCCATTACCTCCATACGGTAATGCGTAAAACAAATTATGTATCTTTTTGTCTTCTTTTAAAATAGGGAGACCATCATGACTACCACCAAATGCTGCCGCCCAATAGTAGTCTGCCTGTATATTCTTATACTGCGGGAACATCTCTTTTACAATGTTAATAAGGAGATCACGCTTATGCAATAATTTCGTATCACCGATTGTTTGAATTTGCATCGCTTCATCTAATCCACCTACAATAATACGGTTTTCATACGTTCGAAAATATAAGTAAGGCCGTGCTGTTTCCCAAATTAATGATCGTTCGTGCCAACCTTCAAATGAATCTACCTTATTTGTCACAACTGCATATGATGTTTCCACTGTTGTATTTTTTTCTTTCTTTCCGAAAAGTGCTTCATAACCCGTCGCCATAATAATATTCTTTGCTACAACTTTATTTCCTGTTTTCGTATAACAAATTAAATCATTTTGGTGTTTTTTTATATGTACAGCCTCTGTATGCTCATGTATAATAGCACCCATTTGATTTGCTTTATGTAAAAGGCTATGCGCTAATAAATACGGATTCACCTCGGCATCACCATGCGAATATAACGCTGCTTGTTTTGTGAATGAATACTTCTTCATCATATGTGAATCGGTAAAATATTCAACCGGGAATCCATAATGGCGTAACGTATTATATTCTTCTTGTAAAAACGATACGTCCTCATGGCTACTTGCATAATACAAACTACTTCGCGGAATAAACTGGGGATCAATATCGAGAGTCGGTACAACTTGCTCCATTGTCCGTAACGCTTCGTAACAAAGCTTATATGCTCGTACCCCCTTTTTTTCACCAAATGTATGGATCAGTGAGGTTAACGATTTATCATGAAGAAATTGGAGTAAACCTGTATTAGCAGCTGTGCTACCGCATGCGATTGCTCTTTTTTCAATAAGCGTAACACGCATTCCAATTTTCGCTAACGAATACGCTATATGAGCACCTGCTTCTCCGCTTCCGACTATAAGCACATCACATATCATATCATTTTCTAACGATGGATAACAAGGTATAGAAACTCCTGTATTCCAAAACAACTTACCAGTCATAAGTTTCATAATTATACTCCTAAAATATAAATTTCTCCTTTCTATGTTTTGTTATTTCCCATAAAAAAATCCAACTAACATACGCTAGTTGGATTTTTTATTTTTAATTAGAACGTTCCTCCAGCCAATTTCCAACCGTCGGATATGTTTGTTTTACCGCTGTTCCACCGTAAACGATCGACATATGTCCCGTTGGTAAACATACGTATTGTTTATCTGTACTAGAAATATGATCTAGCAACGCTTCTACTTGGCATGGCAGTGCGATATGATCACGTTTCGCAGAAATATTTAAGACATTCGCCTTAATATTTGCAAGGTCTACCTTTTGTCCGCGAATAACGAGTTCACCTTTCACTAATTTATTATTTTGATAAAAATCGCGAATCCATTGTCTATACGATTCACCTGGGAATGGGATACCGTCACCAACCCACTTTTGAACTAATTTCCAGCTTTCGACGAAGCGCTCATTTTCTGAACGATCGAGTAAAGCGACATATGGACCTACAAAGTTTGTGATTGGTTTTAACATCTTATTTCCGAAATCAATCATTTCTGGCGGAATATTTCCGAATGTATCAACCGCTTTATCTAAATTGAAATATTTCTCATCTAATAAAGGACCGTATAATCCTGTTTCAGAGAAATCAAACGGACTTGTCATAAAGATTAAGTTGCGAATTGGCATGTGTGGATGAAGTGCTGCATAAATAGAAGTTAGCGTTCCACCCATGCAGTAACCAAGTAAAGAAATCTCGTCCGATTTCGCAGTTCGCATTACTTTTTTCACTGCTTTTGCAATATAGTCGAACACGAAATCATCAAATTTCAAATGACTATCTTCTAAACCAAATGTGCCCCAATCAAGCATATACACATCAAAACCACGATCTACTAAATATTCCACTAAACTATTTCCTGGAGTTAAATCCATAATATACGGTTTATTAATAAGCGCGTATATTAATAGGATTGGAACTCTCTGTGTTTTTTCTTGTTTTGGAATGTAACGATACAGCTTCGTTTTATTCTTCGTCCAAATAACTTCTTTCGGTGTTAAACCAACTTGTGGTTCTGGTTCGCGTAATAAAACTTCGCTCGCTCTTTTCACACGGCGATATGCTTTACGATATTCTTCTGGGTACAACTCCAATTGCTTTTCCCATTCCGTTACGAATGTAGTCATTTTTCTATCTCCTTTTTGGTCGATTTCTTTCTAAAAAAAAGAAGTGCATTCCTGCTATGGATATGCACTTTTTTCTTACTTCATTACATGTATAATCCACCGTTAATGTTTAATTGCTGACCTGTGATATACGCACCGTCACGGCATAGGTATACTACACCTTTTGCAATTTCATCAGCTTGACCAAAACGTTTTTTCGGGATTTTCGCAACGATTTTTTGACGTACTTCTTCTGGTACTTCTGCTACCATTTCAGTATCAATAAATCCTGGGCAAATTGCGTTTACAGTTACATTTGTTTTTGCAAGTTCTAACGCTAATGATTTTGTAAATCCTAACATACCTGCTTTTGCTGCAGAGTAGTTTGTTTGTCCAAATCCACCAGCTTGACCAATAATAGAAGAAATACTAATGATTCTTCCTTCTTCAGCTTCCGTTATGTATGGAAGTACAGCACTTGTCGTATTAAATACGCTGCTTAAGTTCACGTCAATTACGCGCTCCCAATCTTCACGATTTAACTTTTTGAATGTACGATCTCTTGTAATACCAGCATTATTAACAAGGATATCAACTTTACCAAAATGATTCACAGTTTCTTCTACAAGTCGGTTTGCATCTTCTACTTTCGAAACATCCGCTTGAACTGCATAAACGTCATGTCCTTCTTTTCCTAATTCATTTACTAAGTTTTCAGCTGCTTCTTTACTGCTGTTATAGTTAATAACTACTTTTGCTCCCTCTTGTGCTAATGCTACTGTAATTGCTTTTCCAATTCCTTTTGCCCCACCTGTTACGATTGCTACTTTGCCATTTAATTGAACCATTTCTTTTCCCCCTTAAATGAATTTGTGAACGATTGTTATGAATCATTTTGGTACTCATATGAATAGAGTCCATATATTAATTATGTTTCGTTGTTTATACATGAAAAAGAGATTCTCCCTTCCCTTTTACACGTTATAAACAAACGCTATTATCATTTTTTATTTTCTGGCTTATTCGCAGGCTTTATTTCTTCTTTTACAGGTACTTGTAGTTTCGCTAGTACTGCATTTTGCTTTTCTAGCAATTCCAAAATTTGATCAACTTTCGTTTCTAATGTGCGAATATCTTGTTTTACTTTTGTAACATCACGCTTTAATGTAGGGGCTTGTCCTAATGAATCCACTTTCTCTTCTAGAACTTCCTCAATATTATCAACTTTATTTTCTAAGTTAATAACAAGCGTAGCTACTCTAGCGATATCCTCTTTCGTAGGCACATTCACCTGTTCTAAATAACTTTTTGTTGTATCATTTAACGCTTTTTGATAAAACAAATTCAAGTCTAGAACGCTGCCCATCCAAGCAGAATATTCTTCTGTTTTAATTGTTTCATTGAGCGCTTTTCCCCAAAATGTTTCGGTTTGTTCATAAGCATTTTTCCATGCTTGCAATGGATCGAATTTTTGATCAATCACTTCGCCTACACTCCCTTTTTTGTTTTTGAAACAATTCAACCTATTCACTATTTTCTAATATTCTGAATAAAACTTCAAGCCTATATTTTATTTTTCTTTATTTTCCAATAAATGTGTTGACATTAAAAACAGATAGGTGTAAATTGCACTTATAAGCAAAAAATTCCATCTAACTGATTCATGAGGTGATGCACAATCATGCTACATAATGAACCAGAACACCCAGAAGGTTTGGAAAAAAACCAAGCGAAACAACCAAACTCCATGCCAAAAAACTTCTTAGTTCCTTTCTTACTTCTCTGTCTAAAAGACTGGAGTCTTCATGGTTACAAACTCATTCAAATGCTAATGGACATCGGCTTTTCTTCTGTTGACCAAGGTAATGTGTATAGAACATTGCGCAAGTTAGAAAAAGAAAACCTTATTTCTTCTACTTGGGATACAAGCGAAGGCGGGCCAGCGAAACGAATTTATTCTTTAACAGAATATGGAGAGCAATATTTAACAACATGTGCGACTTCTTTTGAACATTATCAAAATATGTTGCGGACGTTTTTTACGTTATACACCAATGCATTCTTTCCATTTTCTACTTCTCCAGAAAAGGATGAAAAGGATTCTTCATCTTCACCTGGTGGTACAGCAGAGTGATCTGCGTTCACAATATGCAAAAAAATATTTGGAGGTCAAACAATGGAAACTAAGCCATACGAATTAGTCGATGCATTTTGGAAAAACTGGTCTCAATCTCTTTCCCTCTTCTCTTCAGCTGGGAAACAATTGGAGCAACTTACTTTAGAAACTTTAAAACAACAACAAGACGCTTTGCATAAATTAACATCAGGAGTAGATGAACTAGAAAAAGAACTACAACAGTTCACTGCTCAGTTCAATAACCAATATACAGATTACGTGAAGCAATTAACTGGAAACTCCTTAAATGATCAAATTAACGAGTGGCAAGGGAAATGGAATGAACTTTCTACTCAAATGCACCAACTTACTGTTTCTCCTACGAAAACATCGTTGTCTATTATTACTCAAACTAGTGGTCAATTTGAAGAAACAACAAAACAATTTATTGAACAACAACAAGTACAACGTGAAGAGGTTCAAAAACAGTTAGAAGTTTTTTTGGGAGAGTTCAAGTCCAAACAACTAGAACTCGCAAAGCAGTTCGAGGAAAACTCAAAAAATTTATTTACTTCCATCAAGTAAGAAAAATGTGGGAGCTAACTGCAGCACAAACAAAACTCTTTCTTCCTCCTACTACATCAAGATGGCTGGCATTTTTCGATATGGAAAAGAAGGAGGCCCAAATGAATCCATTTCAAGAAGCACAAACTGTTCCAGAGCTTCGTTATGATGAGATTCAAGTCGGTGATCAAGCATCCCTTACAAAAACGATTACAGATGAGGACGTTATCAATTTTGCAAAATTAACCGGAGATGTGAATCCTATTCATATTTTAGATTCTTTTGCAAAAACGACAATGTTTAAAGAACGTATTGCTCATGGCATGCTCGTTTCCAGTTTCATTTCGACGATTCTTGGAACGAAACTTCCTGGCAAAAACACGATTTATTTATCTCAAAACGTTTCATTCCGTGCTCCTGTCAAAATTGGCGATACACTTCGCGTTGTGGCAGAAGTCATCAAAAAACGTGACGATAAAAAAATCATTACGTTGCAAACAAACATATATAATCAATCAGATGATATTGTCGTGGAAGGTACAGCGACAATACTGAAAAAAGAGTAGCAAATTTGCTACTCTTTTTTCTATCCAATAACTTCTAATCACACCGATTACTTCCGCGTATGAGTACGTCGTTTCCACATAAAATAACGTTACCAGTTCAGATAAGTACTTAGCTGAACTGGACTACTCATAAGGATGTGTATCAGCATGGTAAAAACAAACAAATTACTGGTTCCAGGTGCAGAACAAGCGCTTGAACAATTTAAATATGAAATTGCACAAGAATTTGGTGTTAGCTTAGGTTCTAATACAGCATCTCGTTCTAACGGTTCAGTTGGCGGTGAAGTAACGAAACGACTTGTTGCTTTAGCTCAACAACAATTACGTGGATAATACTATAACATATGGCTTAGAGGCAGATATTCTCTGCCTCTTTCTATTGTTAACATACATAATCGTGTTTTTTCACATACTAGTAAGAGTAAACTGAAAGGAACGATACGTGACATGAAACGGATTAACATTCGCATGAGTCCTCCCCGTGTTCTTACTTTGTCTTTTATTATGTTATCCATTATCGGTACATGCTTATTAAAGCTACCAATTGCTACAACAACGTCTATTTCATGGCTCGATGCTTTATTTACAACTGTTTCTGCTTGTACGGTTACAGGGCTTGGTGTTGTGGACACAGGGAAAGTATTTACCTTATTTGGCCAATGTGTCATTTTAACGCTTATACAAGTGGGCGGACTTGGTATTATGAGCTTTGCCGTTTTAATTGCGATTATGCTCGGCAGAAAAATTGGTCTTCAAAACCGAATTTTACTGCAACAAGCGTTAAATCAAACGAACATTGGTGGCGTCATTCGTCTTGCCAAAGCATTATTTTTATTCTCTTTTACAGTCGAGTGTATCGCTACTTTGATTCTTTCTTTTGAATGGGTACCAAAATACGGTATTGCTAAAGGGATCTATTATAGCTTTTTTCATTCAATCTCTGCTTTTAACAATGCTGGTTTTTCTGTATGGAGCGATAATTTAATGTCCCACTCCCATAGCATTCTTGTCAATCTCGTTATTTCTTCCCTTATTATTTTAGGGGGGATTGGTTTTACAGTAATTATAGATATAAAAAGAAAGAAAAATTTTAAAAACCTTACATTACACTCAAAACTTATGCTCTCTTCTACTCTAATCGTCAATATTATTGCGACTATTTTTATTTTCATATTCGAGTTCCACAATTCTCTTTCTATGAGAGGATTTACCCCATTTGAAGAAGGAATGGCCGCTTATTTCCAGGCGGTTTCAACGCGTACTGCCGGGTTTAATACAGTTGATATTTCTGCATTATCAAAGCCTTCCCTACTATTAATGATGCTCCTTATGTTTATTGGCGCTGGTAGTGCTTCAACCGGTGGTGGAATTAAGTTAACAACCTTTTTAATCATGTTTTTTGGGGTATTTAAATTTTTACAAGAACAAGATGATATTGTCGTGTTTAAAAAATCTATTAAAGATACCCTCATTGTCAAATCATTGACCATCACTATTATTTCCATTTCATTTATCTTTTTTGCTATTTTAATTTTAAGTATTACTGAGCGAGTTCCTCTATTGATGAGTGCTTTCGAAGTATTTTCAGCATTTGGGACTGTCGGTCTTAGTATGAATTTCACACCACACTTAACTATGATTGGAAAAGCTATTATTATCTTTATGATGTTTTTCGGGAAGATGGGACCTTTAACATTGGCTTTTTCATTTGCACGTAAAAAGAACCGAAAAATAAAATACCCGAATGAAGATATTTTAACAGGTTGACAACCGTATAAATTATCCATATAATGAGAGTACAATAGCATATCTCCAAAGGGGAGTAGCGTCCAAGAATTATTTCTTGGAAACAAAGTCGTCATTACGTAGAACTTAGTTCTTCCGGCTTTGTTGGCATTTTCATTACATATGTCTAGCAAGACCTTTGCCTATTAACGGCAGAGGTCTTTTTTGTATTCATTTCCAAATTCTTCCAAAGTTAATAGGCAGGAGTATGGGGAAACTAAATAGTGGGGAAATTCTTCACTTATTTAGTACTTATTGAAATGAGAGGAGAATGTACATGGATGTATCATTATTATTGGAGTATGGTTGGGTATTACTCATCCTAATTGCACTAGAGGGGATTTTAGCAGCTGATAACGCTCTTGTTCTTGCAATTATGGTAAAACATTTACCAGAAGAAAAACGTAAGAAAGCACTATTTTATGGATTAGCGGGAGCATTTGTTTTCCGTTTCGGATCATTATTTATGATTTCGTTCCTAGTCGATGTATGGCAAGTGCAAGCAATCGGTTCCATTTACCTTATGTTTATCGCTGGTAATCATTTATTTAAAACGTATGTTAAAAAGAATACGGATGAAGAAACAGAAGAAAAAGAAGCAAAGAAAAAACAAGAGAACTTTTGGTGGACTGTATTTAAAGTTGAGGTTGCTGATATTGCCTTCGCAGTTGATTCAATTTTAGCTGCTGTTGCATTAGCAATGACTTTACCAAAAACAGGATTAGGTACAATTGGTAGTCTTGATACTGGGCAATTCGTTGTTATCTTTGTAGGTGGACTTATCGGATTAATCATTATGCGATTTGCAGCAACTGCTTTCGTACAAATCTTAAAACGTAAGCCAGGACTTGAAACTGCTGCATTCTTAATTGTAGGTTGGGTTGGTGTGAAACTAGCAGTCTATACATTAGCACACCCTGCATTAAATGTAATTCCGCATTCATTCCCAGAATCTACGCCATGGAAGCTTACATTCTGGATTGTATTAGTTGGAATCGCAGTTGGCGGTTGGTTCTTCTCAAAAGAGGTAGAAGTAAAAGTAGAAAAGAATTTAGACGAAAAAGCGCTGTAATTACAGCGCTTTTTCTTTTTCCCTTCTCCCCTTCCATGTCCAGAAAAATTTCTATTATACTATCTTTTGTAAACGTTTTCTCAACGTATGTATGTCCTTTTTGTGAAACATTGCACAAACTTATTGAAACTACGACCGAATCCATGTACTTTATTCATATAAGGAGTATTTATAGATGATGTACTAAAGGAGCGTATTACTCATGCTAGAACAAGGATTAGATTATGTTGTCAAACTGGCTAAGAGCAAAAAACAAATGCTAGATATAAACCCGATGCAATATTTCATTCGTGCCGCACTTGCGGGTATTTATATCGGTTTTATTATTGTACTATGTTTTAAATTAGGTAACTTTTTTCACATTGCAGATTCACCAGCAACTTATTTAGCTGCTTCTATGTTTTTCGGAATTGCCCTCGTACTAATTATATATGGCGGCGCTGAATTGTTTACTGGAAACACAATGTACTTCACTGTAGCAACTTTAAGAAAAGAAACAACCATTTCTGATACACTTCGTAACTGGGTCGCTTGTTATGCAGGGAATTTAGCTGGAGCTTTATTCTTTGCCTTACTATTTTATGCAACTGGAATTTTCGAAGCAATTGATCACGGTCATTTCATGAATAAAGTGGTAGAAGGAAAAATGAATACACCTACAATGCAATTATTCTTTAAAGCAATTTTATGTAACTGGCTTGTATGTCTTGCGTGTTTCTTACCTTCTCAAGTGAAAGGTGATACAGCAAAAATTATGATGATGATGCTACTCGTTTTCACATTCTTCTTATCTGGTTACGAGCATAGCATTGCAAACTTATCACTGTTTGCTTTATCTTTAGTTTCACCACATCCGGAGACAATTTCTTTTACAGGTGCTATTCATAACTTAATTCCAGTTACAATCGGTAACATTATTGGCGGGTCTGTATTTGTCGGTATGGTTTACCATTACTTAACAAAGAAAGCACCTGACGTGAAACAAGAAGAAACTGAACTAGTAGCAGCTCAACAAGAAGAGATCATTCCGTTGCAAGCTCATATGAAACATTAAAAACTCCAAAGTTTTACTTTGGAGTTTTTAGCTCCCTACATATTTAACAACAAGGTGAGGCTGAATTTCCCCTTCTTCCTTTCCCTTATTAATCCTCTGTTTCATCTTGTGCATACCGATGACATCATTCGTATGAAGGTGCATTTCATTTACATATAAACCCTCTTTACAAAAAGCTTCTACAAAATCTAATCCATTTCTTTCTCCCCATCCCATATTAAAATCAAGGGAAAGAATATTTACCTCATAATCCCGAACCATTTGCAAAGCACATTCTACTGTAGTGGCGGGTACATACCCGTACGGACAACTTCTTTGATCATCCATATATACATTCATGTTCTATCCCCTCTCTATTTTGCATATGCGACCAGCATGTAACATATTGCCCCAAGGCTAATAAAAGGACCAAACGGAATTTGGCTCCTCATTTTCATACGTTTTAATACTATACCAGCTCCAAAGAAACAAAGACTAAAGCAAGATGCTAAAAATAAAATCATAAAAATCCCTTTCAGTCCCACTATAAATCCAAGCAGCGAAAGTAATTTTATATCCCCTCCACCAAGCCCTTCTGGATATATCTTTTGCATGCAATATAACAAAATGAATATAACGCCACTACCAACTATACTATCTGTCCAAGTAACTAACGGTACAAAAATACATTCTAAAATGAGTAAACAGGCAAACCAACCTAAAATACGATTCGGGATTAACATATATATGTAATCTGTAACTGAAATAATAAGAAGTAATGAAAATAGCGATAAAATGATGATAAGCTCTCGTTCCATCCCAATCATATATACAGTAAGAAGAAATATCATACCGGTTACAAGTTCAAATACTACGTACAAAATTGAAATCGTCCTCTTACAATTCGTACAACGTCCCCTCTGTATACAAAACGAAATGATCGGGATCAATTCTTTTGGCTTGAGCACATACTTACAATAATGACAATGTGAACGCGGGGTAATGATAGACTCACCTAGTGGAACTCTCATTGCAATTACCATAAAAAAAGAACCAAACACCATCCCGACTAACAATGCATATAAATAAGTGAACATCCCTTCCTCTCCTTTCCAGAAGAACATAGCAAAAAAAGGAGAGAAATTCTACTTCATATTATCTCTATTCTATTAAAAAAGCAGGCCATTTTCTGGCCTGCTTTCCCCTCTTTTATACGATGAAATATACTGCTTTTAATGGTCCATGTACGCCGACAACAAGATTCATTTCAATATCTGCCGAGTTACTAGGCCCTGTAATAAAGTTAATACAAGATGCGACCGCCTCACCATTTTCTACACGTGTGTTCATATCCTGAACTGCTTGTGTAATACGAGGCACAAGTGTTTCACGTGGAATAATAGCAAAGTATACAGTCGGTAAAAAGTGTAAAGAACGCCCTTGACCTTTATGACTTTGTACAACAATCGTACCAGATTCAGCTAAAGTATAATCACTAAATGCGATTCCAATATTCGCTCTTTCTGCGATACGCATATTCTCTTCTTTTTTCTCAGGATCCCATACATTCACTTCAACATTTTGCTTTGGAAGCTCTTCTTTAAATAAAGTAGTCAATCCATAAGAATCAAAACGTTCATCTGCCGATAACATAATAGGTCCCCCGCCGTTTTCCACGATTACTTTTTGAATATCTTCACGTAAACGGTCGTTTGTCGTTTCCACTACAGTTGTATGAATGTTTGTACATTGATTTTTAAATACTTCTAACAATTCTTCTTGTGAATAATCTTTTAGCGTTTCTACATTCACATTACTTTTCCACGCTGGACGCTTTACGCCTTCCGTTTTCCGCTCACGTCCAAGTTCTTTTGCAATATTATCTAGAAAGGACTCACGGTTTTGAATTAATCCTGTCATTATTTGTCCCCGCCTTTCTTATGATCTTTATACCAATCACGGAATCGTTCTTTACTTGGAGCCGGGAATTCACGAATATCTGTCCAGTTTTTAAGTGGCCCAACACCTTTTGATACACGGTTACCAGATGTAAATGGACTCATTGCTGCTGGTGCCATTTTTGATCCCATTTTATATAAAGCAGCTGAAGAAGCACCCATACTAAACATTTTCATTGCTAATTTTTCTGCAAGTGGAGCACGTCCTTCTTGCTCAACAATTACTTGACGATGTTTTAATAATAAATCATGCAATGGTATTTTTACTGGACAAGCTTCTGTACATGCTCCGCATAAACTAGATGCATAAGGAAGCTCTTTGTAATCGTCATATCCGCCTAAAAGTGGAGTTAATACTGCACCAATTGGTCCTGAGTATATAGAGCCATATGAATGTCCACCAACGTGACGATATACAGGACATACGTTAACACAAGCAGCACAACGAATACATTGCAATACTGATCGGAATTCCGATCCAAGAATTTGAGATCGGCCATTATCAACAACAACTAAGTGGAATTCTTCAGGTCCATCTACTTCCTCTTCTTGAATTGGTCCCGCTACAGTTACATAACTTGTTAATTTTTGCCCTACTGCACTACGACATAGTAAACCAACTAAAACATCTAATTCTTCCATTGTCGGAACCATACGTTCCATACCCATTACTGCAATTTGTGTTTTCGGAATCGACATGACAAGGTCTGCATTACCTTCGTTCGTTACTAAACAAAGAGAGCCAGTATTTGCAACGGCGAAGTTACAACCTGTCACACCAATTTCCGCATCCATAAATTTCTCACGAAGTTGTTTACGAACAAACTTTGTCATTTCGTATGGATCATCAGAATTTTCATAGCCAAGTTTTTCTTTAAATACATCACGAATTTGCGTTCTATTTTTATGAAGTGCAGGCGCAATAATATGTGAAGGTGGATCGTTATCTACTTGCAAGATATACTCTCCTAAGTCACTTTCTAACACTTCACATCCAATCTCTTCAAGGGCATGATTCATACTAATTTCTTCAGTTACCATTGATTTTGATTTTACAACTTTCTTCGCTTGTTTCTTTTTTGCAACGTCTTGAATATACTTTGCTGCTTCCTCTTTCGTTTTCGCAAAGTACACATGTCCGCCTCTTTTTGATACATTTTCACTTAACTGCATTAAATAATAATCAAGATTTTCTAACGTATGTTGGCGAATTTGTTCACCTAGTTCACGCCACTCTTCCCAATTTCCTAATTCGTCCGCTGCTTTTAAGCGATTCGTATATAAGCGCGTTTGTGCAGAAGATACTGCTCCGCGCATAAACGAATCTTGAATTCCATCGCCAACGCGATCATTAAATTTTTTCTCACTGATTTTCATAGACATAGCTTATGTTCCCCCTTCATGAGCGACTATTCAGTACCTCAGCAATATGCATTACTTTTATTTCTTTTCCTAAACGCTCAATACGTCCGCCAATGTTTAACAAACACCCACAATCTGCACCGATTAAATAATCAGCACCTGTTTCCATTGCACTATCTACCTTTTCATCTACCATTTGCTCAGAAATTGGAGTCATCTTCACTGAAAACGTTCCCCCAAACCCACAACAATTTTGCTCGTTTGGCAGTTCCCTCACAGTTAATCCTTTGACGTTTGATAATAAAATTCCTGGCGCCTCTTTTACTCCAAGCAGGCGTGTCATATGACAAGATTTATGAATAGTAGCGATCCCTGGTAAGCTTGCACCAACATCTGTCACTTTTAAAACATCTACAATAAATTGTGTCAATTCATATGTTTTATCAGCAATCTTTTGTGCACGTTTAGCCCACTTCGGATCATCTTTAAAAACATGCGGATACTCATGAAACATTGTCGCACAAGAACCAGATGGTGTAACGATATATTCTGCATCTTCGAAAGTTTCAATCATATGTTTCATCGCTTCTTTTGCTGCTTCTACATGGCCGCTATTATAAGCAGGCTGCCCACAACAAACTTGTGCTTCTGGAAATTCAATTTCACAACCTAAACGCTCCAACACTTCAACTGTTGCTTTGCCGACGTTTGTTTCAAACATATCGACTAAACAAGTAACAAATAAAGTAACTTTCATAATTATTACTCCCCCTTTTTACAACTCCACCAACAAACATATGGTCATCAGATGACTAAGGAAAGAAGAAGTAGGCTCAACCATGGCCTATCCTCTCCCTCTTCTAAAGAAAACGCTTACTTAATCTCTCTCTATTTTATCAAAAAATTTGATTTTTAAAAGATTAAATTACGAATTTATATCGCTTTTGCCTGTGACAATATGTTCTACATTTGTTAAATGATCTAGCATTGCTCGCTGCGCTAATTCTACATCTTGCTTTAACACTGCATCATATATAACTTGATGCTCTTCTATAAGTCGTTCTGATGTTGTTTGTTCACCATATAAAATAATGCGTCTTGATTCACCAATTGTTTCAGCAATCATCTCTGAAACGTGATTCATGAGTTCAAGCAAAATGTTATTATGCGAAGACTCCGCAATTCCCATATGGAACTGAAAATCTGCTTTTTCGCCAGCCTTTTCATCTCCAATGTTCTTTGCCATTTCATCTAACCAATGCTTCATATTTTGCAAATTAGCTTCCGTACGCTTTGCCGCAGCTGCTCGAACTGCCCCCACTTCAAGCACCTTTCGTACTTCTAATAAGTTCAAAATATCTTCTTTCTTCATTAATAATTTATTGTTTAATGATTTTGTTAATGAAGAAGAATCGAAATTCTTCACATATGTACCTTCTCCTTGTTTCATCTCAATTAGGCCCATTGCTCTTAGCGCACTTAACGCTTCACGAACAGCAGATCTACCAACTTGAAACTGCTCAGCTAATTGATGTACAGGAAGTAGTTTGTCACCTGGTTTTAACGTACCATTTTTAATCATTGTTAAAATAGCTTCAGATACTTCTTCGTAAATTTTTTTCGGTTTAATAGATTTGTACTCCAGTTAAATCACCTCAGTATCTTCCAAACAACAATTGAAACGATTTATAAGAACTTTGCATCATAACTATTTTAGAACGAATTGGTAAGAAGTACAAATGTTTTGTTCATAAAATCGTCAAATTTTTAATATTTATTTGATATTAATTTATATGTATTCATGAAGAAAAGCATGTCCTTCACGTTAGAACATGCTTTCTTCAACTTGTATTTTTAATTTAATGCTAACCGTCGTTCCATTCCCTTTTTCACTTTCAATTCGCCATTGTCCATCATGTATATGAACAATCTGTCTTACAATAGCAAGGCCTAAACCTGTTCCACCATGTTGACGACTTCTCGCTTTATCAACGCGGTAAAAACGTTCGCCAAGATTTTCTAAATGCTCTGTTTCAATACCAATTCCTGTATCTTTTATGTTCAATTCACAGTAATCATCTATCTGCATGAGCGTTATCATAATATCCCCGTTTGGATTTGTATACCGTATCGCATTATCTAACACGTTATGAAGCACTTGTTGCATACGATCCTCATCAATCATTACAATGATTTCTGGATTTAAATTTGTTGAAATACGAATTTTCTTTTCTATAAACTTAATCTCATACGTATCTAACACATCTTCAATGAGTTGTGAAAAAACGATAGGTTGTTTCTTTAGCGGAAAATGTTCACCTTCTAATTGTGCTAAATCTAATAAATCATGAACAAGACGCTGCATACGCCCCGCTTCTTTATGAATGAGCTGGGTTACTTTTTCCTGCTGCGGTCCCTTCGCTACACCATCTAAAATAGCCTCACTATATCCTTTTATATAACTAAGCGGCGTTCTTAGTTCATGCGAAACGTTAGCTAAAAATTCCTTTCGCTTTACGTCTTCTGTCTCTAAAGAATTTGCCATTTTATTAAATGCTTTTCCTAATCGTCCAATTTCATCTTCGGAAGAAATTGTAATTCGTTCTGAGAAATCTCCCGTAGCTAAATGATTGGCCACTCGTTCCATTTGCGAAAGCGGTCTCGTAATAGCGATAATAATTTTTCTACCAATCCATATTGTTAGTAAAGTCATAGCAAGCGCTAACGGTGCTAAAATAAGGCCCATATCATATATTAAGTCTTTTATACTTTTTAAAGGAATATAAGAATATACAATGCCAACTAACTTTTTATTTTCTAAAACAGGGATGACAACCCCCATAATATTACGATCAAAATGTTCCTCATACCCTATCTTTGTCACCGTTTTTCCATCTAATAATGCTTGCCTGTCCCCTTCACTTATAAGAGAATGATGATGCACATCAAAAGGTAAACATGCGCTTAAATCACGTGGGTTTGATACGAAAAGAACATCTGAACTAGATATTTGATCAAATGCTCTTACTTTCTCTTCAAAAGTTGCTATCCCTTCACGCTTATCATATTGCGCAGCAAGACGCTTTCCTTCCATTACTAATGAATCTTTTAAATTATCAACGTATAGTTTTTCATACGAGTATAAAGATACAAAATAAAGGAAGGAAACTGTTACAAATACTGCACATACTACTGTCAGCCAAAGCTTCTGTACCATCGTAAACATACGTTACACCTCAAATTTATAGCCTACACCCCAAACAGTTTGAATGTAGTTTCCACTTTCTCCAAGCTTCAAACGCATCGTTTTCACGTGCGTATCTACTGTTCTTGTACTTCCGGCATAATCATATCCCCATACCTTTTCCAGCAATTGTTCCCGGCTAAATACTTGCCCTGTATGTTGGCAAAGAAAATAGAGTAAATCAAACTCTTTTACTGTAAGAGAAATCGACTCACCACCTGCCTCAATCTTCCTACTTTTTTCATTAATAAGGATCGGTCCAAACTGAATCTCCTCTTGTTGCTCTTGCTTTGTATAACGTCTTAGCACAGCTTCCATACGAGCAATTAGTTCTCCAGGACTAAATGGCTTTACAATATAATCATCTGCTCCCATACGTAAGCCGTTCACCCTATTCCACTCTTCACCTTTTGCTGTTAAAAATATAATTGGTACATCTGATGTTTTTCTAATTTCTTTACAAACTGAAAGTCCATCCATCTCTGGCATCATAATATCTAATACAACGAAATCATAATGATCCGTCTCTAATTTTTTTAGCGCCTCCTTTCCATTTTCAGCTTCTCCCCACTCGTATCCGAAATTATCTAAATACATTCCAACGAGCTGCCTCATATCACTTTCATCATCTACAACTAGCACCCTATATTTACTCATTGTTCTTCCCTTCCCTCTCTATGAGTTGAAACGGCCCTTTTCCGACTTTAATTGTTTGTTTTATTTTCAAATTCTTCATATCTATGACACACACTTCATCACTATCATAGCTTGCTACGTATCCTTCTGCTCCGCTCTTCAAAAATGCAAATGGGTTCGACCCTATTTCTACAGAAGCTACCTCTTTATACGTGCTAACATCAAACTGTCTAAGCGTATTCGAACCGTGACTTAATGCATATACATACTTATTATCCTTCGTTATATTCACAGGCATAAACGGAGCATGTAAAGAACGTACCATTTCTCCGCTCTGCAATGAATATACTAATACTTTTTCATTGACTTGATTTCCATCACCATGTCCGCCAATCCATATTTCTTTCCCATCTGGGCTAATTGTCGCTCCTGTTGATGCTGGGGGAATCATAAAGGATTGTATCACTTCTTTTTTCTTTGTATCAATTGTCGTTAGCTTCGTATCATAAAAGTTTAATACAGATAACTGGTTATGGTACTCTACCATCGATATCGGTCCTTTTCCTGTTGATACACCCCCTGTCTCTTTCCCTTTTATCGTAAAGAACCTTACCTTTTGAGCAGTTTGATCGGCAGCAAATAATTGCTTTTTATCTTCGGATACAATCACATTTACAATGCCTTTTCCAGTTTTATACTTGTCCACTTGCCTTCCTTCTGCTAGTGAATATACATACATATACTCTAACTGCTTGCCATATACAAGTATATCCTCGCCGTTTGGAAGTAGTGCAACTCCTGCCATTGGTTCATTAAGTTCCCATGTCGTAATTAACTTTTTAGTTTGCTTATCAACAAAACTTATACTACCTTCTTTTATATTCGTTGTTATCATAACACTTTTATCTTTAGCAATCGGTGTATATGTACTTCCTTGACACCCTACTAATAGAAATAAAAAACAGAGAAGAAAAACATACTTTCTCAAAAGATTCCCTCCATCTTCGGATGATTTCGTTATAATTGTAAAATAACAAATAAATGTGTGGAAAGTGTGAAATTTTCCTTTCTTACTTCATTTACATATATAATGTACAACAAATAGAATTTGAGGTGTGCAAATTATGCTTTTTCCTGATTTAGCGAATAAAATTGTACGAGAAGTACGCAGACTAATTAAAGAAAATATTATTATCATTAATATAGAAGGCGTTATTATCGCAAGTACAGATGTAGAAAGAATCGGTCAATTTCATGAAGGCGCACTCCGCTGTGCAAAACAAAAGAAAACTGTCATTATTACAAAAGAAGATGAACGACGTTTGCAAGGTGTAAAGGCGGGTATGAACCTCCCCTTACTATTCCATGACGAAGTAATTGGTGTCATTGGAATTACAGGCGAACCTGAAAACATTTCACAATACGGAGAAATATTACGTAAAATGACCGAACTACTCATTCACGAAAACTACTTTTTAGAACAACTAGAACTTGAACACCGTTCTTATGAAGCATTTGTCTTTGATTGGCTTCAAAATACAGACTGGTCTCCAAGCTTTCTCGATCGCGCAAAAACACTTGGTATTGATTTATATAAGAAGAAACAACTTATTTTGTTCTCTATCGATCAAAATGACACGATGCTTCAGCGTAAAATTTGGCAACACGTACGCAATCTATTAACAAAGGAGCATCTATTTGTTCGCTGGGGAAATGATCGGTTCATTTTATTTACAGCCACGGGCTCCAAAGAACAAACGTATCAATTTTTAACACGATTAAAACAAGACTGTGAAAATTCGTTTTCTATTCCTTTATATATCGGGATTGGACAGTCCGTTACGCCAAGCAATATGAACTTATCGTACGAACAAGCATTGCAAGCTCTTTCCGTATCACTTGAAACGAAACAAATTGTATTTAATGAAGATTTACGTTTAGAAATGTGCTTACAAGATATTTCTGCAGAAACGCGGGAACAGTTTCTAAGGCGCACGATTGAAAACTTACTATCATCTCCTGAGCTTATGCACACTTTACGCTTATTTATCGATTATAACCAATCCTATAAACAAACAGCTGAACAATTACATATACACATTAACACATTGCATTACAGACTTAAAAAGGTCGAGGAGCATACAGGACTTGATCCGAAACAATTCAAAGACTTACATATTCTATACTTCTCGCTCCTCTTATTAGATAATCACACAAAAAAGAACGATAAAATAGAGTAATCTTTAGATGATTATACATAGAAAGAATCCCCCAACTTTTTTATCATTATAATGAAAGCACTGTGACAACGTTTTTTATAATGACTAAATACGTTAACAGTTTGAGGGGGATTTCCAATGTTAGAAAAGCAAATTATTCATTCATTCGTATCCATTGTTGGCGAAGATAATGTAGATACATCCAATATGGGGCGTTTAACGTATAGTTATGATGCCACTCCAAACTTCCAAGCAATGCCTGATGCAGTCATTGCTCCTCGTAATACAAATGAAGTAGCAGAAGTGTTAAAAGTATGTAACACTCACAACATTCCTGTATATGTTCGTGGCTCTGGAACAAACCTTTGCGCAGGAACATGTCCACTTGAGGGCGGTATCGTCCTTATCTTCCGTCATATGAATAACATTTTAGAAATTGATGAAGAGAATTTAACAATCACAGTACAAGCTGGTGTGATTACGCTTGATATTATTAAAGCGGTAGAAGAAAAAGGTTTATTTTATCCACCAGATCCAAGCTCGATGAAAATTTCTACAATCGGCGGTAACATTAATGAAAACTCAGGTGGATTACGCGGATTAAAATACGGCGTAACACGTGATTATGTGATGGGTCTTGAACTTGTCTTACCAAATGGCGATATTATTCGCACTGGCGGTAAATTAGCAAAAGATGTAGCTGGTTACGATTTAACTCGGTTATTTATCGGTTCTGAAGGAACACTTGGCGTCGTAACAGAAGCAATATTAAAACTTGTTCCTATGCCTGAAACGAAGAAAACGATGCTTGCGCTCTATGAAGATATTAACGAAGCTGCACGTGCTGTTTCTTCTATTATTGCAAATAAAATCATTCCAGCGACACTTGAGTTTTTAGACCAACCGACAATTGAAGTAGTAGAAGAGTTTGCTCAAATCGGTTTACCAACTGACGTAAAAGCAATTTTATTAATTGAGCAAGATGGTCCGCCTGAAGTTGTCAATCGAGATATTGAAAAAATGGCCAACGTTTGCCGCTCTATGAATGCAGTTAATGTTCGCGTTGCAAAAGATGAAGCAGAAGCAGATGCGCTTCGAACAGCTCGCCGTAGTGCACTATCAGCACTTGCAAGATTAAAGCCTACTACAATACTGGAAGATGCAACGGTACCACGTTCACAAATCGCTCCAATGGTTGAAGCGATTAATGCCATTGCAAAAAAATATAATATTCCTATTTGTACATTTGGACATGCTGGTGATGGTAACTTACATCCTACTTGTATGACAGATGCTCGTAATGAAGAAGAAATGCACCGGGCTGAACAAGCTTTTGCTGAAATATTTGCAAAAGCAATTGAACTTGGCGGCACGATTACTGGTGAACATGGTGTTGGTGCGATGAAAGCTCCGTATTTAGAAATGAAATTAGGTAAAGAAGGTATTGCTGCTATGCAGGGGATTAAACAAGCCTTCGATCCAAATAACATTATGAATCCAGGAAAGATGTTCGCGAAGGACACTCGTAAAAGAGTGGTGGTTGAGCGATGACAACATTAAATAAAGAAAACATTCAAAAGGAATTTAAAGAACGATTAAGTGAAGATGAACTACTAAACTGTATGAGATGCGGTTTCTGCTTACCAACTTGTCCTACTTATATTCAATCTGGATATAAAGAATCACATTCACCACGTGGACGTATCGCATTAATGAAAGCGGTCGTTGACGGTTTAATTGAGCCAGATGAAGATGTTGAAAACACATTAAATGTTTGTCTTGGCTGCCGCGCTTGTGAACCTGTTTGTCCATCAGGTGTGAATTATGGACATTTATTAGAAGAAACTCGTGATATTATAAATCAAAACAAAAAGTTCTCCATGCCAGTGAAAGCTGTTCGTAAAGTCGTTTTTGAAGGACTATTCCCGCATCAAAATCGAATGAGAACATTAACAGGATTAATCGGATTTTACCAACGTTCCGGTTTACAAACACTAACACATAAAACAGGGATTATGAAGTTATTCCCTGAAACACTTGCAACGATGGATCTCGTTTTACCAAAAGTCCCAAAAATGAAAGCAATGAAAGATCGTCCTGCATTTTTACCTGCTGAAAGTACAAAGAAGAAACAAGTTGCATTCTTCACAGGTTGTTTAATGGATACGATGTTTTTAGAAACAAATAATGCAACGATGAAACTACTTCAGTTAGCTGGTTGTGATATCGTTATTCCGAAAACACAAAGTTGCTGCGGGGCATTACATGGACATGCTGGTGAGAAAAGTGGAGCAAAAGAATTAGCGAAACGTAATATAACAGCCTTCGAAGATTTAAACATCGACTATATCATTACGAATGCTGGTGGTTGCGGAGCTTACCTCGTAGACTACGATTATCTTTTAAAAGACGATCCTCAGTGGGCTGAACGTGCAAAGCAGTTTGTTTCTAAAATTAAAGATATTACTGCTATTCTAGTAGAACTAGATTTCCATAAACGTAATAATTTACGACTCCAGCCGCAAATTATTACGTATCAAGACTCTTGTCATTTACGCAATGTTATGCGAACATCTTCAGAACCTCGTATGTTACTAGAAGCAATTCAAGGCGCAACATACCGTGAAATGAAAGATGCGGATCGCTGCTGTGGTTCTGCTGGTATTTACAATATTGTTCATTCAGAGTTATCCATGGAATTTCTAGATTATAAAATGGATCGCGTGCATGAAACAGAAGCAGCAACCATTGTTACTGCCAATCCAGGTTGTTTATTACAAATGAAATTAGGCATTGAACGAGAAGGTCTTTCTCATAAAATGAGAGGAATTCACATTGTAGATTTATTATTAGAAGCAATTGAAACCAACTCGTAATAACTCGTAACATACGTAATAATAAGAAAACGGCTATCTCCTTCGTCTACGTAAAGAGATAGCCGCTTTTTTGTCCTCTACAACATTAAAAATATGTTACTTTATTATAAAAAAGAACAACAAAAACATTACAGTTTTGTAAAAAACAATCCAGTATATTCCTCAAAAAACCTCTCAAACCATTGATACAATAGGATTCTTCATTTTCTATTTAGGTAAATCCATCCAAAAATCCCCTCCTATAACATAGTATAAAAATGCTGAAAATTCCTTTTATACTCTATGTTTCTCTTATTTTTTCTCTTTTCCCTTCTTAGGATAAATTAGGTAATTTTAAAGACTATGAATTTTTTTCCATCTTTTTTCTCGCAAATTTTATGCTACGATGAATTTGTCAGTCAGACAGGCTGTCAAAAACAAATCGTGTGAAAACAAATTAAAACTTTACATAGGGGGACACACATCATGAAAAAGCGTGTTTTATTATCTGTAGCTGCTGCAACAGCTCTTACATTAGGAGTATCTTCTCTAGATGCACAAGCTGCAACAGTACAACCATCCAACATAAAGGTTCAAAATATTCAGCATTCAAAAGTGATGATGAAGCAAATGAGCCAACAAGAATTACAAGCATTCTTACAATCTATGGGCGTAGAATCATTAGCACAATGGCAACAAGGAAACTTCCAACCAAATTGCTATATTCCTGGTCAACAACCTACTGAAAATGTTGTAACTGAGCAACCAACAGCTAAGCCAGAAACTCAAAAGCCTGCTGAGCAAAAACCAGTTGAGCAAAAGCCTGCTGAAGAAGTTCAAAAACCAGAAGCTCAAAAACCGGCTGAAAACAACAATACTCAAAAACCGGCTGAACAAAAACCAGCTGAGCAAAAGCCTGCTGAAGAAGCAAAATCTTTAAGCGAGTTCGAACAACGTGTTGTTGAATTAACAAACGCTGAGCGTGCAAAACAAGGTTTATCAGCTTTAAAAATCGACACTGAATTAAGCAAAGTAGCACGTATTAAATCTGAAGATATGCAAAAAAACAACTACTTTGATCATAACAGCCCTACTTACGGATCTCCGTTTGACATGATGAAGAAATTTGGTATTTCTTATACATCTGCAGGTGAAAACATCGCTCAAGGCCAACGTACACCTGAAGAAGTAGTACAAGCTTGGATGAACAGTGCTGGACACCGTGCAAACATCTTAAATAACAGCTTCACTCACATCGGTGTTGGCTATGTAGAAAGCGGCAACTACTGGACACAACAATTTATTACGAAGTAAATAGATTAAAAGAGTCTTCTCATAATGAGAAGACTCTTTTTTACGTTTCATAACTTTCTATTATGTATGAGTACATTATGTAAAACATAAACAAAATAGAGCCACAGCTTATTACACTAAGTAACACATAAAATCCCCATTTCAAGTTCAAAAACAATGAAAACAATATACTACATGCCATCACTTGAAAAATCCGCCTACTCACTAAACGAATTTTTTGTAATTTAATTGGGTCTTTTTCCTTACTCTTAACTGTTTTAAAGCCTTTACTAAGCATAAAAAGAAACATACTAATTCCAATCGTTAGTCCTGTCTGAAAGGCTATCCTACTTCCAAAATTAATAAAGAGAATGAGCGTATGGATAAACACCATAAATAAAGTAATCGTCTTTAGAAATCCACTTATAATGACATGCTCACCTTCATTAAATTTATATATATTATGTGAAATAATATACACGAAGCCATGTAAAAAAATAATAAGACAAGGAATAAATGCTATAACAACTTGTTTACTCATAAACTCGTTTGGCTCACCATTTTCATTCCAATGTATTGCCATAAGATCCGGTAAATATGGATAGAGGCATAGAGTAACTAAAAGACAAACGAAAGCTATTCCTAATATATATTTATATTTGATCAAGTGATTTTCACCTCTCTTTTCTCTTAACGGCTTCGCTTCTTTTAGAGAAATTCCTGCAAAAATCTACTTTTCTCAAACTTAAACTTACACTTTACGCATTCATTCTTTGAAATTCTTTCATTGTATTATTTAATTTTGCAGGAAATGGTACATCCACTTCGATCTCTTCTTTCATAATTGGATGTAAGAAATGAATCTTCATCGCATGTAATGCTTGCCCTGTCATATGTTTCGTTTGTCCACCATATAATACATCTCCAACTAATGGATTACCATTATAGCTCATATGAACACGAATTTGATGAGTTCTACCAGTTTCTAATTGTAACGTTACGAGCGTAACATTTTGTTTTTTAAAATACTTCTCTACTTTATAATATGTGATTGCTTGATCTCCTTTTGGAGAAACACGTCGTCTCGTCGCATGATGACGATCTCTTCCAATCGCTGCATCAATGGTTCCTTGCTTACCTTTTACTTTTCCTTCCACAAGCGCCGCATATGTTCTTTTAATCTTTCGTTCCATTAATAAACGATCCATAATTGCACCAGCAATTCTATGTTTAGCAAACACGACACCGCCTGTCGTATCTTTATCTAACCGATGAATATGACGAACCTTCGTCTCTAAACCTTGCATTTGAAAATGAAAGGCAACAAGGTTTGCAAGTGTTCCCGTTCCACCTTTTTCAGCAGGATGTGTATCCATCTTCTCAGGCTTATTTACGATGAGTACGTGATCGTCTTCATATACTACATGTAATTCACCATATTCAGGCTCTACATCGTATTCTTCCTCCACAAACATATGAACTTGCAACTTATCGCCTTCATTTAAAAGCTCATTCCATCTTCTTTGTTCTCCGTTAACGGTAACACCTTTTTCCATACGAAGCTGATGTAACAACTTTTTCGGTATTTCCCATTCTATTTTTAATAACGAATCAATACTTATGCCATTCCATATAGCTGGAACAGTAATTTCGCACCATTCGCCCTTTTTCTTCGTTTCCATACTGTATCACCTTATTTCTATTGATTCTCTCATTGTAACGGAAAATACACTTTGATGCACCGTCAAAAATAGAGGGCAGTCTTATAGTAGACTGCCCCTCACGCTCTACGCCTTTTCATTTCTTGCAATACTTCTTCCGCTTTTTGTTCATACGATAAATCTTTAAAGAAATCCGCCAGTCTTTTATAATCATTATACGTATCTAATAAATCATCCATCTTTTCTACTTTCATCACGTGTTGTTTTTGCTTCATTTTTACTGGATAACGATAGCCCGATACCTCTTGTATTTTGTAATACTCATCCTCTACTTGAATGACCTTTACAAGTTCCTCCTCTTCCGCATCCATCGTATATCCATCAAAATCTCTCAGTAATTCATAAATAATATGAGTCCATTCATCTTTTGGATAAAATCCTTTTTCTAACCGATAACCGACAATGCGATACATATGCCCATCGTTTTCTGCAAACTGTACTGTATCATTTAGCTTAAACTTAAAATAACGAAACATTGCCTTCACCTACTTATATGTAATCTTCTTATCACATACTATTTGCAAAATGTAGGCCTTGCTATTCATAAAAAAATACTCATCTTATAGATGAGTATTTTTTACGATGATTTTTCTCTTCTCTTTTCTTTCGAAATGGTAACCACCAGTTCCAGTCTCCAAACAATTTCATTAAACTTGGTACGAGCATAAGACGAATAATTGTTGCATCAAGGAATATCGCTAATGCAACGCCAAGCCCCATTTGCCTTACTGGTAGGATATCAGTAAAGGCGAACGCACCAGTTACAACAATCATAATTAACGCAGCTGATGTAATGATCCTACTTGTTGACACAAGTCCTTCTAACGTTGCTTGATCGTTATCTCCTGTTTCTTCATACAATTCATGAATACGTGAAATAAGAAAGACTTCATAATCCATGCTAAGCCCGAATACGAGACCGAAAATGAAGATTGGTAAGACAAATAGAACCGGACTCGCTTCTAAACCAAAATGCCCACCTTCAAATAACCAAACAACAATTCCGATTGTTGCACTTAAACTAAGTATATTCATAATAATTGCCTTAATCGGAATGAGTATAGATCTGAATGCAAATAATAATATAACAAAGGTCGATCCAAATATAACAGACATACCAATTGCAACTTTATCTTTAATTTCATCTTCTAACTCTTGTTGGAACGTCGTCATCCCACCTAAATAATACGTAACATCTGTTTCTTTATAATTTTGTTTAAAATCACGAACCCACTGTTTAGCAGTTTCAGTACGTGGTTTCGTTTTTAGAAAGACTTCTATCGTCGTCTTATTCCCTTTTGTATATGCTTCAAATACAGGAGCTAGTTTCGCTGCTTCTGGTAACTCTAACATTCCAGCAACTTGATCTGCTTTCATATCTGTTAACCCGTCATATAAACTTCTTACCTCATGCACTTTCTTATCATCTTTTAACTTTTGAACGACTTCTTCAACCTTTTGTAAACTTTCTTTTTCTTTCATATCTTTTTTCGTCTCTACCACTAACGTAACATCAGCATGTATTTTTGCCGTTTTATTAAATGCTTCTTCATACTTCTCATATGCAATTCTTGTATCGCTTTGTTTAGGTAGAGCTTCCACGTCAGGGAACTGCAAATTAGCTGTACGTAATGGTAATAAGCAAATAACAATAAATGTTGTAACAACAATAATCATCGCAATTGGATGTTTCATTACAAATTGTGCAAATTTACGCCACGCCTTTGCCGGTGTATGTGCTACTTGATTCTTTTTTAATATTCGTTTCCCAATTAATGATAATAGCGCTGGAAGAAGTGTGAGTGAGAATAAAATACTCATAATCACAACAATCATTCCGCTAATTGCGACAGACTGAATATAATCAATTTTAAAGAAGAACAAACCCGATAACCCAACAAATACACATAATCCTGAAAATACAATTGCACGCCCTGCTGTCTGATATGTAATTGCTATCGCTTCTTTTACCGTTCGCTTTGCAACTTCCTCTCGAAAACGATTTACAAATAATAGCGCAAAATCAATAGATAGCGCAAGTCCAATCATCGGTGCAACATTTAACACAAAGATAGATAGTTCCTTATCGACACCTATAAAGTATAATATGCCCATCGTACTAATAACACTAAGTGCCCCATTTACAATTGGTAAAATAGATGCCAAAAGGCTACCAAATGAAAATAGTAATACGAGAAATGCAATCGGTAACCCAATCATCTCTGCTACTTTTAAATCATTTTGCGTTCTTTCATTAATCTCTTTATTAATTTTTGGAAACCCTGTAGGCGTTACTTTTAACGCTGCATTACTTTCCTTTTCGATTTTATCAGCAAATTGTAATGTCTTTTCCATTCGTTCCTTATTTGTTTTCCCGGAAAATAAAATTGTCGCATAGCCGATATCATCTTGTAACATTTCTTTATTTTGCACTGGGTGATGGAAAGATTCATAAGTCTCTTTCTCTTGTACATTTTTTACAATTCCCTCTACCTGCCTTTGAAATTCTTCATGTGAAACACCTTTATTTTTCTCAAAAACGAGTAAAAGTGTATCTTGAGACCTCTTAAAATCTTTATCTAAAATTTCTTTCGTTTTTTGATAGTCCCCTTCTGTTTGGAAACCGTCACCACCTAATACTCCTGGTAGCTTTGGAGCAAAAATACCAAGTGCGATCGCAAGCAATAGTAACGCTACAATTACTGTATAACGAAACTGATACAAAAAAGCTCCTAACTTCCCCCACTTATCTACTTTATGTACATTTGTCTTCACACATTTTCACCTACTTTAAATAATTCAATTGTCATTTATACTGTATCACATCTTCAGACAAACAAAAAACGTCTAGAAACACTATAATGATAGTTTTTCTAGACGTTTTTTTATCCCGCTTTAATGGGCAGTAAGACCCCCACCTCAAAATTCAGCGAAAGCAAAGAATTTAGGCGGGGGTGGCTGCCCATTAAAGTCCGATTGGTGGGGCTGATAATCAGTAGGGGATGAAGAAAACTCCCACTGATTAAAGTTTCACTTTATCTCTCTTTATTAAGCCCCAATCTCTCGGTAAGTAAACGATGACAGTAAATCGCTATAATTAACAAAATACCACCTACGCAATAACCAGCTAAAATATCAGTTGGATAATGTACATTTAAAATAACTCTGCTTAACCCAATCGATACAATGACTATTCCCATCAAGATCGTTATAACATATTTTCCTGTTACACTCTTCAAATTTGCCGCAATGATATAAGCCAGAAACCCGAATGTCATAATAGATAACATTGCATGCCCACTAGGGAAACTATATCCAAGTGCATCCAATGCTTCATTTAACGACGGACGTTCTCTTTTCACAATTTCTTTTATCCCTTTATTCACAAGATGCGTTATTAAAATACCAACTGGATACACGATCATCGCAGCGTAATAACGTTTTCTCCAAAAAACAAGTAAACTTATAACGAGCGTAGTTACGATCCCAATTGCAGACCCTACTTTTGTATAGTATGAGAAAAATGTAAGCGAATCTTCTGTTTGTAATCCTTTTACTAATCCTCGGACATATGTATCCATCACTGTAACGCCACCCACATGTACTCGCCAAGCAACAATGCCAAATACAGCAAGTAATAAAACGATACATACTACCTCATATTGATGTAACTTCTTGTTCAAACGAGTTCCTCCTACTATGAAAAAATGCGATTTCTACTTTAGAAACCGCATTTCCTTACTTATTTACCTTTTGTTTTTAACTCTGTCCAGTAACGATCATAGTCTTTTAGCTTATCGTCTACATCAACAAGCCATTCTGTACGATCTAATTCCTCTTTCGTTAAGAAAATCATATGGTTGTCACGATATTCTTTACTATGTAGAGGATGAGCTTTTTCATTAGGATTACTGTATCCAATTGACTCGTAGTTTTTCACACTTACTTTTTCATCTAATAAGTAGTTCATAAACTTCTCTGCAAGCTCTTTGTTTTTCGCACCTTTTGGAATTGCTAACGTATCAGCCCAAATTGTGCCGCCTTCTTTTGGTACAACATATTCTACATCTTTATTATCTTTTGCGATAAATGCTGCATCTCCAGACCAAACTGTTCCGATCCAAGCATCTTCTGTAATGAATTTTTGTTTAATATTATCTGTATCAAATGCTAATAAGTTTGGAAGTAGCTTCTTTAAATCATCTGCTGCTGTCTTTAACTGTGCATCATCTTTCGTGCTGTTTGAGAATCCATGCTTTTTAAGACCCATTCCTAACACTTCACGAGAATCATTTAATAAAGTTACATGCCCTTTATATTTCTCATTCCATAGGTCAGCCCAGCTTGTAGGAGCTTCTTTCACATACTTTTTATTATATGCAATCCCTGTTACACCCCAAGTATATACTAAAGAATATTTATTCTCTGGATCAAACGCCGGTGTTTTGAAGTTAGAAATCATATTTTCGATATTCGGGATATTCTTTTTGTCTAACGGCGCTAATAAATCCATTTTCGCCATTGTTTTAACCATGTAATCAGACGGCTGAATTAAATCATACTTTGCGCCACCTGCTTGTAATTTCGCAAGCATTTCTTCATTACTTGCATACTTATCATAGTTAATTTTCACGTTATATTTCTTTTCAAAATCTTTTAGCACTTGCTCATCAAAATTGTCAGCCCAGCTATAAATGTTTAATTCTTCTTTCTTTTCACCACAACCAGCAAGTACACCGGCAACAAGGCTAAAGCTAATTGCTGCGCCGGCTAATCTTTTCATTAATTTCATCGGTTTATTACCCCCTCGTACTTTCTATATCGTTCGTATTATAAAGGAAGGTGTCCTCCAGAGTTTTCTTCACCATCTGTACCTTTGTTACGGAAGATTTCAGATAGAACCATTAATCCTACGATAGCTACAATTAAAATTGTAGAAAGTGCATTAATTTCTGGTGATACTCCGCGCTTAACCATACTGTAAATGTATAATGGCAATGTTGTTGATCCTGGTCCTGATACGAAGAAACTAATTACAAAATCATCAATTGATAATGTGAATGTTAATAATGCGGCTGAAATAACTCCTGGTGCAATTGCTGGGAACGTTACATAACGGAACGTTTGCCACGGCGTTGCTCCTAAATCATTTGCAGCCTCTTCTAAATCACGTCCCATACCAGAAAGACGTGCTGCTAAAATAACGACAACAAATGAAATACTAAATGTAATGTGCGCAATAATAATTGTTGTTTTGCCAAGTTCCATACCTAATTGACTAAATAAGATAAGTAAAGATAATCCCATTAAAATATCAGGAATTAAAATTGGTAAATACACAAGACCGTTAATAGCCCCTTCATAACGATACTTATAACGATGTAATGCAATTGCAAAAATCACACCAAGAACTGTCGTTACAATCGTCGTTACGATCGCAATCGTCATACTATTTATAAACGCATCAATAACATCTTGCTTTTGAAATAAATCTGTATACCAATGGAGTGTAAAGCCTTCCCATTCCGCATTAATGCGAGAATCATTGAAGGAATATACCATTAAAACCATCATTGGAAAATACAAGAACAATAAAATTAACCAAGAATAAGAAACTAAAAACTTCTTCATCTTTGCCTATTCCCCTCCGTTCCCATCATATTTATATACTTTCGTTGCACGATAATATAAGTAAATTAACAGAACAGAGAATAGAACAACAATCATAGATAACGCAGATCCAAACGGCCAGTCACGCGCTCCTAAGAATTGATTTTGAATTACGTTTCCGATTAATGCTACCTTCGATCCACCCATAACGTCTGATACAACAAACATTCCGATAGAAGAAACAAACACTAAAATAGAACCAGTAGCAATCCCTGACATCGTCATTGGTACTGTTACATTCCAAAATGCCTTTGCTGGTGTTGCACCTAAATCATAAGCTGCTTCTAGCTTACGCTTATCAAGCTGCTCAATCGCTGCATACACCGGTAAAATCATAAATGGTAATAAAGAATAAACCATTCCGAGTACTACAGAAGGTGTATTATATAGTAAATTTAAAGGTTCACTAATAATGCCTAGTTTCAATAGCAATGTGTTTACAAGACCTTGTGAACGTAAAATAACAATCCATGCGTATGAACGAACAAGGAAGTTAATCCAAAACGGGATCGTTGCCAATAATAAAAGAATGGAACGATATTTACGATCAACAATTGTAATTGTATATGCAAATGGATAACCAATCAGTAAACATAGTACTGTCGTAATAACCGCAATTTTCACTGTTTCCCATAACGTCCCCATATATAATGGGTCAAACACACGCGCTATGTTCTCTAATGTAAATTGCATTTCCACTGTCCCATATGCCCCGCGCTGCATAAAGGCAAATGCCAATACAAACAGAAGGGGAATTAGGAAGAAGATTAACAGCCACGCGACTGTCGGTAGTGCGAGTAATTTCCCTTTTTTCAATTTAAGGTCACCTCGTCCTCTTGCTCCCAGCCTACGTATACATTATCTCCAATGCTCCACTGCGCTGCTTCTTCAGCAGTTTGATATGCCATTAGTAATTCTGATGTTTTCTCGTCACGTACATACAGCTTTTCCATATTTCCAACAAACTCAACGTCTTCAATATGTCCAAGATGGTATTCTTTTAAAATCGGCTCTTCAACCGAACGTACTTTTACGTTTTCAGGGCGAATTGCTACATAGCCTTCCCCGTTTTTCACAATATTATTTTCACCGATAAATGTCGCAACGAACATTGTTTTCGGCTTATTGTAAATTTCTTTCGGCGTTCCAATTTGTTCAATATGTCCTTTATTCATAACGACAATACGATCACTCATGCTCATCGCTTCTTCTTGATCGTGCGTTACGTATATGAACGTAATTCCTAAATTACGTTGTAAGTTTTTCAATTCACGTTGCAAATCTTTTCTTAACTTAAAGTCTAACGCTCCAAGTGGCTCATCTAGTAATAATACACGCGGGTTATTTACAATCGCTCTCGCAATTGCTACACGCTGCTGCTGTCCACCAGAAAGCTTTGCAGGTTTACGATTACGGAACTCAAGTAACTGCGTTAAACGCATTGCCTCTTCAGCACGCTCTTTCTGCTCTGCTGCCGGTACTTTCTGCATTTTCATACCGAAACAAATATTTTTCTCCACATTCATATGTGGGAATAGCGCATAATGTTGGAACACTAAGTTCATATGACGCTTATATGGTGGCAAATCGTTAATCTTTTCATCATCTAATAAAAGATTCCCTTTAGTTGGCGTTTCAAAACCTGCGATCATACGAAGTAACGTTGTTTTCCCGCAACCACTCGGCCCTAAAATCGTTAAAAATTCCCCTTCTTTAATGTCTAAAGAAAGAGGTGGGATAATCACTTGATTTCCAAAATGTTTTTCTACTGCTTCAACTTTAATAATCTTTTTCATTTTCCCGTCCTATCTACCTTAAATTTTAATTTTTATATTCATGAATAAATATTTATGTTCTATAGACTATTTTTTGTTTCGATCCAAACAAAAATGATTGTTTAACAGCGTTCTCTTCTATTCTTTATGTAGTATGTTTGATTCATTTTCGCACGATACATGTGTCGAACAGAAAAACCCCTTCCATTGCGAAGGGGCTATTATCATACGGCTACGCCTACTGATAAACACCATCATCATTTTAACAACTTTCGTATGAATTTTAAAGCACTTTTTGTAGAAGAGTAACGAATTTTCATATCGAATGCCGTAGATTGGGCTAAAATGCTTTTATAATGTGAAAAAGTCCGAAAACTTTCTTCCCCATGATAACTACCTAATCCACTACTTCCGACGCCTCCAAAAGGTAAATATGGCGTTGCAAGATGATAGACAACATCATTAATACAGCCTCCACCATATGAAATATTACTCGTCACTTTCTTTTGTACTTCTTTATCTTCAGAAAATACATATAACGCTAACGGCTTCGGATGTTGCTGAATTGTGCCAATTACCTCTTCTATATTGTCGTATTCTATAATTGGTAAAATCGGACCAAAAATTTCATCTTCCATAACAGTACTTTGCCATGTAACATTCGTTAACACTGTTGGTTCTATATGTAACGTTTCTTTTTTATAATTCCCGCCGATTACCGTTTTACCATCTTTCAAAAATGTACATAAACGTTCAAAATGACGTTCAGTCACAATTCGTACATAATTGTCGTTGTTCAGTGGATTTTCTCCATACTGCTCCGCAATCTCGTGTCGTAATGCCTCGATTAACTGTTCTTTCACCGAAGCATGCACATACATATAATCAGGCGCTACACACGTTTGCCCTGCATTTAAAAACTTTCCCCACACAATTCGTCTTGCTGTTACATCTATTTTTGCATCTTTATGTACAATACATGGACTCTTTCCGCCAAGTTCTAACGTAAGCGGCGTCAACTGTTTTGCTGCTGCCTCCATGATAACTTTCCCAACGCCCACACTACCTGTAAAGAAAATATAATCAAATGGTTCCTTCAGCAAAGCTGTACTCTCTTCAACGCCGCCTTCTACTACCGCTACAAGCTCTTCTTGGAATAATTCTTCTAACATTCTCGTAAGCACTTTGGAAACGTTTGGCGTTAGCTCTGACGGCTTTAAAACGATTGTATTTCCAGCTGCCAGCGCTCCTACAAGTGGGGCAATTGCTAATTGAAACGGATAATTCCACGGTGCAATAATAAGTGTCACACCGTATGGTTCAGGCACGACTTTCCCCTTTGATCCAAAGTGAGTAAGTGCTGTTCGAACTCGCTTCGGTTTACTCCACGATGAAATATGCTTCAATTGAAAGGAAATTTCCTTTAATACATATCCAACTTCCGTTGTAAACGACTCATGAACTGACTTATTTAAATCTAATTTCAATGCCTGAAATATTTCTTCTTCAAAGCGCTGAATGCCTTCATAAAGCATCTTCAAGTTATTCTTTCTCACTTCTATACTTCTCGTATGGCCATTATAAAAATATGCCTTTTGTTTATTTACAATAGAAGAAACACTCATTCATTCACCTTCTCCCACTATTTTTATCCAATTCTTTCATTATTTATATAGACTTCATATATAATAAAATTCTATTCGTAAAGTTACATTATATATAATTTCTTCTTTTATATAAAATTCATTGCTCACAAAAAAACTACCGAAAGAAAATCTCTCGGTAGTTTTACTGTATTAACGATATAAACGAACAGCACCTGCAGAATTATCATCAGCTTGTCCTACTACTTCAAACTTCAGGCCAAGATTCGGTAAAATACGTCCTGCATCTGGAATCTGTTGATTAATATACGTTTTTGAATCGTCAAACTTCGGTACACCTGCTAAGCCATCATACGTAAACGTTCCACGCGTTGGAGATACAACTTTCCAAGCTGGCGTTTTGTCGAATGAGAACGCAGCATCAGCAATTTGGAATCGTGTACTACTCTTAACTGTCGGTTTACCATTTAAAGTTCCTACAATTGCTTCTGGGTGAGAATCAACTACGCCAAGGAAACCGTGTCCTGGATGTACGCCAACCCAGTTATCTGTGTAAGCAGAGTCCGCATACCATACAACCATACCAGTGTTAAATACTGGACCACGAGCAAATTTCAGCGCGTTATCTGCACCAGCATAGTTTCTCCACTCTACATAATAGTTATGTTTTTTCTTCTCAGTTCCGTTAGATACAACAAAACCATCTAACTTTAATTGTGGTGTACCTTCTGCATCATCAGAAAATACTACTTTACCATCTACTGTTAATGAAGCATTATCAAGAGCAAATCCATTTAATGCTAAACCACCATCAGTAATGTAATCAAATGTTAATTTTACTTTCTTACCTTTGAATTGGCTTAAATCGTATGATTTGTCAATCCATTTTCCATTTGTCGAATCTGCATTTCCACTATTAGCTTTCTCACCAAGTCTTTCAATTAACGTTTGTTTACCATCTTCTGTTACAGCATGCACTTCAAGGAAGTCATACTCTGCTTCAATTTCATATAATGATTTAAAATCGAATTTTGCAGTCGTTGCATTCGTTAAATCGAACAGCGGTGTTTCCATCTTTGTATGAAGATCGTCACCTTTTGTGCTGTAATAATATTTCTTACCAAATGCTGGTTCAATTGTTTTAACATCTTTATCTGGTAGGTTAACACGAATCATACCTGGACGATCTGACTTCGTTACACTTTGATCTAAATACGTCGCTAGACCGATACCTTTATTTAATTTCTCGTAATCTACTTCTACGATATTTGCCCAGTTACCACCGATTGTTTTTTGGAAAAACTCTTTATTTTGCGGTGAGAAACTTGTTGGCGTTGTTCCTGCAATTTTACCAGCCCAGCTACCACCACTCATAATAGACCAAGATTCAATCGGCTCACCTTGACCGCTATATTGCGTATCATACTCATCTGGAAGACCTAAATCATGACCGTATTCATGTGCGAATACACCAACTGCGCCATCTTCTGGCTCAATTGTGTAGTCAAATGCTGCCATCTTTCCGCCCCAATATGGAACTTTCGCTTGTGTGCCTTCAATTGGGAATGGTTTTGGTCCAACTGTCCAGCGATGTGACCAAATTGCATCGTCACCTAATTTACCACCGCCAGCTTCTTGTCCAACACCCGCATGAATAATCATTAAGTGATCAATTAAACCATCCGGTTGATTTTGATTTCCATCACCATTTACATCGTATTGATCGAACTGGTCAAACTCAGATAAATCAATACCGCTATCTACAGCTGCTTTTAATGCATCTTTTACTAAATCTCGTGGTCCTTTTGGTCCTTTATTATCATGACCGCCACTTGCAGCATCTGCACCGTAATCAGCAGCTTTACCAGGAACTGTTAACCATTTTGTAACTGTTCCATCTACTGTGTAACTACCACCAGATTGCTCTTCGTAATATTGTTTAAATGTTTCGATTTTACTTCCATCATCTAATGTGAATGGCTCATTACCGAATAACATTTTTTCATAATGTTCTTTGTTAAAGTCTTCCGAATACATATAACCAGGTTCTTTATCGATATTGTTATGCTTAAAGTCAGCGTACTCTACAAGTAAAACGAGTACTTTATCTTTACGAACATCACCGTTGTACGCTTTTTGCTTTGCTGGAGATGTTGGTACTTTACCATTTAGACCACCTTTAACTGGCCCTGTCGCTGCAGGTGTTCCTGTTGCAGGTTTATCTACCTTTTCTTTCGTATCTGCTTTTGCATCTTTAACTTTCTTTAAAAAGTCAGATGCTTCCTTCGTAAGTGGGTCCCCATTTGATACTTCTTTCCCAGGATTTTCACCCTTTTTGTTCTCTACGTATTTTTCGACAGCTTTCTTTGTTTCTGTCTCTGAAGCCTTCGAATCAATTACCCCACGTTTTTTTAGCGCATCTGCTAAACGTTCTTCCGGAATTAAATGATCATCAACTGGGCTCGTAGCTGTCTTATTTACAGGTGTTTCAGCATATGCAGACTGGCCACCTGCTCCGAATGAAAGACCTAATACAGCTGTCAAAGCGATTGATGATAAAACTTTGAACGGTTTCTTGTTCATCCCTTATTTCCTCCCCTAATAAATAATATGTATTACAAATTGAATTTTATTAAAAATTCAATATTTTTTCAATATTTAGTCATATTATGTAATGTTTTTAATATATTTGTAAAAATTCCATAGTTAGCATACGAATATATCACAATTCAACAATGTTTTCTGAAAATATTGAAAGTTTCTATCGAACAATTTATAATTTCCATAGAGGGAGTTTAATGGGGATTTTATCTTTGTTTCATCTACACAATATTTGATAATTCGATGCATAAAACACAAAATTCGATTGCATTATCATGTATTCTGTAGCAGCAATTATGACCGATAATTAGGGAGGAATTATACTTGTACAAAGATAAGACAGACGCACTGGATCAAGAATGGATTGATTTAATACTTGAAGCTCTAGACGCTGGTATCGCAATGCAAGACATCGAGCAATTTTTCCAACGTATGAAGACATCAAGTCAGGCTCAATAGGTTTGTTCTTTTTAACGAAGTTTATGTTATAATAATGACATCATAAGACGACGACATATTGATAGAAAGGTGCGCAAATATGATTGGAGAACGTATAAAACGCCTTCGTTTACAAAAAGGTATTTCATTAACTGAACTTGCCGAAAAAGCTGGCGTTGCTAAATCTTACATTAGTTCTATAGAACGAAATTTACAAAAAAACCCTTCCATTCAGTTTCTTGAAAAAATCGCAGCAGTTCTACAAATTCCAGTTGATACTTTACTTCATGATGAAACAACAAAGGAAAATCACTTAGACTCCGAATGGACACAACTCGTTAAAGATGCAATGAGCTCAGGTGTCTCCAAAGAACAATTTCGTGAGTTTCTTGAATTTACACAATGGAAGAAAAATCAACAATAATACATATAAAAGAGTGCTTAATACGGGCACTTCTTTTTTTCTTTATAAAAAAAAGCGGGGATTCCCCGCTTTTTTTTATTTATTATTTTTCTTCGCCATCTGTTTGGTTAGCATTGAATGTCCATTCTAAGTTCAATGCATCGCCTTGGAATTTATTTTGATCTTTACCATCATCTTCGAATACAAATTGTACCCATAGATAGTCTTCTGTTCCAGCTTCTAAGCCACCTTTTTCTCCCCACTCAGGAGCAAAGATATCTTTAGCAACAAGATCAGGATCAGCATTTTGTAAATCCGCTAAAGTTGTTTCATATACAGGTTCACTTTGCTTATCCCAGTTCCAAAGGAATTTTACTTTAATATGCTTACCAAAATCTTCACCGGCATTATCACCTTTTGCATCTGTAATACTATACTTTGTCGCTAATTTAACGTCTTTAATTGCTAAAGTACCACTGTTCTTTAATAAGAACTCTTTCTTAACAGAATCCCCTGGTTTTAAATCTTTAATATCTACAAGCGTTTTAGGGTTCAATGTAAGATCTAGCGTCCCAGCTGCAAATGTATTATTTGATACTTCTTTATCACTAAAGAATGCAAATGTTCCTCCACCAATTAAAGATAACCCCAATGCCGCTGATGCAACTCCCATACCTAATTTCTTTTTCAGACTCACAATCAATTCCCCCTAGCTGTTTTTTATATTTTCACCCCTTATTTTTCAATAAGGGACATAAAGAAAACTATATTAGCTTAGCTAACGTTCGTTCTCTTTTAAAAACCTTAAGTTCATTATAACGAACAGAACTCTATAAATACAACAAATATTTATCAATATTTTCAATTATTTTTATTTCTCAATATTATTTTGATTTTTCTGAATTTAAATGTGTATATTTTAAGAAACGGAATAAGTGCGAGGGCAAATACTCCCTCACACTCATATATATCATTCTTTTTTATTACAGAGGCTACTTTATTTTGATGGCTTCTCATTATGATCAGTAGTCTGTTCATGAGTTCCTTGCTCAGGCTTTTTAGCTGTCTCTACTTGTTTCTGTTTTTCTACTTTCTTCTGTTCTTCTACTTTCTTCTGCTCTTCTACTTTCTTCTGCTCTTCTACTTTCTTCTGCTCTTCTACTTTCTTCTGCTCTTCTACTTTCTTCTGCT